>JANLYH010000083.1:0-5372 GCA_031365545.1 Pyrinomonadaceae bacterium | reverse complement strand
AGACGGGGATCAACTCAAACGTTTCGATCAAGCTGACACAGTTTGGGCTGGAACTCGATCGGGAACTCGCTTACCGAAACGCGCGTGCCGTAGTTGAAGAAGCAGTCCGGCGAGGAAACTTTGTTCGGGTCGACATGGAAGCTTCAACGGTCACGCAGCAAACGCTCGATATATTTAAACGCCTGCGCGCCGAGTTTGCTTTAAACGATGTAGGCATTGTTTTGCAGTCCTACTTGCGGCGAACTTACGCTGACGCTGAGGAACTGATAAAGCTACCGGCGCGCATTCGCATCTGCAAAGGCGCCTACAACGAGCCGCCGGAGGTCGCTTTCCCGGATAAGAAAGATGTCGATGAAAACTATGTGAAGGTGATGCAGTTGCTTTTGTCGAGCGGAACTTATCATGGCATCGCGACGCACGATCCAAAAATGATTGAGGCTACCGTCGCGTTTTCCCAAAAGGAAGGAATTCCCAAAGCGGCGTTCGAGTTTCAGATGCTCTATGGAATACGCCGCGACCTACAGCGACAACTGGCAAAAGACGGCTACAAGATGAGGGTCTATGTGCCCTACGGAAAACATTGGTATCCTTATTTTATGAGGCGGCTCGCGGAACGTCCGGCCAATATCTGGTTTGTAATGAAGAACCTGCTCAAAGGGTGATCCCAAATGGAGAATCTCTATTGGATCTTGTGGACCATACTCGGCGCGGTTCTGATCGTCGCTGAAGTGTTTACGTCGGGCTTTGTCTTGTTATGGTTCGGCATTGGCGCCCTGGCCGCTGCCGTCGCGGGAATTCTCGGCGTCGGTAGTCTGGGCATTCAGTTTCTAATCTTCGCGCTCGTTTCCAGCGGTCTTACCGCGGCCTCACGCACAATTTTTGTCAACTATTTTTCCCGTGAGAAAACCGGCGATTCGCTGCGTACCGGCGTCGACTCGCTGCCCGGAAAAATCGGCACCGTAGTTTCTTCCAGTCGCGGAGCGATGCAGGAAGGCGCAGTGAAAGTTTTTGGTTCTACCTGGACGGCCTATCCGGCGGAAGGCGAGTCGGCGTTGGAAGCTGGCGAACGTGTGCGCGTTGAGAGCATTGAAGGTTCGTCTATCTACGTGCGCCGCATTGATGAAGGAAGAGACTGGCGCGCCAAGGAATTGCCTGCAAATGGCCAATGAAGAGTTTGAAATGAGAAATGGAAAATGGCTTGGTCCCAGGCTGGGGAAGTGATCTCTACCGGGGCTCGGTATCCGGATCGTACGTATCATCGAGGGTCTTGTCGTCTTCAAGCAGGGGTAGTTCCACCGTTATCTTGTCGCTGGCGGGCTCATCCAATTCATCTCCACTAAAGCGCGCCAGGATAACGGTAATATTGTCTTCGCCACCACGGTTGTTGGCTTCCGCTATCAACTCGTCGCAAGCCTTCGCCAGATCGGGATTGCTCGCGACAATATTTTGAATATCTTCTGAACGCAACTTTCCTGATAGTCCATCGCTACAAAGCAGCAGCGTGTCACCACGGCGAAGCCGGATGCGGCCCGTCACGGGTGTGACGTCTCCCTGCGCGCCCAGCGCCTGCAAAATCACGTTGCGAAACATGTGGGTCTCAGCTTCCGCTTCACTGATCTGGCCGACGTCTACGAGTTGCTGAACCAATGACTGGTCCTTGGTTGCCAGCCGGATCTGGTCCTTGCGCAACAGGTAGCCGCGACTGTCACCTACCTGGACCAGATCCAGGAGATCGCCGTGGACTGCAGCGCCCGTAAAGGTTGCGCCCATGCCGGCACAGCGTGAATCTTCCTGGCTCTTGTGGTGGATTGCGAGATTGGCATAGACCGTCGCGGTCTTGAGACACTCGACCAAAGGCGCATCCGGATCACATTTCTTTTCGGAGTTGTTGCCCATGATCATGTCGCGGACGGAATCCACGGCCATGCGGCTGGCAACGTCCCCCGCGAGAGCGCCGCCCATACCGTCGGAAACCACGAGGATTAGCCCACGTTCGCCGAGTTCGAAGTTCTCCAGGTTGGTTGGCGCACTATTGCCGTCTGTCGCCGTCCAGGTTTGTTCCTTGGAGAGTTCGAGGACGAGAAAGTTGTCCTCGTTTCCACGGCGGACTCGACCGACGTCTGATTTTGCGTGCAGCTCAACAATCATATGGTGCGTGAAGTGAACTTAGGAAAAGGCAAAAGTTTCGCTCTGGATTCTAACCCGTTCGGAGTTTAACTGTCACTTCCGTTTTTCGTCATGCAAGAGTCTTGGCTTAAGAATGATGCTAACACCTAAGTTTTGCGTCAGAAGTTCAAATGCTGTTTAGCGCCTGATCGAGGTCGGCAATTATATCATCCGTGTCTTCCAAGCCGACAGAAACTCTCACCAGCCCATCAGTAATACCCAGGCGCACGCGTTTGTCAGCATCAACGGAGGCGTGAGTCATGGTGGCAGGATGCGAGATAAGGGTCTCGACCCCGCCCAGGCTCTCAGCCAGCGTGCACAGCTTAACTGTCTCCAGCACTTTCTTTGCTGCCTCGAGCGAGCCCACGTCAAAGGCGACCATGCCACCAAAGCCATGTTGCTGACGTTTGGCCAAAGCGTGCTGCGGGTGCGAGGCTGAACCTGGATAATAAATCTTTCGGACCTTCGGATGCTCCTCAAGAAACGCAGCGACCGCGCGCCCCGACTTGTCGTGTTGTTCCATACGCAGGGCCAGCGTCTTGGTGCCGCGCATGACCAGCCAGGAATCGAAAGGCGAGAGAATTGCCCCGGCGCTATTTTGGATAAACCCGATCCACGCTGCGTCTTCTTCGTTGTTCAAGAAGACCGCACCACCAATTCCATCCGAGTGTCCGTTCAAATACTTTGTGGTTGAATGAACCACGATGTCGACGCCAAATTCGAGGGGCCGCTGCAAGTAGGGCGACATAAAAGTATTGTCACAAACCACGCGCGCACCGGCCCGATGCGCAATTTCCGAAACTTCTCGCAGGTCGGTAACGATCATCACCGGGTTGGTCGGAGTCTCCACAAAAACCATTTTGGTATTTGGTTTGATCGCGGCTTCGACGTTGAGTGCGTCTGAAGTGTCGACAAAATCAAATTCAAGGTTGTAGTTAGCCAGCACTTTTGTAAACAGACGAAAGGTGCCGCCGTAAGTATTATCGGAAACGACTACGTGCTCGCCGGCCTTCACAAGTTTGAGCGTGGCATCGATAGCTGCCATGCCGGAAGCAAAAGCAAAACCAAAACGCGCACCTTCAAGCGCCGCCAGGTTTTGCTCTAGTGCACTCCTGGTCGGGTTTTGCGTGCGGGCATACTCATAGCCCTTATGCTTACCGAGTCCCTCTTGAGCGTAAGTTGAGGTTTGATAGATAGGAACGGTAACTGAGCCAGTAGTTTGATCCGGATCCTGTCCGCTATGAATTGCTGTAGTTGCGAAGCCCATAAGTAGTTAATCGTAAATCCTGGCTCGTAAATAGTAAAACGCGCCGGTCACACGCCGAATCTGTCGGCGAGCGCCGGCACCACGATAACCTGCGCGGAGCGTGGCATGGTAGCCCGCGGGTCTAGTGGTGTCAATTGACGTAGCCAGCAAACTAAAAGTTGAAAGGCAGGCCGCTTTAGTGGTTTTTCTAATTCGAGACACATTCGGTTAACAGTTCACATTCCTAAGGCCTACTGACGGGTTGGGTCTTTTGCGAGGGAAGCCTGCTTTATGAAAAGGTTGTTGGGTTTTGTTTCACTCTTGGCGTTGTTCTCTCTTGGTGCTTTAACGGGCAGCGCGCAAACGATCATCGACGTGCCACCACCACCACCGCCGCCGGTCCTTCGCCCAGCGCCTACGCCGGTGCCTGTTCAAGTGGCAAAGCCCAGCCCTGAGACGGCTCCCGAGTATGACGAGAATGACGTCGTGCGCGTCAGCACGAGCTTGATTACCGTGCCCGCTGAGGTTCTTGATCGCAACGGCCGGTACATCGGAAATCTGCAAAAAGGTGACTTTCGGATTTTCGAAAACGGAGTGGAACAGGAACTTTCCTATTTTGCGGCGGTCGAACAGCCATTTACTGTGGCTTTACTTCTGGATGTGAGCGGCTCCACACAGTCGCAGTTGCAAGCCATCCGGTCTGCAGCCAACACCTTCATTAAACGTCTGCGCCCAAATGACCGTCTCTTGCTTGTCTCCTTTGATGGCACGATAAATGTCCTGACCGAAGCTGTAACTCTCACGGACTTGCGAAAACAGAAAGTGCGTCTCGATGCGATCCACGACGGCACGCTCCTCTACGATACGGTTGGTTATATTTTGAATCAGCGTCTAAGCGCCATTCCCGGGCGCAAGGCAATTGTGCTGATGACGGACGGTGTTGACAACGGAAGCAAGAAGGCTTCGCTAAAGCAAAACCTGCGCGACGCTGAAGAAGCAAGCGTAGTTATCTATACCGTCCAATACAACACGATGCCGCAGCTTCCCGAGCGTCTGAGTCAAATAAGTAATCTCAAAGCAAGAGAACACGTGCGGACAAAGATGATCAAGGACTACGGGATTGGCTCAAACTATCTTCAGTCTCTTGCGGAAAAAACAGGGGGACGTATTTACCGGGCCGATGATCTCGCCGACGTGCCGCAGATGTTCAGCGCGATCACCGACGAACTAGGCCGGCAGTACAGTCTTGGCTACTACCCTAAAGGTCAGGCGCAACCGGGTGAACGGCGCGACATCAAAGTGCAAACACGTCGGCCGAATCTGGTCGTGCGGGCGCGCGAAAGTTATGTCGCTACGGCCAAGGCTTCCAATAACAGCGGGCAAGACTCCGGTTTGACCATCCGCTAGACGACGGGGTTATCGATTCAGCCGCAGTTGTCGAATCCGGGTAGTGGGTCATTTACAATGTTGCACGGTCAATATAAGAGAGTGTACCGATCAAGCCTCATGTTATGATCCGTTCATGCCATCCAAACCGCCCAGAGATACTAATCAATTAGCTAAGTATATTTTGGAAGTTACTACGGGCGAGACTGAGAAGATCGAACCGCCGGTGAAGAGTCCTCACTTCCAAGCCCTTAGCAAACTCGGAGCATCTAAAGGCGGAGTCCAGCGCGCTAAAAATCTCTCTGCGCGTAAGAAATCGGCTATCGCCAAGAAAGCCGCGAATGCGCGCTGGTCGAAAAGATAAAGCATAAACCTTGACATACTGCTCTTGACAGGTGTAAACCTATAGGTTAACTTATGCCTGTTAAAGAACTCTTTAGGGGTGTAAGGCACGTGGTAAGCGCATGGCTGGATTCTAGTGGTGATTGCGCTACCGAACAATTCATAGTTGAACTGTACGGTAGCAATAATCCTGATGCTGAGGCTCTGGTCAACGAGATGGATAAGACATCTG
>JANLYH010000075.1:0-15778 GCA_031365545.1 Pyrinomonadaceae bacterium | reverse complement strand
TTCCTTCTCACCGTTTCTTCTTCTTCGACTTGCTTCCCTTCTTCTGCCTGGTTTTTGCCGCCGCTGGCTGTGTCATCTGCATCGAATGCATGTCAATGATTCTGGGTGCTGACCTAACTGCTTGGGCGAGGTCCGGAGTCTGGTCCACGGATGACGGGAACATGCTCATTATCCTTGGGCCTTGTTGCTTCGCATCCATCAATGACATTGCCATCGGTCTTGGCTTTTCTTTCGCTATCTTGATCGGTTTAGCCGAAGCCGCGCTCCTGATATTAATCTTCGGTACCCGCTGCGTAGGTCGGGGAGCAGGTGCGGGCACGTGGTCACGGACGCGAGGCCGGCAATGTTTCTCCAAACACCGTCTCAAGTGCTTCAGATCGACGCCTCGATCGTAAAGTTCTTTCTCGGCGCGTTCTGAAAAGACTTTCTCTGAAAGCAGACACTCGAGAATTTCACATGCGGGGTTGGTTGTGTCGGTCGGCACGGTATCGTAATTCCCGACATAGACGCCCGCCGTTAACGTCTTTTCGCGCGTGAACTCGTGCGTCAAACTGGAATAGCCCTGTGCCCTTATTCGGCATGAGTAGATACCAGCTGACAGTGTCTTGAAAGAGGCGGAATAGACGCCCGGCGAATCTTCATGTAGAGCAAGATTTCGCGTACTCGAATCCGGGTTGGTTATTTCCGCCCACACAGTGGCGTTCCCGTTGAAGGGAACATCGTATTCTTTGAGCGACGCTGCGAGGGTTGCGGTGGCGCCGGGTTTGAGAGAGTCCTGATGCAGCTGCGCTTCAAATTGAAGATTCGAGTAAACGTGAGCAACCAGACTGTACGGCAGTGACTTGCCAATCACGGCATTCCCCAGCGCCGCAATGAATTCCCTGTTCCTCATTAACTTCGCAACCTCGTCTCTGCTCTTTAGTGCGACTATTGCCTTCCACTTGCCCGCATGACTTCCTGTCGGATCGGCAGCAATCGCTGGTAACACGAGGCGGTAGAAGAGGACCTGATTCCCGACAACATATTTAATGTTCGGGTTGGCGGCCGCCGTTGCCGGTTTGATGACTGTGCCGCCCGGCGTCTCCAGATAGAAGTCGACCAACTGCGGCAGCGGACATAATGTGATCACATCCATGTAAACGTCGGCTCCGGTTACATCAAAGGGAATCACATCCTTCGTTCCGAAGAACAACGAACCTTGTGGATCCAGGATCACGTTCATGTTGGTTATTCCCGCCAACATCTGCACAAAATATTTAGTGAGATTAAATCCCTGCTCCGCGGTGGAAATGTTTCCGGTAATTATCAAGTCGCCGTGAGTATTTGACGTGATTTGATTTAGCACCGGGTCGCTCACATCCCCCGGAAGCCCGAAGCCGATGGCATACGTGCGGTTAGTGATGGTGCCAGCCGGTAGCTCAGCCACATACGGATGAACATTCTCATTACCATCAGTCAGCACGAGTATCGACTTATTGGTGTGCGTGGCCGCGCCCAATTGGTTTACCCCCTCGAGAATGCCGCCGCCGATCCAGGTATCCCCTCGTGGATTGAGAGCGTTGCCGCCCACAACACCGGCAACACCAGCGCCACTCACTACTTGCATAGTCACTGGCGCAGCGACCAGATCGTCAAAGGAAACGAGCGCTATCTCGTCATTCGGCAGCATTAAGGTGTTGAAGACGTTAACGGCATTCTTAAGGAGCGAGCTCCTGGTGCTTGATCCGCCGGCGGCCGCAGCCATGCTGCCCGAACGGTCCAAAACCAGTGCCACGGAATTGTTTTCTCGCCCGACGGTGGTTGCGGTTAGTTGTACATGAAAATCTCCGAGCGGAAACTCATCGTTTTCGTTGGCTGCGAAGTAGCCCTCTTCGTCAATGATGTAGGCGTGAATATCGACGGCACTATTCGCAATGGGCCCGGCGACGGCCACGAACTGTACCCAGACATACCCATACACAAATGGCTCATTGTCATCGGGCGTTGCCTTGAATTCCGTCCCCATGGTAGTCAAGCCGAATTGACCGGAGGGAGCGCCGGTGATTCTAAAGCGCACCTCGCGACAGCCGGTTACTTTAAATTTCACGGCTTTGTAAGTAGTGAGGCCTGCCGGAATGTTAGTGAATGGAAGCGTGCCCCCAGTTTCGTTGCTCAATTCCGGAAGATCTGAATCGTACCAGGTGATGGCTTTGCTGTTCAGGACATCTGCAGGAGTTACGTCTACACCGAAATAGCGATCCGTTGCAGTTCTGCCGAACGTCGCCATGCGGTCGTTCAGTCTCGTCAACCCACTCGCCGCGCCGGTGGTGTTGTCGGGAAGATACTGTGCACTGCCGGGATGCTTTTGTTGCCATACGGCCCACAATCTGTCGATGTTGTTGTGGTGAAAGAAGAAGATCGGATCGTTTGGCGACGAACCCGGTAGCATTGAACCACTGACCCAAACATGCACCGTATTGTGAATGTTTGGCGATACCCAGCCTTCGAGCGTATTTCGAAAGCTGTTTGCACTGGGAACAGTCTGGTTCCAAATGGTGCTGTCGTAAGGCGTGCGGTTTAACGCCGTCTGGGCATTATTCACGGTCGGCAACAGGCCAGTTGGTAAACCGTCTGGACCGCCACCGCCGAAGCGGCGCCTCAGATATCCGAAGCCCTCCTCGTCGACGTTCAAATCCCATCCGTTTGCTTGCGCGAATGCTCCAGTAGTCACCCGATCATGGGTGTTACCAGCACCGTCTCCACCCAGGAACTCCGTGAAAAACGGAAACCCGGCGTCGGCAGAGGTCCGATCTTTTGTCCAATTCCAATAAGGCAAGCTCAGGTCTGGATCTCCTGAGACACTTCGCAGCTCTTGTTCGTAGAGCTTGAGTAATTGCCGGTGCCACGGACCAAATGAAGGACCGCGATGTGCCCAGTTGGGGCCCGGACCGCCGTTAACAGAATCGTTAGGTCCATCCATCATTACTTTGTGGTGGACCCACACAAAATCGTCGTATCTGCTAACAGCTCCATCGGCCTGCGCTTCCGGAATAAGACTTGGCCTGACAGCCGGGTTTTTTAGATCCAATATCGCTTTCTTCAGCTTCATCAGCGTTGTGTTGGGCTTGTCCGCCGATGCGTTATATTCCTGGATGAGTTTGCGAAGATTTTTTCGGCACTTCATGATTTTTCTCCGTGAGTAATAGGCCCCTGTTCAACTGGCCAGAATCGGGCGAGCTTAGGGTGGTTTTATCGGCTAAATCAGCTCGGGATCCTTCAGCGCTTTTGCGCAGTCGAAAGCTCGGGACGTGTGCCGCTGGCAAACGCGGCGGCAGTGCGCGGTCCATTGAGTCGATGGAGGAAGATGGGCACTTCGTGAGCGCTTCACAATGGTCTCATCGTGGGTCGTCGCTTCGTCGAACTTGGCTATTGGGCGACAGTTCGGCAATGCACGTGACTCCTTTAAAGTCGTACGGCCGCTGAAGACCTTTTTAGTGGTGCAATTTGCGCAGCAAGATCCGCTACCGCTTCAGCGATTTGGTTGAGGCTCCGCTGGTACCGGACGTTAAGAGGAAACTGGTCAGAACGCGTCTTTCCGCCCGGATTTTAGCGCTCTGTGCATCTCCGTTCGTCAGGCACTGCGACGGCGGAGGTTTTCATTCCTACGTGGTTTAGCTCGCTGACGTGAGGCTAACGGGTAGAGTCGCACATAAGCGAAACTAAGTGAGCTGCGTACAGCCCGGACTTTACTCCAATCGACTTTTGACGTCAATAGCAGAAGGAACAGGAATAGTCGGTTACTTTAACCCTGAATTACCAATACTGGAATGGCAATTCTGTATTTCATCAGCGTGCCGCATGTTATGCTGGATTTCTACTAAATCACTGCACCTTTGCTGGGAACTGCAGCAAACTTTACGCTAGCGCTAAATGAAGTCAGCAGATACCGAACAAGATCCTAAAACACGCATCTCACCTCGCCAGGTGAACCCTTACTCGCTGGGCATTTACGACCGGGGGACGATCCTCTGGTCCTGGCTATTTCCGCTCAGCTATTTGGTCCACATCGCCGAAGAATACTTTGGCGGCGAAGGTTATCCAGCCTACATCCTCCGCCTGCGAGGCGTGCACATGTCGACGGGGCGTTTCCTGGCAGCGCAGAGCGTGGGATTTATTCTCGTGACAATCGGCGTGGTCGTGGCGAGGCAACTCAAGTTTCTCCCCATGATGCTGGTAATTCTGGGAGCACTGGTAGCGGGCAACGCCATCACTCACACCGTCACGGCGCTGAGCATTATGAGTTATGGACCGGGATTGATTTCTTCTATTTTTGTTTGGGGGCCGCTTGGAATAGCCACAATGATCCGGTTCAAGCGCTTCATCGACGACCGGCGGCAATACTGGATCGCGATCGCCATCGGCATAGGCATTAATGTTGTAATCGGAATTCTAACAATGCGCGGTGGACGAGTGGTCTGAAAACGGTAGACAGTAGACAGCAAAACAGCAAGACCGATCAGCTAGCGATGGTCTTGCTGTTTTGCTGTCTACTGTCGACCGTTTTCGTTAGAAGCCGTTGCTGGCTCCCTTAAACCCATGCATCGCCTGCTTCAGTCCCCAGCTAATGACGCGCATGTTGTCGTAGCAATAACCGAGAATATAGTTACAAGTGGAGAGGCAGTGCTTGGTACACTCAACCTTCATTTCGTCCAACTGCTTCACATCAAACTTGTCGTTGCCGACGGTGCCCCAATCGTGCGTCGCCGAATACATCGGGAAACACGGGGCGAGCGAACCATCGGTACGAATGATTAGCGAGTTTTGACCCGCGCGACACTGCCAGGGTGGTACCTGACCGCGCATCAGCAGCTTCATATCTTCCATGTGCTGGGTCGGATTCGCCATCTTGTAGCCCTTATTGACGCGCAGGTCCTGCAGGTAATCGAGCAACGCATCAACTCGCGGCCAATCTTCCGGAGTCAGATAAGTCTGATTCTCGTTTAGATGCTTGAAGTGGGTCTGCTCCATCATCGGCGTTTCGTTCACGTGGTAATCCGTAGCGATGCCGTTGTCGTGAGCAATCTCGGTCAGTTCCTTCACATCGTCCATGTTGTTATGGCAGATGTTGATATTAAACATTACCGAGTAGCCGTAGTGATGCTGGCGCTTGACTAGGTAGTCGAAGTACGGGCGAATCGGATCCAATGCCTTCGGCAGAGACTTGCGCTCTTTTACCGAATCCACTGCCAGATTAAACGTCGCAATACCCGCGTCGCCAAGCCGGTCGATTACATCGGGCTTCATCAAGCGGCCGTTCGTGGGCAGGTAAACGAAGATGTCGCGCTTCGCACTGTAGTCAACGATCTTGTGAATAAACTTTGGACGCAGCAGTGGTTCGCCACCCATCAGAGCCAACACGCGCGAGCCGATTGAGTGGAGCCAATCAATAGAGCGTTTGGCAACGTCTTCAGTCATGCCCTTGACGGCATTGTTGTAAGACCAACAATAGTGGCAATCAAGGTTACACTTCCATTCAGTAAACAAGTAAGGAATGATCGGGCGCAATGTGTTGCTGTGCCAGCGCGACTTGAAGTAGGGAGAACCCCAGCTCTTCCAGGTCCGAATTGCGTTAAACTTTTGGTATTCCTTCCGCGTCATCGGCACTGGATCGGGCTTCTGCGGATAAACCGGCTCCGGCAATACTTCCTGCGGCATCGGTTCGAGCTTGGGAGCCGGTTCCGACTTATAGAGTATCTGGTGGAGCTTTTGGTCAATGCGGAACGGCTGTGCCGAACTTCCCGCTTCAAGATTCTCCTGAATTTCTGCCATGTTGCTTCCTCTCTGAGTTCAATAAGCGCACGAGAAATCGCGCGCTGGAAAACCAAGTACAACTGTGGAAAAGAGTTGCTCTAACAACCGTTTCGATTCGCGGAAACGACCACGCCAAGTTGAAGACGGCGGCCGCAGCGATCTATGGCTAACAAAACGACGCGAATGTTCGCTGATTTCCCAAAGAATTGCAAGCCACAAGCGGCCATGTAAAGTGCTTTTTTGCCCTCGGGTTGCGCCGTTGTTTGAATCGCGCTACGCTTGCCGCTTTTGTCGGGTGCCTTTGCCCGGCCTATGTAGGATCAAGCTTGAAGATCGAAAGGCGAAAAACCATTGGCAGCCAGGGCTGATGCCATCATTACTGCGCGTTTGAGGCCGGATCTCTTTGCTCAGCGAGGCCTCGTTTCGATAAGCAGGACTGTGCTTGTTGCCGTTCTGACCGTGCTCGTCCTGGTAGGTTTTGGTTTCCGCATTTCCGGTCTGGGCGTAGAGGGTTTGAGTGAAGATGAACTGAACAAGCTCCAGGCCGTAGCTGATTATCGCGAGCACGGATTGACCTCGGCGAATAGTGAACATCCCCTGCTGATGAAAGCGCTGCTTACCGGCAGCATTGTCTTCGCTGATAAGTGGAACAGTATTTCCTCGCTGGGCGGCCACTGGCCAATCTCACCGGAGGCAGGCCTGCGCTTTCCGGCGGTACTTTTCGGGGCGTTCACCGCAATTCTGATTTACCTGCTGGCCTCCGAATTGTTTGGCGCGGAGGTGGGATTGATCGCGGCGGCATTGTGGGCGTTTGATCCTATGGCCGTCGGATTCAATCGGATCGCCAAAGAAGATACTTTCCTCTTGTTCTTCTTTTTGCTCGGGAACTTTCTTTGGATCTACAGCCAACGGATCGCTGAGACCAAATCCACTGTTAAGGCTGAAAAATATTATTGGGCAGCGGCAGCTTCGTTCGGCGCAATGATGGCTTCGAAGTATGTGCCGCAACTTCTAACCATCAGTCTCTGCTACTACTTCTTATTTCAGGCAGTCCCGGCGACACGTTGGCGGCTGGGAAAATTTCGTTTGTTGAAGTTCTACGGCTTCATGTTTTTCATATTTCTGGTGCTGAATCCCACGGTTTTGTTTCCGGATACCTGGCATCAAATCGGAATGTTTGCCGGTCAAAAGCGGATTGGACATGACGCCTACGAATTCATGGGCACGCTGTATCCGCATCGCCTGACTGATTGGTTACGCGGCATCCCCTGGTACTTCTACCACCTCTTCCTGCTCATCAAACTGCCGGTGTTGACGGTCGCAAGTTTTCTCGTGGGCCTGCCACTCATCTTCCGACGCAAGCTTGGAGACGGCCGCTACTTTCTGATCCTGTGGATGTTTCTATGGATGATGACCTTCAGCTTTGGCGGCGGAAAGTTTACGCGTTACTTCACGACGGTGGAGCCGGCGGTTCTCATCACTGCTGCACTGGGCGTACAGATGATAGGCAGCTGGCTTGGGGACCGACTTTCTAAGCTGCTGTCGACTGAGTGGCCCAGGATTTACGTGCGACCCATGTTGGCCCTGATTGTCGTGGCCGGATCGCTCACTGTCGTAGCCAAGGCCGGGCCCCATTTCAGGCTCTACACCAATATCCTCGGCGGTGGCGCCGCAAACGCGGGTTACTATTTCCCGCAAGACGAGTTTTACGACGCCAGCATGCGCGAGGCGATCTTTGAGATCGCTAAGCGCGCGCGGCCCGGAGCCACTGTTGCCAGCGAAAGCCAAACTCTAGCTTCGTACTACGCGCTACGCGCCGGGCGTTCGGATCTGAAGTGTGTATTCGTATCTGATTCAAGCGCATTGCAGCAGTTGCATGAAAATGACTTTGTAATAGATGCCCGCGGACGTCGCTACTTCAGCAATGAACGGGTTCTGACTGCACTCAACCAGTCTGAGACTCCGACCTTTCGTGTATCGCTTGGCAAGGTCCCGTCGGCAATGGTTTTTCAGCTGGATCAAAAATCGCTGGACGCGATTCTCATGGCTGCGCGGGAGATGACGCCGTTGACCCGCCGCCTCGATTTGTCACCACCGAGGACGGTGCCGGTTCCTCAGCCGGACAATCCCGCTGGCTGGTATCGTCCGCAGTAATCACCGGGGCGAGGTTGTCACCTCCTTGAGGCGACCGCCCAGCTGCAGACGCGTCGAACTACCGCCGGACTTCTACCTCTACGGGCTTCGCGTCATGAGATTCGTAGCCTTCCTGCCAGTTGGAAATGTTTACGCCGTAGGGCCAATCAGAGTCTGCGGTAACGGCGAAGCGAATTGTCAGCGGTTGTCCGCGCATGGCTGCAAGTCGGACCGACCATACATCCACTTTCCATTCCTGAATCAGCGTCTCGCCGGGCTGCTCCCAGGCGATCAGGCGGGAGCCACAATCGGTGCCGTTCACAAATAGGGTGACACGTGTCTTGATATTCTCCGATTTGGCGTCTGTCGGCAGCACCGGCTGCAGGTGGGCACGAACAATTAGCTCGCTAACTCGGCGACGATCCGTGCGAGCAGGTACGGTATACTCGAGATTCCCTACTCCAAATCCCCAGATATAACCGGGCCCGCCGCCTACCTTTTCGAAGCGCTCGCTCGAGGCCATCTGTGGCTTGAAGCGATAGAGGATCGACTTATCTTCGTTTACGATCATCAGCGGCAGCGCGGCCGGATCATTCTCGTGACGCGTCCACACAAACTGCCGCGGCACCAGTTGGCGAGTCGCGTCAACCAGCCGCTCAGGAGGATCAGCCGCGGCTAGCGCTGCAAACATTTGCCCCGCCCGTGAAACTTCCCGGAGCACTGCCGTGTCGCGATCGGTTGCATACGTTACACCATAACCCCGTGCCGGATCGGGAGTCAGAATCCAAAACATTGCTCCGGCCGAACCTGCCAGCACATTGCTCTCGAAATAAGAGCGAAACCAGTCCACCTGTGAAAAACCCTGGTACCCTTCCGCCCCCATTCCAAACTCGCCGAATACCAGGGGCTTCTGGATTGAGAAAGCGGCCGCCGCTCGGTTGTCGATGAAGTCGCGCAAATCTGCGGGAGAATCAACGGAGACGTCAGTGTCAGGAACCGGGTAATGGTGCACGTCGCAATAGTCGATGTTTGGTAACAAGTGATCGGCAAGCCATTCGCGCCTTTCCGCGGCAGTACGAAAGCCCCACTCGCCGGGAGTAATCAGGTGATTTGGATCGAGCGATTTTAGATAACCGCTCATCTCGGCTATCCAGGCGCGACGCTCTTTCCATCGGCTGGTGACTGCCTGGGCTTCATTCATCAGTTCCCAACCAAAGATATTCGGATCGTCGCGATAGAGCGTGCCGGTGACGGTGTTACGGCGGGTCGCAAGTTTTTCAAGATGTTCTCGGTATAGGCGCCGAGTTTCGTCGTTTGTATAGAAGAGCATCGCGCGTTCCGGGTTGATCCCGAAACGAAATTTCTCGTCAGCCGCATCGTTTACGCCGGCCCAGCGTAGATACTGCGTGACGCCACCGGTATCGCGCCACCAGTTTGCGAGGCACAGTTGCACCAGGAGGTTGTTGCGGGCAGCTTCAGCAATCACTCGATCGAGGTGAACCAGCGCTTCTTCATTCCACTTGCCCGGCGCCCAACGCAACGGATGCGTACGTGGCCAGTCTGCCAAATCGGCTAGTGGCCCGACGTCGTCTGGTCCACCCTCCCCCGAGGCCCAGACCCGTACCACCCGAATGCCCGATTGCGAAGCCTGCTGTAACGTCTCCGGCATGCGCGCGCGATCTTCGTCGCGATACATCACCGACACGTTCGCACCGACAAAGCGAAAAGGTTTGCCATTGACCACGAACCGACTGCCGCGGGTGCGTACAAACGCCCTGGGCCGTGCGCCGCTGCCGGCATCACTGCCCTGACGAAACAATAAGAACGCCGCGCCCACAGCAAGCGCGAGCGCGGCGATTACAAGAGCCTTTTTCACCATCGACGTTTTATCAAATGGGAGTTCTATCGCGGGCTGGTCATCTTGATGAAGCCCATAATCGTGCAGAAGGCCCCGACGATAATAAAGAAATTAAAGAATGTCAGAATACTGAATGCGAGGCTGGTGTCGTTCGTGACCACTCCGAAGCCAACCGCAATGAATTGGATGTGAAACAGGAGCAGGCTAACGGCCGCGAAAGAAAACCATCTCGCTGATGGCCCAAAGGCACGCGCGCGCGCAAAGCCGAGTACCGAAGCGATCAACCACGCGACGGCCCCGATAAGAAACATTGCCAGGAAGACAGGGACAAAGTAGGTGGGCTTGGTAAAGGTAGTTTCCACCTGCGCAAACGTAACCATTGAAGCTGCTAACATTAGTCTCTCCTGAAAAGTTTGTGGTCTATTGACAGACTAAGCGCCGTTTGGGCACGGCACAATGCGCTACTGTGCACAAACGGCGTCAATTTGGATTTCGGCAAAAACTACAGCGAAGCCCGATCAGCGTTGTCCTCAAAACAGATATACCGCGAGGTAAGTAAAAAATCGCCCTGCAGTTTACTGCGTGATGTGAATCTCCTCTTCCTGATTGACATGACCCAGGAAGTAGACTAACCCGCACGCGAAAGCAACGGCTGCCAGGCCCAGCGAATACCAGCCGAAATGCCCACCACCGGTTGCCTCCTCGAAAGTCACGAATTTGTAAAAGAAGTAGATCGCACCAACGGCTGCAGCTAAACCTACCAGCGCTGCTAACAGCTCTTTTATTTTCATGTTTTTGCCCTCCGGCAAATTGAGTCGCTATGAAGGTTTAAGGAAAAAGCCGATATCGGTTTATGTGACCAGCATGTTAACGCCGTGCCTCGCGGAACGCAAGTGTTTCAAATCAGCGGCAATCCGCACTAAACATCTGGTTCCGGGCAGCCTCCAGCTTGGCCGGGTTCACCGCAACACAATGCGCTTATCACCCGCCCGTCGCGTAATGCGTTCACTATCGAAATACTCAAGCAAAGGAATGGCGTATTTACGGGAGACGCCGGCCAGATTCTTGAATTCAGGAACGTCGATAAGCCGGTCTGGCTCATGCTCTGAGGCATACCAACGCAATTTGTCCTTCAGCCCAGCGATCGCGCCGGAATGAAAAAAGAGTTCTGGCTGCACGCGAACCAGTGTGCCGTTATCGATTAACAGTTGGATTAGCTTGCGTCCATGTGCTCGTTGGGCCGCGGTGAGTCCAGCGCCGGCTAAAGCCTGGTCGAGCGTTGGCGCTTCGAGCGCCGCCCTTTCGTAGAGCTGTGCGAGTTTTTCGCGGAACTGTTCATCAGCCGAGGATAGCTCCACGCCATGGGCCCGCGCCCGAACCAGGTCTTTCTCAGTCACCAGGACGCCGTCTCTTTCCAACTGCGCCATTACTGCGCGAAATATTTCCGGAGCCGCATGAGCAAAGTGGCGTTCTCGTAAGGTCTCGCGAGCCAGCCCGCGTGCTAGTGGCTCGCGCTCGTGACGAAGTTTTACTTCCTCGACTGCTGTGATTGAAAGCCGTTCAAAGGTTTCTGTTGAAGCTAAAACTCCTTCGAACTCTCTGGTGGATGCTGGTATCTCGGCAGCCGGCGATTCCCCGGCTTGCTTCGCAACCTGCGTGACGACTGCATCCTTCCACCCGGTGCGCGCCGCGATGTCTGCCAGCTTTAGTCCTTGATCACCGGCCGCCGCAACAAACACGGCCAGTTTGCCGGGCCGCTCAGCCTCGAGGAGTGAGCGCAACCTTTCTCGCGTCTTCGCCAGTTCCCTGCCGCGATGTTTTGTTGCCTGGGGATCCAGAACGAGCCCGCCAGCTATTGTTTCAGCCGGCGAATACGATCGAACGATAAAACGCTCTTCGTGCAAAGCGACAATAGGAGTCTCAAAGCGTAGTTGCGCAAGGTCGGCGTCGCCAGGCGCGATTTCGCCGCGAGTATTAAGAACGCGAACTCGCGCGAGCACCTCAGCCGCACCAATATGAACGCGCAAGCGCCCGCGCGTGCGAATGGCTCGCGGCGCTGTCGGCAAAACACTAAGTCGCACATCGATAATCTGAGTGGGCAGCAACCGTCCGACCGGAGCGAGTACCATTCCACGTCCAATTTCGCCAACGTCCACGCCCGCCAGATTCACTGCTGTGCGCTGGCCGGAACGTGCCTGGGAGACTGAGGCGCCATGCACCTGCACTCCTCGAACACGCACGCGACGACCGCCGGGCAGCAACTCAAGTTCATCCCCTGAGGCAATTTCTCCCGACACCAGCGTGCCCGTTACTACGCCGCCAAAACCTTTCATTGTAAAAACGCGATCGATTGGCAAGCGAGTCACAAAATCCTCAGAACGTGCCGGAACGAATTCAGCAACCTGATGCAGCACCGCTCGCAATTCAGCTAGTCCCACACCGGAACGTACACTCACCGCGACCACAGGCGCCCTTTCGAGAAACGATCCGGCCACCAATTCCATCGCTTCGGCGCGCACCAGAGCCAGCAAATCTTCGTCGACGAGATCTATTTTCGTAAGCACCACGAGACCCTGGCGCACGTCGAGCAGCCGGCAGATTTCAAAATGCTCGCGCGTTTGCGGCATCACACCCTCGTCGGCAGCGATCACCAGCGCGACCGCATCAATTCCATGAACGCCCGCGAGCATATTCTTGACGAAGCGTTCATGGCCGGGGACGTCCACAAAACCGATGCGCACTTCGCCGAGATCAAGGTCTGCGAACCCAAGATCGATTGTTATGCCGCGGCGCTTTTCTTCAGGTAAGCGATCAGGATCTTTTCCGGTGAGTGCCTGGACGAGTGAACTCTTGCCGTGATCGATGTGGCCGGCAGTGCCGATGATTATGTAACGCATAGCAGGGTGTCGAATGCCAGTCAGGGTATCGTAGCGGATCAAAAGTGGATCAAAGCATTACGCAAAGCAGCAGAACCAAAGCATGCCCTCTCATTTCTCACTCTCTATTCCTGGCAAGGACCTTGTTGTAATACTCAATGTACTGCGGGATCACGAGGTCCGTACGATAACGCGTGACGGCCGACTCGCGCGCGCGTTTGCCCATTTCGAGCCGCAACGTCTCATTAGTCAGCAGACGCGCCGCGTCCTCAGCCATCTTGTCGACATCCCCGACCTCGCTGAGGAATCCGGTCTCGCCATCTGTTACCACCTCCGGAATGCCACCCACGCGTGAGGCGACAACCGGGACTTCGCATGCCATTGCCTCCAGCGCGGCGAGACCAAAAGATTCCTGGTCAGACGGTAGCAGCAAAACGTCAGCGGCCGAGAGGTAGTCAACAATCTTCGGCTGCTTGCCAACGAAAATGCATTTGTCGAAGACGCCTAAACCGCGCGCCCGATGCTCGACATTCGTGCGTTCGCTCCCGTCTCCCACCATCACCAGTCGCGTATTGATTCCCTTCTGTGACACCCGGCTCAGAATCTCAACACAGTCGACGGGACGCTTCACCGGACGAAAGTTTGAAACGTGAACTAAGAGGGGCAGCCCCGCGGGCGCCAGCGATGCTCGCAACTCAGCAACCTGATGGCGCGCGTAGTCATGCTGGCAGATGAAGTTTGGAATGACTTCGATGTCGTCGAAGTGAAAGATCTCTTTTGTCGCTTCCTTGAGGTAATGCGAAATCGCGGTCACGCCGTCTGACTGGACGATGCCATAGCGGGTGATCGGGAGATACGAACGATCGGCGCCAACCAGCGTGATGTCAGTGCCATGCAGCGTAGTGATCACCGGCAAGTAGCGTTTGGGTTTGAGTGACTCGCGCGCAAGAATTGCGCTTATCGAATGCGGGATGGCGTAATGCACATGAAGCAGATCCAGATTCTCCGTCTCCGCGACTGTGGCCATCTTGGTGGCGAGCGCCAGCGTGTAAGGCTGATGCTCAAACAAAGGATAGGACATCATTTCAACTTCGTGAAAGTACACCCGCTCATTCAATTCCGTAAGTCGAGTGGGCAAAGCCGAGGAAATAAAATGGACCGTGTGGCCGCGCTCGGCCAACTCCTTCCCGAGCTCAGAGCCGACGATGCCGCTGCCGCCGTAGGTTGGATAGACTGTGATGCCGATGTTCATTGCGCAGTGGTCAGTTGTCCGTGGTCAGTTGTCAGTTGCAGGTGACAGTATTTATCGCAAAAACCAAAGTAGTAAGAGCTTATAGATACAACTGACCACCCACAACTGACAAATGACGATCTGCAAAAGGAGAGGCAGACGACCCTCGCAATCGTCTGCCTCATCTCAACTTGGCTCACCTTAATAGTAAGGGGGGGCAAGTGAGGGCACGGAGTATATTCCCGCTCCCGCTCTTTGGCAATAGCGGTTTCCCAGGGAAGTGGGCCAGGTGGTTACCAACAGTTTACAGGCCCAATAATCACATCTTAGCCTGAGCGACTGCGCTTAATCCTCAAAGCGGTTATAATGGTTCGCAGCATAAAGAATTGAAAGATTGTTTTAATACGATTTTGACCAGCCATGATGCGGGTCGGCGAACAGAGCGGAGATAAGCAATGCCAAAAATAAGTGATATCGAAGAGACTCCTAATCCAAACGCCGTCAAATTTATTCTCAGAGAAGCCGTGAGCAACGGCACAGTTCATCAATATGGTTCGGCAGACCAGGCGGAAGGCGACCCACTGGCCAAGTCGTTGTTCGATGTGGGCCACGTCGTCTCAGTTTTTTACATGGACAAGATGATTACGGTTGAAAAGGACGACGAAGGCGATTGGGACGATCTGCTTCCCGTGCTG
Organism: Pyrinomonadaceae bacterium; assembly: GCA_031365545.1. Taxonomy (GTDB): domain Bacteria; phylum Acidobacteriota; class Blastocatellia; order Pyrinomonadales; family Pyrinomonadaceae; genus PSRF01. The sequence continues at coordinate 1,195 of JANLYH010000075.1, read as the reverse complement.
GCAGTGCCGATTCGCGCGGCTGAGGCGGTTAACTCGGGAGCCGCAGCTGCCGCGGCAGCCGTGGGTGGCGCGATTGCGGCTGTCACCAGCGACGATCCGCGGCTACTGAAAATCAACGATATTTTGGATGAAAAGGTGCGGCCCGCACTAATGGGTGACGGTGGGTATCTTGAAGTGATTGGCCTCAAAGACCACACGCTGAGCATTCGCTATCAGGGCGCCTGCGGCAGTTGTCCGAGTTCACTCACCGGCACACTCATGGCCATCGAGGGTATGCTCAAGCAGGAAATCGATCCCGAGTTGGAAGTGGTGGCTGTTTGAAGTTTTAATGCTCTGTACAAATGCGGAACCGGGAGCCGTAGCGACCGGGTCCCGATTGCACTTCACACGAGCTTAGGGTTACACGAACCCGGTCGCTACAGCACCCGGTTCTGTATTTGCTTGGCTTTACCTGAGTAGCAATACTTCGCTTGGCCAAACTCAACCAGTACCAGATCTTAACTTCTTTTGCTTTTTCCGGAACTAAACCTCACCGCGCACGTTTAATCCTTCCGGTTCCATCCGGCTACCAGTACGTCCACAGGAGAATCAACAATGGCCCCGCGCTCGCTCGCCGCTCGTTTGCCGTTTTTCTTCGCAGTTCCCTTCCTCTTCTCACTGGTTCCAGTTGTTCCAGCCCAGGACAATGCCGCAAAAACCGGATCTCAGTCGCCAGCAACCACAACTCCTGCGAAGCCCGGCAAGAGTAAGGAGGCTGCCGCCGCGGCCAAGTCCAAAATTGATCAGCAGAAAGCGTTGGCCCTCTCGCTTTTGCTTACGCTGTCAAATGATGCCCGCAGTTATCAGGATCAAAAGCTGCGCGCGCGCACGCTCTCTCGCATTGCCGACGCCCTGTGGGAGCCTGACCCGGAACAGGGACGCGCGCTCTTTCGCAAAGCTTGGGACGCAGCAGAGGGTGCCGATCAGGAGACGGCGCGCCGCACCGAAGAAGACCGCAAGAGTCAACAGGGTGGCAACCCGAACGCGCCGGTCGCGTTAGTACAGGGTCCAGATCTACGTTCGGAAGTTTTGCGCCTGGCAGCCAAACGTGATCGCGCGCTTGGCGAAGAGCTCTTAGATAAACTGACCGAAGCGCGCAAGCAGGATGCGAACGATGCCACCACACCGGCGCAGACGAACGCGCCCAGCACGCCGG
>JANLYH010000020.1:0-7837 GCA_031365545.1 Pyrinomonadaceae bacterium | reverse complement strand
CACTGACAATTTTCGCTGCTACTGGGTCCCGCTCGACGGCAGTATAGGAGGCTGGGGCTAACTCGAGCGTGAGTCGAGCCGTAACGCCCATGCCGGGCGCGAACTCAACCACGTTGTCGGTCCGTTGGATTCGAAGTGCTTCAAGCATGCGCCGAGTGAGTTGCATGCCGCCAGGTCGGAGCACGCGCTTACCCAAGCGGGCTAACACCCAGTGACCCGGCATCTTCTCAGTCTTCAATCCGTTGCCTATAGCAAGTGTCGTAGTATTTTCCAATTCCGTCTCCTTATGCGCAGAAAGATCCCACAAGTGCTTGGGCAATGACTGTGCCGTGGCTTCCTGCCCAGTTTTTGTAGGACTTGTCGAATGAGTTGCGAGATTTAACGGAATGATCGCGGAATTCTCCGCACATGCGAACTCCCAAAAATATTGCTAAGTTCGGTAGCTTGATGTCCCGCGCGGGATGGTCTAATCTCCCCAAACCGAAACATGCAGCCTACTAACAGCAACCATGAACTCATCCGCAAGGGTTTGGGACTTCTGAGGGAAGGTTTAAGGCCATTCGTCGAGAAGGAGATGCGTGATGTTTACGGCGACGCCTGGGAGGAAGAGGCCAGTAATGCTTTGCGGATGCCGTCCTACGCGAAATTGAGCTGGGATGCGCAAGCCCTTTTGAAGGTGATCGACCAAAGATGGAACGAGGTGTTTCGCAAGAAGCTGGAGAAAAGGAAGCACAGGAGTTGGGTCATAGAGTTGCGTGAGTTGCGAAACGACTTTGCACACCAGGAGCCTTTCCCCGATGAAGATACTTTGCGTGGGCTGGACACCATTGAATGCCTGCTTGCCGGTGTTTCGGCGCCTAACAGCCGAGAAGTGGCGCTGATCAAGAGCGCCATTGGTGGAAGAATCCCAGCGCCGCGCGCTGATGGCCAAGTCCGAGAGGCCGCTGCCAGAATCCCCATAAAACAGACACGTTCTGGGCTAAAAACCCAAACGTACCTTCCAATAAAACTTGTTTCATCTGATCCAGTTGTGTTCAAGCAATTATTACTTCAGTCACGAGTAGCGGAGATCGTTACAACATATTCTGATGGTCGGGTGGTGACAAAAATATGGAGGGCGGCAAACTTTAGCTGGTCTTCCAATGTAATCGGCAATTTACGATCGCGTCCCGAGTTTAGAGCCGGCCAGTGGCAAGCTAATGGCATCACGATGGTAACCGTAAGGGTTCTCGAGAAGGTATAACAGGTGCCACGTTCCGATCTCGTCTTCGTGAACCAAACAGCTTCTTAAATCAAGCGCCGAAGACTTCGCAGCGCCTCCTGGTTCAAGGAACTACAAGTAACAGTCATGATGACTCTTCGCCAACTCGCCGCCGAACCGCCCATGTTGCCAACGCGGACGACGTGGTACTTGACTGACCTCGCCGAGGCGCGCGGCAAGCAGGAACTGTTCACGCGCCAGTCGCCGCAAACACTGAAGGTGCTTCGCGAACATGCGCTCATCGAAAGCGCTGTCTCCTCCAATCGCATCGAAGGCGTCGAAGTAGACAAGTCTCGCGTTGGCACTCTGATCTTTGGCAAGTCCGCGCTCCGTGACCGCGATGAGGAAGAAGTGCGCGGCTATCGCGACGCGCTGAAACTGATTCACGAGCGGGGCGCCAAGCTCCCTATCTCTGAGGCGACGATCAAGAAGCTTCACAAACTTTCGCGCGGCGAAGTCTGGGACGCCGGCATTTACAAGGAAAGGGATATTGACATTATTCAGACCTACGCAGATGGTCGCAGCCGCGTTCGCTTCAAGACTGTGCCCGCGAAGCAAACTGGAAAGTTCATGGCCCAGACACTAGAACTGTGGCAGCGCGGTCTCCTTGAAAAATGGGTTCATCCACTAGTCATGCTTACAGCGCTCAATCTCGACTTCCTCTGCGTCCACCCGTTTCGCGACGGCAACGGACGCGCATCACGTCTGCTATTGCTCCAGTCGCTTTATCACTGCGGCTTTGAAGTAGGTCGCTACATCAGCCTCGAACGTCTCATCGAGGACAACAAGGAACGCTATTACGAAACGCTCGAACAATCCTCTGCCCGCTGGCACGAAGGGAAGCATGACCCCTGGCCTTACTTGAACTATCTGCTCTACATTCTCACTCGGGCATATAAAGAGTTCGAGCAGCGCCTTGGGCAGATCAAATCACCGCGCGGAGCAAAGACCGAACTCGTGGAGCATGCGATTGAAACGATCTCCGGTGAGTTTGGCATCACCGATCTCGAACGGCTCTGTCCCGGAGTCAGTCGCGACATGATCCGTCGTTTGTTACGCGACATGAAGGCTGCTAAAGGAGTCGAGTGCCTCGGACGCGGGCCGGGAGCGAAATGGCGAAAGAGGTAATACACCAAGAGAGGACTGGAAAGAGGGTAATAACCTTAAAAGAGGGTAATAAAGAGGGTAATAACTCAGCGATGAAGTGCAGGCGGGCCCGCGAGCAGACGAATTGGGTAATGCCAATTAGTTAGGTAGTGAATTAGGAAAGAGTGGATCAAGTGAACCGCACTGGAAGATTGTTCAGTTCGTGCCGAAGGCGATCGCCAAGTTCGGCGACTGTTTGCTCATTGAAAAGTAAAGACGGCCAAAGGTAAGTTTGTTCCTCTTCCAGGCGGTTGTGAGCTTCCAATCGTTTCGCGATTGTAGTCAGGCGCTGCCGCAAGTCCCGAGCTTCTTCGACGCTCACTAGTTGGCTCCCTCTCATCTCGCGCATAACCTTGACCATTAGCGCAAGTTCCGTCATGAAGAAATTGTGATCTGAGCGCAGCCGGAAGAGCATGTTGTGCGCCTCCTCAGCTGTGGGCAAACTGCCTTGGCCGGTGAAGAGCGAGGCGGAAGCATTGGCGAGAGCAGGGAACAGATGCAGATTCTCGGCGCGAATGTGAACCGCCAAGCGAGCCCAGAAGAGATCGAGCAACTCGGAGGCGCGAGCAATGTTTGGTGCTGATAGTTCTGCGTAGAGTTCGCTAAGCAACTGACCCAGCGACGCGTGGTCAGCTTCGAGGAGAGACTCCACCGGATTCTTCATCGTTTCAGGTAGCCGGAGCTGGTGAAACGGCGCGACGCGGGACGCCACCAGAGAATCAGCGTAAGTGTAACGACAAAGCAGCCGCCCGAAGCAACAACGAGCGGCAGCAATGCTGAAAAGCGATGGGCCAGCGCAGCTTCGACTGTGGCGGCGAGAATCCAAAGCTGCGCGACGTTGACCATCACGAGCAGGATGAGTCGCGCCTGGGCCACAGCCGTTCGGCCTTTGCCGGCGAGATTGTGAATCGGTTGCGCTTTGATTTGTTCGCTTTGCATTTCTTTGTTTCCAATTAGAGCAAGACTTCGCTGCTACCAGCTTCTCTGCCGACGGCCCACACTTCTCCATCGGCGCGCACTTCCAATTTAATCGGATCGAGCGGTCTCGGTGGGGGGCCATACAAAACATTTCCGGTCTTCGCGTCAAACGCCCCGTCGTGACAAGGACACTCGAGCCGCTGATGCGCGCGTTCGAAATAAACCGGACATGAAAGATGGGTGCATTTCTGGCCGAAGGCATGAAGCTCACCGTCGAGCGTGCGGATGAGAATTGCGGAGTCTTTCGCTGTCGGGTAACTGAAATTCAGAGAGGAGCCAGGAGCGAGCGTCTCAGCGCCCGCGATCTTTGACGGTGGAAGTTGTGGCGTGCGGCGCGCGTCGAACGCTGCCTTTCCAGCGAAACCTGCCGCGCCTACGAACAACGCGGCCGAAGTAAGTCCGAGAAAGTTGCAGAACTCGCGCCGAGTCACCTGTGCTTCCTCTTCGCGATCATACGGAAAGTCGTGCTGATGCGGCGCCGTGGCGGAGCGAACATCGCTTTCGTCTGATCGTGTGTCAGCCAGAACTTTGTCGATCGTTTTGCCGAGATTAGAACTCATTGCTCTTGTCCGTGTGTTCAACTTGCAGGTCGATCCATGATTCGCTTGCTGGTTGCGACTCAGTTTTCACGCGTCCTTCAAACACGCCACAACCACCGACCTCAACCTCGTCCGCCTCGGTCGGCAACATCAGATAAACTTTGGTTTCGACTTTCTGATTGCCGAAAACGTGCGCGTTCACGGGCTTGGTGCGGCGCAGTGGAACGATGTCTTCATACTTGCCAAATGTGATCGCACCCGTCGGACAGACGCTCGCGCACATCGGCTTCAAGCCCTCACTAGTACGATCGAAACACATGTCGCATTTCATCTGGAGGTGCATCTCGGTGTTGTACTTCGGCACGCCAAATGGACAGGCGTTGACGCAATTGCGGCAATCGAGGCAGCGCGGTTTCAACGCGGAAAGGACAATGCCATCTTCTGTGGTCTTGATCGCGTCCGCTGGACAAACCAGCGCACACGTCGGCTCAACGCAGTGCATGCAGACGGTAGGCATCGTGGCGGTTGTCTCTGATCGATCAAGGTAGTCGACATAGATCATCGAATAGCCTTTGTGCGTCCCGCACTCTCGGCACGCCGCAACGCAAGCCCGGCAGCCAATGCAACGCTGCGGATCAATGAACATTGTCTCTTCCATATTCACCTCAGAAAATCAGCCGCGGATTAACGCGGATTTGCGCTGATCAGAAAAACTCACTACTAAGTTCGCGCCTTTATCATTTCTTTCCTGCTTGCTCCGCGTTTATCTGCGTTAATCCGCGGCTGATTATCTAAATTCACTACGCGACATGCCCTTGCGCTTCTCGCCAAAAATCGGAAGTTGCCTTGAGTGAATCTTTTCGATGCGCGCGGCGCACGCTTTGAACTCAGGAATCCTGGAAACTGGATCGAGCGCCGGGTTCGTCAGTTGATTCACGGCTAGCTCTTCGCCCCAATGATACGGAATGAAGATCGTGTCCGGTCTGATCGTGCGAACAATCAAAGCGGGGAAGATTCCGTCGCCGCGCCTGGATACCACCTTAACCCGCTCGCCATCGTTGACCTTCAACTTCATCGCCGTTTCCGGATGGATCTCGACATACGGCTCGGGGCACTGCTCTACCAGAAATCCAATGCGGCGCGTCTGATTGCCGGAAAGATATTGATAGACGACCCGGCCACTGGTCAAAATCAGTGGATACTCTTCATCAGGCGTCTCCTGCGGCGGCGCGTAATCGACTGCGTGAAACTTCGCCTTGCCATCCGGATGATAAAAGCGATCTTCAAAGAGGCGCGGCGTACCTGGATGATCTTCGGTCGGGCAAGGCCAGAAGATACCGTTGTTCTTCTCGATCTTTTCCCAAGTGATGCCGTAATAGTCGGCGTTGCCGCCACGCGAGGCGACGCGCATCTCGTCAAAAATTGCTCGCGGGCTATCAAAGTCAAAGTACTTTTCGCGGCCCATGCGGCGCGCAATCTCCTGGATAATCCACCAGTCGGCGCGCGCTTCTCCGGGTGGGTCTGCGGCCTTGTTGATTTTCAGAACGCGGCCTTCGCCATTTGCCGTCACGCCTTCGTCTTCGCTCCAGGTGCTGCCGGGCAGAACAACGTCGGCGTAACGCGAACCTTCGGACATGAAGAAATCAATGCAGACGTAGAAGTCCAGGCCTTCGAGCGAGCGGCGCACTTCATTCGTGTCTGGCAAACTAACCATCACGTTGTTGCAGATCGAGAGCAGGCCGCGAATTTCGCCCTCTTGCATCTTCTGAAACATCTCGACTACGGATACGCCTGCCTGCGGCAACTCTTCTTCAGGCAAGCCCCAAACCTCGCAGACGTACTTGCGATGTTCAGGATTCAAAATTGAGCGCTGACCGGGAAGTTGATCAGCCTTCTGTCCGTGCTCGCGCCCTCCTTGTCCATTACCTTGTCCCGTGATCGTGCCGTAGCCACGTCCGGGCGCGCCGATACTTCCTGTCGCCAGGACGAGATTGATATAGGAAAGCACGTTGTTGACGCCGTGCGAGTGGTGCTCGATTCCGCGCGCGTGCAGGATCATCGAAGTCGTAGCGCGACCGTACAGCAGTGCGGCCTGAACAATTTTTTCTGCCGGTACGCCTGCAATTTCCGCAGCAACTTGCGGCGTATAGCTAGCCACGGAGACGCGCGTTTCCTCCCAACAATTCGTGCGTGCACTGATGAAATTCTGATCAATCAAATTCTCTTCGATCAGAACGTGCAGCATCCCGTTCGCGAGAGCGACATCAGTGCCGGGCTTCAGTTGCAGATGGAGATCGCCCTGGCGAGCGGTTGGAGTCTCGCGCGGATCAACAATGATCCAGCTACCACCGTTATCGCGCTGTTGCCAGAGGAACTTGTTAAGCACCGGGAACGTCTCAGCACAGTTTGATCCTGCAATTAACAAAACCTCAGCTAGCGGAATGTCATCCCACGGATTCGCCGCGCGGTCGATGCCGAATGCCTTATTGTTCGCCGCCGCAGCGGAGACCATACACAGCCGCCCGTTGTAATCAATGTAACGGGTACCGAGGCCGGCGCGCGCAAACTTGCCCATCAGATAGGTTTTTTCGGTGGTGAGCGACGAGCCTGAATAAACGCCGATGGAATCTTTGCCATGCCTGGTTTGCAGTTCTTTGAATTTCGAGACTACGAGATCGAGCGCTTCGTCCCAGCTCGCCCGTTCAAACATGCCGTTACGCTTGATGAGTGGATGCAATAGCCGATCGGGATGATGAACCTGTAAGTAAGCTGTAACGCCTTTGGGACACAGGCGGCCTTCGTTCACGGGAAAATCGTAACGAGGCTCGAAACCGACGACATGATTGTTCTCGACGAGGAGATTCATGCCGCACTGCACCCCGCAGTAGGGGCAGTGCGTCGGCACGACTTTGTCTATCACACGGTCAGCGCGCCAGCCTCCGTACGGCGCATCATGCAGATGCGGACCGAAGGCTTCGATGATCTTTTGGAGATTTTCGACTTTGCTCATATAGAATTAGCCGCGGATGAACGTGGATTCACACAGATCAGAAAGCTCGTTAGACGTTCTTTGGTTTTCATTGTCCTATCCGCGTCTATCTGCCTTAATCTGCGGCCCAACTTCTTTGTGTTTTATTAGCGATGCATATGCCAGTCCGCGTATGACGCGCTTGCAGCGCGGACAGTAGTCCTGCCAAACGTGTCCATCGCTCATCTTGTAATCAAACCCAAGTTTATCCACGACCGTTTTGAGATCGTCGAGCCACATCTCAGCTACAAACTCAACGCCGCAGCGCGGACAGACGGCTTGTGGCATCTCACGCGCACGCCTTTGATAAAGTTCAACGCCAATCGATGCCGGCCGTTGAATCACATGAAAGAGTTTGCCAAAGGGTAAGTAAAACAAAGTCATGATCACGACCGCCTGATGCGATAGTGCGATGAACGAATACATATAGCCGTGCAGCCAGAGGCTTGATGCGGTCAGCATCAATCCCGTGATGCAAATCGCGATTAAGAGCAGATGTGGTACGAAGTCGAACAGAAACTGTTGTAAAGCTATCGCGCCACGATCGTGCAAGCGGCGATGAATCGCGATAGCGCAACCAGCGAGCACCATGATTGCCGTGAAATCGAGCGCGTGAAACGTGACCCAGGCAATCGCATTTCGCCCGTCCACTACGTTCAGGGGAAAACCAAAAACGTAAGCGCGATATCCGCGCTGGCCTTCCAGTTCAAAGTGCACCCAGCCAAACACCAGAGGGAAAGTAATAAGCGCCGAGATGACGCATCCCCACATGATCAACTGATGCATCAGCCAACGGGAGAAGCCGCGGCGAAAGATAAACTTCTGGACCGCCATACCACCGACCAGCGTTTTCGCAGCGCTGCTGGTATTAGCAATCAAATTCTT
>JANLYH010000218.1:0-3768 GCA_031365545.1 Pyrinomonadaceae bacterium | reverse complement strand
TGACGGTCTCCCGTTAACAGCACCTAAAACCGGGGTCGGTCATTACACCTGGGAACTAGCCCGCGCCCTGGCGAATGACCAGCCGGCGAGCAAGTTTGAGCTTGTTTACCCGTCCACCTACTCGATCATAAAGCTTGCTGAGCCCGATGGTTTGGGCCTTCCGGCTAATCTGAAACTTCACCGCTCGCGAGTTGGGCCGCTCGGGAGACACTGGTGGTCGGTGGGTCTCCCCCGATACCTCACCCGCGGCGAGCTCCAGCTTTTTCATGGTACCAACTACGATATTCCCTTGTGGCGGCGTTGCGCGACCGTGCTGACCATTCACGATCTTTCGCTGCTGCTTCACTCTGCCACTCATGAAAGGCGCCGCGTAAAACGTGCTCATCGGCGTCTGCCTCACATGGCCCGCGTTGCCGATGCGATCATCACGCCTACCGAAAGCGTGCGGCTAGAAGTGTGTGAACTTCTCAAACTGAATCCGGAAACTGTGTTTGCCATACCGGAAGCGGCGCGCGCGCGTTTTCGGCCGCTGGCGCTTGCTGAGACCATTGACGTCCGCCGGCGCTTGGGAATTGGCGACGACTTTCTGCTTGCGGTGGGAACGCTCGAACCGCGCAAGAACCTTTCATTGCTGGTAACGGCCTTTGCAGAAGTCACGCGGGCGCGACCTCAAACAAGTACTCAACTCGTTATCGCCGGAGGCCGCGGCTGGCTAAGTAGTCCGCTTTTCACAGCCATCGAACGATCGCCAGTGCGCGACCGTATTGTGGTCGTAGACTACCTCCACGACGACGACCTACAAGCGCTCTACTCATCCTGCCGGGTTTTCATATACCCTTCGATTTACGAAGGCTTTGGACTGCCGCCGCTGGAAGCAATGGCGTGTGGCGCGCCGGTGATTGCGAGCCGCATTCCCGCAATCGAGGAGACAACGGGTGGCGCAGCACTACTCTTCGATCCAAAAAGTGCAACGGAGCTTACGCGCCATATTCTCGAATTGTTTGACAATGAAAATGCGCGGCGCGAGCTGGCGAGGGCTGGACAGCGGCGGGCCGCTGAGTTTTCCTGGGAGAAGACAGCGCGCTTAACCTGGAGTGTATATGAGAAAGCTTTGCAGCAGTTCGAGCAGTCGAAGAGCGGGGGCAAGCCCGCCTTACTGACTGGACGTTCGCAATGTTGAGCTAATGCTCCCAACCCTGGGTGTCAAAGTTTCTACTGAGAATACGTGCAGTCAGGAAGGCGGGCTTGCCCCGGCTCTTGGAATTCAAAAATCACTCATGCTCACGGAATAGATAGATCGAGTTTCCAAACACAGCCTCAGGTTTACGATCGCGGTAGCGCGCAAACAGATTAGTTCTTTCAAATGATCGCCGCCCGACAATGTTTTCGTCACCCGGTATCACTGAACCGTTAAGAAAACTTGCGCCAATGGCAACGTAACGCGTCTCCGGAGTTTTGTCCGGCGGCAGCGAAACCATGTCGATATAGTCAACGCCGTAGCGTCCAAGTGTGCTCCAGCCGGCGGAGAGTGCCGCGCTTACTTTGGTCTCACCACGCACCTTCAAGTAATCCGCTAGCGCGCTGACATCGTCACCCCATTCAACATTTGAGTCGCCCAGGTAGTACCAATGAGGGTGACTCGACGCGAGTTGATTCATGTAAGGCGTGTAGTCGGGGAAAGTGCGTGCCGCTTCGAAGCCCGTCCAGGCAAGCAGCAAAACCAACACGCCGGTGCCTGCGATTCGCCGACGCTCGAGCAACTGCGTCAGGAGCGCCCCGGCGGCAATGAAGAGAAACGGATAAACCGGAAGAAAGTGCCGAATGCCAATATTGATGTGACTCGTTAGCGAGATTGCCAGATAGACGGCGACGGGAACGACCACCCAGAGAAAACGCAGATCGCGTTTCACCAGTCTCCAGACCGCCCATCCCAGCCCGGCAATCGCAACCAACAGAAACGGAATCGTCGTCTTCAGCGCAAACGCTACCGGGAAGTAGTACCACCAGCCAAGGTCGCTATACTGGCCCAGCAGTGAGGTGGCATGACCGAAGTGGTTGTGCACCTCGATGTTGTAAACGCCGAAGAGGTAGTAAGTGGGAACAACTTTCGAGACAACGCGAACGAGTGTAGTGACAAAGCCCAAAAGCGCCGGAGACTTCAGCTCAACCCAACGCACATCAGAGGCTTCCAGCACCGGATGTTGAAAATAGTAGGCGGCATTGACGAGAAGCAGGATAACGATGCTGATGAGACTGACGTGAAGGATGACCTGCCGGCGCTTTTTGGAATCACGCCAATTGACAATAAGTCTGAAGAGGAAGTAAAGCCCAAGCACCGGCAAGACAACCAGCATCGAAAACTTAGTCAGCAGCGCTACGCCACAGGCCACTCCGAGCAGCAAAGCCCGTTTCATACTGGGACTGCGGATGTTAGGACCGCGGGGTGCCACATAGTTCGACGGTCTTAGTTCCGATTGTTCGGAATAAAAGTATAGAGCGACGAAAAAAAGCAGGTAGACCAGCGCCGCCGGCACATCTGTGTGCACAATGCGGCCGTGCGCGAGTACGGTTGGTTCCACCACATAAAGCGCGACCGCAATGAGCGCGGTCGTATCACCAAAAAGTCGGCGGGCGAAAATGAAGATAAGAGCGCCGAGGGCCAACGTGATTGGGACCATCATCACCCGCGGCCAAAAGGTGACGGTTTGAAAACGCGGTTGATTTGCTTGCCAGAAACGCTCGTGGAATCCCCAGGTCCGTTCCATGAAATTTTCATCTGCAGTTTTCGGCGCCGGCGGTTCATCCGGTTGCACCAGCAGGAGCGGCAAGGCCGCCCACATCTTCACGAGCGGCGGGTGTTCGTTGTTGAGTTGGAACTCTCCAGCAACTAGATGGTAGTATCCGGCCGGAATGTGAACGATTTCATCGTTGGTGATGCTCTTGCGCGAAATTGCCGCGCAGAGGTTTACAGCCATCAAGAATAGTAACGCTCCGCACACCGCCTCGGCTTTGCGCGCGATCACCAGTCGCTTCACGCCGGCCAGGGCGCTAACAATTGTTGCGCCGATCGCTAGAGACACTTCTTGTTTTTGCTTGAATGCGTTTTCCACTTAGTCTTCATTCTAAAATAACGCGGAGCTGTGCGACTGCGATAGTGGTCTCGCTGCTGCCCCTCCTCTATTTCTTTCCAGCCACGCGCGGCAAGCTCGTCATTTCTCCCGACGACGGCATCATTTTCAACATTCCCATGCGCGTCGCGGTTGCGAATCTGATCCGCGCCGGTTACCTGCCGCTTTGGAATCCCTACATCTTTTCCGGCATGCCCCTGTTTGGAGCAGCGCAGGCGGGAGTGCTTTTTCCGCTCAACTGGTTTTACCTGGTCTTCAGCACACCAGCCGCGACCAACCTAATGATGCTTTCGAGTTACATGCTCGCCGCGCTTGGCGCCTATCTGTATGCCCGCCGCAGCGGCTCAAGTATCGAAGGAGCGGCGCTGACGAGTCTCGTTTGGCAATGCAGTGGCTTTCTCATCGGCCAGATCGGACACACGAACATTTTACACACGGCGGCGCTTTTGCCCTGGTTGTTGTGGGCGATTGACGGCTACGGCCAAACCGGGAAACGAAGTCGCGGCGTGTTGCTGGCGGCGATCGTCTCCGTACAGGTTTTCGCGGGCCTTCAGCATAACCTGGTTTACTCACTCATCGTCGCGGCGGCTTACGCGCTGGTCATGTGGCGAACGAATTCAGATCAAGCGAGCGAATCGAA
>JANLYH010000185.1:0-19427 GCA_031365545.1 Pyrinomonadaceae bacterium | reverse complement strand
CCCGCCTGCATTTGATAATTGCGCGCGCAGCGTGTCGAGTCGAAGCGCTGAGGCGCGCAATAGAGTAGCCAGAAGCAACGCCCCTGGATCCGTCAACCTTTCCCCGCTCTGATAAATGTGAGTGACAAACGCCGACCCATCGAGGGTCGGCGAAGGGTTGGGTGGTTACCTTAATCCCAGGGCGTTGCCCTGGGCTATTACATTCCGCGCCTCAGCGCTTCGACTCGACGCGCTGCGCGCGCAATTATCAAATGCAGGCGGGACGCGGTCCCAGTAAACGCGTTGTGCGTTACCTCCTAACTAAAAGTCAACGCGCGTTAGCACTACCTAAAAGCCGGCCCCACCTGCGGCTACTACATGATCCGAACGCCAGCAGCTATACTCAGTTTCTCCTATGACTAAACACGCTACCCAATCCAACTCTTTGGACCTATTCGCAATTGCTCACCAGTCGATGATCGAAGCGGGATTTGTTCCTGATCTCCCCGCCGCCGTTAGCGAGGAAATAAAAGCAATCGTCGCCGACCCTGCGTCCCATGCAGCCGCTACCCAGGCGCGTGATCTGCGGCAGTTGTTATGGTCTTCGATCGACGATCAGACGTCTCGCGACCTCGATCAGGTTGAATATGCCGAAGCTCTTCCCAATGGCGACACGCGGTTGCTGGTCGGGATCGCCGACGTCGACTCGCTTGTTCCGGCCGCCTCAGCGATCGACAAACATGCGGCCGAGAACTGCACTTCTGTTTACACCGGCGTCAAGACCTTCCCGATGTTGCCAGAAGAATTATCAACGGACTTGACATCGCTTAATCAGGGCCAGGATCGCCGCGCCATAGTTACCGAGATGGTCTTCAGTTCTGACGGGACAGTTAAAAGCGTCGACATTTATCCGGCACTGCTTAAGAACTACGCCAAGCTTGCCTATGAGTCTATCGGCGACTGGCTCGACGGAAAATCTAGCGTGCCGGCGAACGTTGCGGCGGTGCCCGGCCTTGAAGCGCAGATTCGTTTGCAGTTTGCGGCGGCGAAAGATCTGGCTGAACTTAGAAAACTGCACGGGGCTTTGGAGCTGGGAACGATTCAGGCGTCGCCGCAGGTTGATGACGAGGGAAAGATTACCGAACTGGCGGTGGTCGAGCAGAACAGCGCCCGCGACCTCATTGCGAATTTCATGATCGCTGCCAACGTGGCGATGGCGCAGTTTCTGGAAGGGAAGGGTAGTCCGACATTGCGCCGCGTAGTTCGTACTCCGAAATACTGGTCACGCATCGTCGAGATCGCCGCTGACCTTAAGGAACGCTTACCCGAGACGCCCGACTCACGCTCGCTCGCCGAGTTTCTCGCGCGCCGGAAGGTGGCTGATCCGCTCCACTTTCCTGACCTTTCGCTGGCCATCGTGAAAGCTTTAGGGCCGGGAGAATACGTGCTGCAACTGCCGGGGGAGAAGGGCGAAGGCCATTTTGGTTTAGCCGTGCAAGACTACACGCATTCGACTGCGCCGAATCGCCGTTTTGCCGATTTGATAACGCAGCGTTTGGTGAAGGCTGCGTTCGCCGGGAAACCCGTTCCCTATACCGCGGCCGAACTCACACAAATTGCCGAACGCTGCACTGAGCGCGCGGCCGCGGCGCGCAAGGTCGAACGCAAAATGCGCAAGGTGGCGGCGGCAGTGTTGCTGCGAGATCAGATAGGCCACGAGTTCAACGCAATCGTAACCGGCGTGACTGAGAAGGGAACGTTTGCTCGCGTTATCAATCCGCCCGTCGATGGTCGGGTGATGCGCGGCGAGCACGGGTTGCGAGTTGGGGAGAACGTGCAGGTAAAGTTGCTATCAGTTGAGCCGGAGCGCGGCTTCATCGACTTTGCTCGGACGTAAGTAGGCGCGATACCGAATCCTGAAATATCGCAACGTAGATAGTGGGAGAATAATGATCAGAGGAGTCAGTAATACGAAAACGAAATGCTCCCAGAAATCAACGCTGTCGATTTTTCCCCGGTAGGCGCTATTGGCCAACGGAATCCCTAAAGTCGTCAGGTAATAAATCAGCAGCGGAAAGACAGCGAGGCTGAGCAGCCTTGAATTATTTTTCGCGCGCCCTCTCTCGCTGATCACAAACAGCAACAGCAGAAACCCAAAGTAAACTAAGATTCCTTCGAAGCGGTGCAGCTCGCCGGGACTGAAACCACCAATCTGCGGCGGCATCCGTTGCAGCTGCAGGGCGATGGTAATGCGCACGGCGTTAGCTACCAGCGTCGCGAAATAGGCAAGGAGAGCCGCGGTGGGGATGAATCTCCAGGAGTTTGACGCCTCATCGCACCACAGTCTTCTTAGAGAAAGCATTACGAAGGCCGTGATCAGAAAATTTACGCCGGCACAAGCTGTCGCAATCACGAAAGTGTGATCGGTGGTTAGGTAGCCGGAGTAGGGTTCAAACTGAAAAGATTCGCCGCTGACAAAACTCACCAACATTGTCGTCGGCGCCAGAATCCAGCGGAGCTGGTTGGCGCTGGCGGTTGAATAATATTGCTTCAATCCCAGCGCGCCCAGCAGCACCACAAACACTTGCGCCACGCGGTTCCAGTTTAGTTTTCGACTCATACAAAACGCCGGCGCCGGCGCAGGAGCATGGTTATGACAATCATCAGCCCTAGCGCCATCAGCCAAACCAGTTCCGGCTCATCGCCGCTCTCAGTGCCGTCGCCTACTGCCAAATCGCTAACACCCAGCGGCAGCGGCAGCGCTTGATTGACATCCTTCGCTTGACCATTCGGATTTGTTGCCACTTCGCGGACTGCGATAAACGAGGTGTACTGGGTCAGCAAACTGTACTTCAAACCCAGTGAAGTAATTTCTGTGATGCGATCGGCGTCAGGGTTTCTCGAACCGTAGTCAGAGAGTTCAGCAATCCGTGAACGCGCCCACAGATAACGCAGCGCACTGTTGGCGGGATCGGGTTGGACCGTGGCGACATCCAGGCGGGTCACAAACTCTCCCCGCCCCATTTTTCCCTGAAGTTCAAAAGTTCCGCCAACCGGTCCCCGCCATTTGCCAAAAAGAATTATCGGCCGCTGGGCGAACAGATCGGGCAAGTGGACCGGATGCACATCGTAGGTATCAAAACCGACGGCGTTGACCTGAATGTCGGTGAGGACGGGTGCCTCAATGTATTCACGAAACCTGGCTGCCGTCGCCTGAGCTTCCGATTCTTTGGTGACGATGAAAGGCTCACCCATCCCGGCGTGCGCCACGCCCTCGATGAGATAGCGATTGACTGAAGAGCCGATGCCAAACGCAAACACGTTGCAGTGATCGAGATTGGCGCGGATGTGGTCGAAGACACCCTGCTCGCCGGAAACGTATCCGTCTGTTACCAACACAATGCTGCGCGAAACGCTGCCGGCGCGTTCCAGCCCCATAGCCTGTTTGATTGCCGGCAGGAGTTCGGTACCGCCACTACCGCGCTGTTGTTCCAATAAGCTAATGGCTTTGGAGATGTTTTCCGAGTTTGCGGGAAGGGAAGTCGGGGAAAGCACGGTCGAGTCTCCGGCAAACAAGACCACATTGAATAAGTCCGATGGTTTTAACTGTCCGATCAGATCTTTGAGGAGGTTTTTGGAAGTGTTCAGCGGGAAGCCGTCCATTGAACCGGAAACGTCGACCACAAAAATATATTCGCGCGCGGGCATGTCTTCGAGCGTTACCCGCGTTGGCGGTTGGGCCATATACAGGAAGAAGTTTTCGTCCTCACCCCGGAAGAGCAGCAGGCCTGAATGTATTTGGTCGCCCGCCAGCCGATAGCGCAAAACAAAGTCGCGATTTCCCTTAAATGCATCCGCTTCGTCCAGCACCAGTTGAGCGGTGCTGGGCCCTTGCCACTGCGGCAGCACCTGATGCGACGGCGAACTCAAATCGTAGATGGGAACGCCGGCCGCGATGCGGGCCGAGATGTGGAGCGTACTGCTGGGTTTTTCGCCTTGATGAAGATAGGGCGTGTTCACCGGATTATCTGTTCTTGCCCCCGATTCCTGCGGTGACGAATAGCGCGGCCCAACTACGGTAGGAAACACAACTTCATAAGTACCATCGGTTGGAATCAGCAGTTCGGTGTAGCGCAATTCAATCTCAATCTGATCGCCAGGCATGACATTGGCAAGACTCATAGAAAACACATTGGGTCGCTGTTGCTCGAGCAGGGAAGCGCTCTTCCCCTGTTTCTTGGCTTCATCAAACTCCTGCTTGGCCGCTTGTCGTTCTTTGATTTTGGCCACAATGACCTGGTCGCCGATGCGCATGCGCATCGCGTACACTGCGGCACGGGTGGAAGCCGGAAAGACATAGGTGGCGTTGATTGGCCGCGCGCCTTCATTACGATAGGTCTGCAACACCTGCACATCCGCGATGACACCGGAGACGGCGATGTTTACGTGCGTATCCTTGAGCGGCAGGTGGTCGATGTTGGCTTCACCCTGCACTACGAAATAGGGCGCCAGGGTTTTGTCGTCCTGTGTCTGCGCAGAGGTTGGAGAAAAAGCGAAGGTTGTAACAATCAGAACAAGGAAGATCCGTAACAAGTTGACTGGGAAAGCGCGGGCGTTCATGCGTATCAGCTCCGTTCAGTTTGAGAGAGGGGAAAGTCCCTCTTTTCATTGAGGCTGATGCTAACGGGCTGAGAGAACGTGAGATAACGTCAGCGCCCACGTATGCGGAGGGTATTAACCACAGTCAGAGTGTGGACGCTACTGTTTGACCTTCCCGCGCCGGCCACGGGAATTCTGCGGCTGTTTGCTGTCTGCTCTTAACTGTTTGGTTGCTTTAGGTCTCGCGGGTTGACCTCTTTGAGTTGAACTTTATAATGAAATGCCAAACGTGGCGGGGTAGCTCAGATGGTTAGAGCGTGGGATTCATAACCCCAAGGTCGGCAGTTCGATCCTGCCCCCCGCTACCAATAAAATCAGCTATACCCACAAGCGCCAAAGTGCTCGAATTCTCAGTTGTGCCAGTCAGACAACAGCAAAGGAACGAAAGAAAATGTTGCGACAGTCAATCAAGGGGTCGGCAATCGGGTGTCTGTTCTCGATTTTTATCATAACTTTCGTAGCGTCGGCGCACCGGCAGGAGGAGTTTCGCGTAACGGAAGCATCGCTCACAGCGGAGGATGCGCGGATGAGCGGGCCGTGTCCGATGAAGGTGGTCTTCAACGGTTATATCAAAACAAATGGGCCGGGCACGATCAGGTACACCTTCACCCGCAGCGACGGAGCGACCGCGCCCATCTTCACGTTGACTTTCGAGGAAGCCGGGACGCAGCGGGTCAACACCGATTGGACATTGTCAGACGCCGATGTTCAGCCGCCTTTTGAAGGTTGGGAGAGAATCAAGATTCTCTCGCCGAACAGCTATGAATCCAGTCAGGCTAAGTTTGAGATTGAGTGTCAACCCGGCAAAGAAAAGCGGCCGGATACGAACCCCGCGGACAGTCAAAGTAAGGAGGCTGAGGGGTTTCGGAAACAGCTGCCCAACCTTTCCGGTCTACTGAAGAGAAAAGTTAAACAGGAGAATGCGGAAGGTGAGGCGGGTCAGAAACAACAACTGCCCAACCTTTCCCCTCTACCAAAGAAAACCCCTGGACTGGAGAGTGCGAACGATACATCAGCGAAGACGAAAACCTTCGTGATACCGCACATCCTCGAAAAATCGGGGACGATCACCAGCACGCAATTTACCTTCGACACAAACTTAATTGCCACCTACGCCGCCGGTCTGGGGGGCACGGCAGCCGGTCCCGGTGCCAAACTTGAACTCTATTTGTTCGACAACTCCGCCGGCGCACCGCTGAAAACCAACGGAGCTGACGTCTGCAACCCATGCTCTTTCTTCCTCGACAGTGTCACCCGCAAGGTGACCATCTGGATTGACGATCTGATCACCGTCAAAGGAGGTTTTGATGCACCGGTCAAGTTGGGTTTCGGCGTAATTGTGGTGGGGGGCGACGCAGACAATGTCAGTCTCCAGGGGCTTGTGGTCAATGCGCACACTAGCGCGTTCGACCTAAGCGTCTTTGGCTTTGAGCCGATGCGGGTGGGCATACCAAAGGCGAAAACCTTCGTGATACCGCACATCCTCGAAAAATCGGGGACGATCACCAGCACGCAATTTACGTTCGACACGAACTTGTTTGCCACCTACACCGCCGGCTTGGCGGGCACACCAGCCGGTCCCGGTGCCACGCTCGACCTCTTCCTGCTAGACAACTTAGTCGGCGCACCCCTGAAAAATAACGGAGTCGACGTCTGCAACCCGTGCTCTTATAAGCTCGACAGTTCCAAGCGCAAGGAGTCCATCCGGATTGACGATCTGATTACCGTCAAAGGCGGTTTTGATGCAGCCGTCAAGCTGGGTTTCGGTGTAATTGTGGTGGGGGGCGACGCAGACAATGTCAGTCTCCAGGGGTTTGTGCTTAATGCGCACAGCAGTCCGTTCGACCTTGGCGGGTTTGGATTTACGCCGACTCCGCTGGGTCCCGGGCCCTGGAAGTGATGGCGCGCATGGTCCGGAACTTCCGGGGTTAACCAGTGAAACCTAACAAGCCACCGGCAAGTCCCGTAACGTACGCATACCAGAGCCCGAAGGCAATACTCACCGCGCCGGCGATCATCTGGAAGCCATAGTGGACTCGACCTAATCTCCGCGAGCTGAGCGCAAACGGCAGGCCCATTAGTCCCGACATTAACAACATGCCTACTATCGAACCCAATCCGAAGACCCCAAGGTAAAGCAGTCCCAGAACTACCGAGTTAACCTGCGTCAAAACCAGCAGTGTGAGCGCGGCCGATCCTGCCAGACCGTGCATCGCCCCAACGATCACCGGTTTTAGTCCGATCTTCGTCACGGCGTGTGAATGTCGCGCCGGTGCGCCGTCTTCGAAACCTGGTTCATGAAAGTGAACGTGAGTGTGGCGCGCGGCATCGTGAACGTGCTGATGAAGATGAATGCGTGTTCGGGAATGCAGCGTTTTGATTATTGCAATGACACCAAGACTAATGATCATTATTGCTACGCCGAATTCCAGCCAGGCAGCGATAGAATCCGGAATAGAGATTTTCAACCCCAGAACAATCACGCCGACTACGATGAGCGAAGCCGTATGTCCTGCTCCCCACAGCCCGCCCACGAAAGCCGCGCGAATGAGTTTCCGCTGTTCGCTGACGATGGCCGAGACGGCAACTATGTGGTCGACCTCCGTTGCGTGTTTTAGTCCAAAGATAAGTCCCAGGCCCAGCATGCTTAGCGAGCTGAGACTCTTCAGCGAGGCACCGTTCGTTCCCAACGCCGCAAATTCATGGGCGAGACCGACGCCGCGCGCGAAGAGGTTGACGCCGGCTTGATCCAGGGCTGAATAGCAAATTGCTAAACCGGCGCAGGTGATAACGAGTGCGCTAAAAACGGGCAGCACTCGGCCGACGCGTCCAAAGCCGCCGGTTGATTTAAGCAGCCGACCAGCGTAAACGAAAGCCAAACCTACAGAGGTCAGCACTGCCGCAAGCCCGGCGCTGAAGGCTACTACCAGGAGCAAACCATAGCCGACGCGATGGAGAGAAATGGCCGCGAGCAAAACTACCAGCGCCGAAGGACACGGCAGAATTCCGCCAGAAATACCCAACGCCAACAGGCTGCGCCAGGTTACCGGCGATCCATCAGCCCCGGGCGGTAAATGCGAATGGCTAACGCCCCCATGCGAATGTGGCTGCGTAGGATCATGGGGATGAGTGTGATCGCTTCCTGATTCATGTTCGTGACGGCTATGACTATCGTCTCCGTGCGCGTGTGAATCTCGGCCAGCCACAGCGCGCAATCTCCGCAACAGTAAGCTGGCGCCCATGACTACAACTATCGCTCCCGACACCAACCCCAACACTGGAAACAAACGCTCCGGGACGATGTATTCCGAAGCCAGCAAAGTTACAACTCCCAAGGCAAAGACCCCGGCCGTATGGGTGACTGTTACTGTCAAACCAAGGAAAGCAGCGTGACGCGCGGTGCCTCGCGTTCCAACCAGGTAGGCGCCCACCACCGTCTTGCCATGCCCCGGTGACATCGCGTGCAACCCTCCCAAGAGAACCGCGATTAGGAGGCCAAAGAGCGCAACGCCAACGGTAAGTTCGGGAACAGCTATCAACTCCGCCAGGCGATCGCGAGAGGCGGCTACAACTTGCCGGCCATCGCGCGCGAGCAAGACATGCGCGCCGGCAGGAATTGCGCCGCTGGTAAATGAAAGTTCGGCCGTGCGTTCAGCAAGTGGCGCTGCCAGCATGTCACCAGGATAGCTCTTCAGTTCATCGGTAATGCCGGTTCCGAATGCCGAGCTGTCGAAAAGGGAAGCCGGTGAAAGTGGCGCCACAACCAACTCACGCCAGCCGATGCGATCTGGATAATTCTGATCTTCAAAGCGCAACCGACGGACCACCGTTGCAGTTCCTGCGGGTATTGCGGTCGCGAAATCAGATTCGACGCGCAAAGTCTGAAGACCGCTCGTGCTGGTCAACAGGTTCGCCCGAGTTGCCACCAGATGCAGGGGAAGACGGGCGCCATCGACAACCAGCGTCAGCCCATCGGCATACTGCGCCGCATTTCGGGCGGCATAAACATCAAGCTCACTACCTGACGGAATGCGTCCACCGCTGGCCATGGACTGCAGTTCCTGAAAGGTCGGGATCTCAGCCATGTCGATTACATAGCGCACTTTGATTTTGTCGGTACCGACTTCAATGCGTGCGAAATGATTGATCGTAAAATTTCCGAGGGGATGAGCGTTAAGGTTTCCGGCCACGGTCAAAGCAAGACAGACGGCAGCGAGTATCAAGCTCGCAACGCGCTGTCTACTTTTGGATACCGATCTGATCTTCATTGTTTCCTTACTCACTCCTGGATGTCACGGCTGCTGAGGCGCGCATTTCCGGCGTCGCGTTGTGACCAGCCTTCAGCGCTGTCAGCGAATTTTGTGCGAATTCAGCTTGCCTCACATCAAAGTGTGGATTGATCTGCAAAGCCAGAGTTAGATAACGCCCAGCATTCTTGCGATCACCGAGTTCGTGGTAAATCATGCCCGCATGGTAATAGAGACGAGCGTCGCGAGTACCGAGCCGCAATGCTTCCTCGATCGATTTCTTCGCTTCAGCAACTCGTTTATTCTTAAGAAGGATCCAGGCGAGCGCGTCGCAGGTGTAAATGTCCTGCCGGGTGGAACGTTCCCGCTGCGCAATACTCAAAGCCTCGTCAAGTTTTTCGTCATGGTCGGCCCAGAACATCGCCAATTGGCGCGAGTAAGTTCCGCTCGCGGCGCTGTTGCGCTCGATAAACTCTACCAAATCATACTGCCGCTGCGCGGCTTCTGCACGCCCGAGACTTTGATAGAGATCGCCAAGTGCGACGGCTGTGTCAGGCAGGGGCACGCGGCTTTGCGCTTGCTCGTAAAACTTAGTGGCTCCCTCGCGATCACCTTTGGCAATCATAGCTCGCGCCTTCGCGGCCAGCGCCAGGGGATAATCCGGAAAAAGATAAAGAGCGTTGTCGTATTCCTTTTCGGCTTCGAAACGCTTGCCGGCGTTCATCAATTCATCGCCGAGGTGCACCCGACACCAGGCGGCCCCTTCGGGATCATTAGGATTGGCAGCCTTCACGGCTACCTGCATCGCTGCTATCGCGCCCTCACCGTCCCCATGCAAAGAGCGAAGATATGAAACGCGAGCGTAAGACGCGCTGTCAGGACGCAAATCGACCATCTTCTGCGCCGCAGCGATTGCCGCGGGATAGTCGCCTAGTTCTACCAGAGCGTCTGTAATTGCGCCGTAGTTGTCATGGTCGTCAGGGCGCAAAACCTGAGCGCTACGCGCGACTTCGAGCGCCTCGCCAAAGCGATGATAAGTAAGCAAGAGTTTCGCGCGCAGTTTAGTGGCGTCGTAATTTGCCGGGTCTACTTCGAGTGAGCGAGCCAGCGCGCCTTCAGCTCGCGCATTGAAACCGAAGTCACCGGTTTCGCGGGCTTTCTGCATGAATGCGGAGGCCAGCAGGTTGTAGCCTTCGGGTTTATTTGGTGATTGCGCAATAGCCTGCTCCGCTGCCTGGATGCGAGCGTCTGCCGGCGTGGCCTCTCGATTGGCAGCGGTTGCTAGTTGTAAGTCGGTCTCCGGGTTCGCAGCTCGACGATGCAATGCGCCGCGCAACACGAATCCGAAAGCAACTAGAACCCCAATCGCGAGCGCCGCCAGGATTGCGATCTTGCTTGATTTCATGATCGAAACACCCCCCGCAATTCTTGAAATGGAAGAGTGCGAAAACTCTGCCAGTCTTCGCACCCTTCCGTTAGCATCCATCCGTCGTTACGGTAATGCCGGCAAAGCATCAATAGTGTGATGCTGATGTGGCGCCCCGCTCGTGCTGTTGCCTGAATGCGGCGTGGCTAGATACGGAAAACGCGTCAGGTAGGGCACATCGTTATTAGCTACCCCGTCACCCAGCGTGTTGTTTGGAGCAACGTTGGTTGCAGGCGTAAATGGAGTCCCTCCGGCGACGGCGCGCAATTCGATGTCAACGACATCGTCAAAGACGCGACGTCCATTTGGGAAACCAGCAACGTCGCCGCCTAAAAGTCCAAGTCGGCTGGGACTTGCTGACGGCGCGATGGCAACGTTTAGACGCATCATTTCATGCGGCTGTCCGTCTGAAAGGAAGGTCGTGTAGTTTGGACCGGTCACTGAGTTCACCGCAATTCCGGTTGCGAAAATTGCAACCAGGTCATTGCGCGGCGCTGCCGGAACTGCGATGCCGAACACTGCGTGCAGCAGCACGGCCAGTTGCGGATCCACCACATACGACGCGAACTGCGAATCGCCTGACGGCTGCGACGCATTAAACGTGTCCTTCAGTTTTAGCGGAATGATCACTTCGTTGACGAGTGGCTCGCCCAGTCTGGACACTTGCTTGAAAGGGCCAGCGGTCAACGTGGGGTCTGTTCCCTGACGACGACCGATGCCGGGCCTGATTACGGTGGTGGTGCGACGGCTGGAAGTGGCCCAGACGCCGATAACTGCGTCGGCTGCCGTTGGGCCGCTTGGCACGGCGCCGGTATTAGTCAAAGACTGGATCGGTACCTCGATCGCAATCGTGTTGACGTTGAAGCCGGCGGTTGAGTCTACGCCACCCGTCGATCCGATCGACTTAAGTTTCAGCGTGTCAAAAACACCGCCGATGTCAACGTAAAAGCCTTCATCGCGCTGGCCCGCAAAGACCTTGCCGCCGCTTGCTAAGTTATAAACCGCCGGCTGGGCCAACGTTGCTTCGTAATTTGGTGTGGTGCGTTCGCCGATATTATTTGGCGGCGTAAGCAGACCACTGGCGATTACGGAGCCGTTCTTTCCGGTGTTCTTATCGATACGAGTCACGCTGTAAGTCTGTGGCTCATTGTAGTCAGGGTCATCGAGCGACGTGATGAGCGGTTCAATTCCGCCGGTGCCCGCGAGCGCCTGGTTGGGCGAAGCCATGCCCAGGATGATGTCGGGATTCTTTACAGTTGTCGTGAACCGAAACTGGTAGGTGACGTCTTCAATTCCGTCCCCAGTGTTATCAACCTTGATCTCGTAAAGGACGGTGTCGTCAAACTTGTAAAAATGTGGTCCGCCCGAAGGTTCCTCAAAGGGAATCCAATTCGCCACCAGCGTAACGAAACCGCTACGTCCGGGCTCCGTGCTGCGGAAAGCATAAGTGTCTGTGTTATCGGCCAGCGGGTCGGCGACAATTAATGGCGCTTCCCGATGGCTTGAGGCGCCAGTGTTACTGGTCGCTCGAGTCAACATGAGTGATAACGCAATGGCGCTGAACGCCAAAGCGAAAATCAAATTTCTTTTCGTAAACAACTTCCTCATTTTATCCTCCCCAATCTGTTAGTGGGCTCTGTGCCCTTGGATTTCCATTCCGTTAGAAATGCGATTGATGTTTCGGTGCGCCGGCGGAAAGACTGTCCGCCGGCGCGCTTTATCATTGGCCAAAGCGCTGTCTGTATTCGCTTGACGTAATGAACGCCTTCACCATCTCGGCGTTGACGAAGTTACCGTTAAACTGATTAAGCTTGCTTAACCAGAAGTTATAGCCGTCAAAATTGCTGTCGGGCGCCTCATTCGGATTGCGACGCAGGTAGCCGAAATACTCCATCAACACAAACGCCTTATTAAACTCCTGCTGTCCCAGAACGGAATTCTGAGCTACGCGTCTCAAGGCCCGCGCGCGCGCGGCCGTGTCGGCGGAGGTAATCGCTGAGCCAAATTCGTTAATGGCTGCCGTTCTCTCCGCGCCCGAAGGTGTCACTCCGGCATTTGCATAGAGGGCGTCGACAAATTGCGCCGGCGTTAACGTGGTTGGATAGGCGGTGGTAAAGCGTGTCCGTATGACGAAGCCGGCGAAGAAGGCCTGCTTGTTGTTTTCCAGGACCTGCTCCCAACCGGTCTGGCCCACGATTACGCCCTGCCCGATCTGCTGACTGTCACCCAGGAATTCACTAAAGGTGAGCGGCACCGGCGCACCAGGCAAATTGCCGAAACTTGCTTTGTACGTTCGGTAGACCACATAACCGGTCTCCTGAAACTCGATTGACAGGAAGAAAGCCGCCGATACGTTTATGCGTCTGACTTCCAGGCATTTTGCGTCTGAGCCGCAGGAAGTAAGTTGATTAATCCAGTATGCAAGTCCATCTGCGTCGGGCTCGCGATTAAGAAAGTCGAGATAGTGCTGGCGCACAAACAGGCGCGGATCATCGATCGCATTGATGCCTTGTCCGGCGACGAGAGGCTGCCAATCAGGGAATATTTCATCACCGTTGCCGCTGATGATAGCTGTCTTCACGCTGGCGTTGACGGGCATGACAACTATGTCGTTTACATCAAGCAAGTTTCCCACCAGCGTTCCCGCCATGTAGCTGAGTCGCGCAGAATCAGGAGACCAGGCAGCGAAGGTTTCTTCCTTCACACTGGTAGTCAGCCTTGTTTGCCCACTACCGTCGGGATTCATTATGAAGAGGTCGAAGTTGCCGAAGCGATCGCTCGAGAAAGCAAGGTATTTTCCGTTTGGCGACCAGGCAGGAAACTCATCGTTCCCGATTTTATTACTGACATTCACCGGATTACTGCCGTTGGCATTCATCACAAAGATGTCGGCATTGCCGCTGCGGTCGCTGGTAAAAGCCAGTTTTGTCGAGTCAGGCGACCAGGTCGGGAACGCGTCATCGGCAGGGTTATTTGTAAGGTTAGTCTGACCGCTCCCGTCAGCGTTCATAGTGAAGACATCCAAATCGCCGGCGGCGTCACGCGCGAAAGCGATCTTCGCGCCACTGGGCGCCCAGGCCGGGTCAAACTCATCCGCCGCGGTGTTCGTTAAGCGAGTCTGGTTTGAACCGTCGGCGTTCATCGCATAAATTTCATAATTGCCGTCGCGTTTAGAAATGAAAACGATCCTTGCGCCATCGGGCGACCAGGCTGGATCCACATCGTCGCCCGCAGTTGTTGTTAGTTGGACCTGGTTCTTGCCGTCGGTATTCGAGATGTAGATGTCGTAGTTACCATTCGCATCGCTCGCAAAGACGAGCTTCCCGTTAACGCCTCGTTGAGACGTGTCCAGAGTGTTGTCTTGACCATCCCCGTTTGCCGGAAGAGTCGCCGGCGCTGCCTGCGCTGTAAAGAGGCCCGCATTGCCGCCGGCCATTAATATTGTCATCGTCAGTATCAAGCCGAGTTGACGTCCTGGTGTTTTCATGAAACTTCCCATTCCCGCTCCTTGTTTATTTGCTAAGCCCCGCCGCAAGCGGGATCGGTTCGTTCATCTAAATAAATTCGCTTAATGTCGCATTCCCTCGAATGGACACATCGACCTCGGCGCCAGAATTTCAGGCGCAACAAAATTGTGGGGGTGAATTTCAGTTAATTTCTGGAGGGGGAAATCTAATCGCGCTCGCGTCAATCTAACTCTCGTTGAACTTCAAACCATACTTACGAGCGCTGGCGAGGTTTTGGGTTTGTTTTTTTTCTATGTCTTTAGTCCTTGTTCGATAGATCTATCCCGCTTGCAAATCATGGCAATAACTAACTGCGGCGAATCCCTCACAGCGACTCACTGCCTTTCGTTCAATCAAGTGAAGGCGATCCCTTATGAACGAGAGTCACTCACATCGTTTGGTTTTAGTGTAAGGAACATCAGCGGCGTGTCCGGGAATATAACTACAAGGAGACTAACTCCCCCTTCATTACGCTCCGATCAGATGCGGGCTCTCAAATTTATGTGCATCAGGTCACATAAGGCTTCTAATTCGAATTCAGTCGCAATGGTCTGATGAGTAAGCCATTACAATCCGTTCACGACGATCCTCAAGTCGCGAGTGTTTCCGGATGTTTTAACTGAAAAGGAAGATTATGAGTCTGGGTTTGAGAGCAAAGGCGAATGTTTTTTGCGGCTACGGTCTGGCAGCAGTTTTCCTGATTCTTACTCAATCGTTTGCCGCTCAAAATCTAACCTTTGAAGACATAAAGAAACTGCCGGTGCCGGCGGGAGCGCAGCGAAGTTCGTATGGAAGCGACCCGTCTCAGTTTGGCGAACTGCGCTTGCCCCCCGGGAAGGGGCCTTACGCAGTGGTGGTGGTGATTCATGGGGGTTGCTGGTATTCGGAATATGATCTAACTCAACTTGCGAATTTCAATGCGCGTCTTACCAGTCTCGGCGTAGCAACCTGGAGCTTGGAATATCGGGGCATCGGTAATCCCGGAGGCGGTTGGCCAGGGACGTTTACCGATGTGGCCCGTGGCACAGATCATCTGCGCATCCTGGCACGCTCGTATCCTCTCGATCTCAAGCGAGTCATTGTTGTCGGTCACTCGGCCGGCGGGCAGTTGGCCCTCTGGCTCGCGGCGCGCCGTCGTTTACCTAAAAACAGTCCTTTATATATAACCAACCCTTTGCGGTTGCGAGGGATCGTCTCTTTGGCCGGCATTACCGATCTGCGAAAGTATCGGCCAAACTGCGGCGAAGCTGTGACCAAACTGCTCGGCGGCTCACCGGAAGAAGTACCCGACAGATATCAACAAACCTCTCCTATAGAACTGTTGCCGCTCGGAGTTGAACAACGCCTGATACAGGGCGCCCTCGATAAAATTGTGGTTCCTGGTTTCAGTAAAGATTACGAAGCTGCCGCGAGGAGAAAAGGCGATCGAGTTCGCTTGACTAATCTACCCAATGCCGGACACTTCGATTTGATCGCACCCCAATCCTCGGCCTGGCCGGCGGTGGAGCAGGCAGTAGAAGTTTTGTTAAAGCTGAAGAAACGGTAACGATGGGAAAACTTAAGCTCGTTCTCAAGTATTTATTGGCTCTGTTCTTCGTGCTGGCGGGTTGCAATCATTTTCTTAGCCCGAGCTTCTATGTAAGGATCATGCCTCCCTATCTACCCTTCCACCTGTTGCTCGTTTATCTGAGCGGCGTTTTTGAAATTGTTTTGGGAGTCTTGCTGCTGATACCAAAGTTTACCCACATCGCCGCCTGGGGTCTGGTGGCTCTACTGGTCGCAGTCTTTCCGGCCAACATTCATATGGTGGTCCATCATGAGCTTTTTCCGGAGTATCAGGCCATTACGCTGTGGTTAAGATTGCCGCTCCAACTCGTGATGATGGCCTGGGCTTATTGGTATACGGGCCAGTCCCTGTTAGCGGACGACTGGAAATAGCCCACCGATTCATCGGTAGGATCACGGCGCAATTAAAGCGTAGTCCGTTAAGCGGACGGCTGAAAATCAGAACACATAACGCCCATCCTACTCGAAGGCGCGAGCGAAATTTACCAACTTTCAAAAAAATGGAGGTCACATTACGTGACCTCCACTTCTTGCTGTTTACTGTTTACTGTCTGCTGCTCTGCTACTGCTTATCGTAGACGGCAACGTTTCTGACGCGTTTGCCGTTGGCATCGGTGCCAGTCGTGGTGACGGTGCGGGTTTTTCCGTTCGCCGAGACTACTATTGTCCCGGTGAGGGTAACCTTGCCACCTTTCCTTCCGGTTAAAATTAACTTGTGAGCGTTGGCCATCTTGTACGACCGCTCATCGGAAGTGGCATCGCCGCTGACGGCGTAGAATTTCCCGTTAAACTTTCCGGTCCACTCGTTATGTGTGGCAGCGCCGCTTCCGTCCACGCCATTGACGATGACTTTGATATCGTCGCCGGCGGCCTCGTAGACCACGGTGGTGTTTTTGGGAGCACCGGGCGCAAACCTGGATTTTGCCTCATTCAGTTTCCACGTGCCCATATGCAGGTTAGCGTGCGGGACGGCGGCGAATGCTGCAGTTGCGAAAACGCATAACGCCAGGGTGATTACAATCGCTTTAATTTTCATGTGTCCTCCTATGACAGCATGTCTGGGGTGATTATCTGGCCGCATTCTATTCCTGCGTGGCTCATTCCGCAACGACGGCCGGACGAACGAACGTCCGCTGACCGTTGACTGCCGCCCGCGGATAGTCTTGCCGTTGCGCGTCGAGCTATCTAGTGCGGCGACGAATGCAGAACCGGGAGCAGTAGCGACCGGGTCCGGTTACGACTTCACACAAGTCTCGCAGGGTTTCCGTCTCGGTTGCGTTTCAGCGCGCGTGAACCAGGTCGCTATCGCTCCCTGTTCTGTATTCGGGTTGCCCCCTGGCTATTACATTTCTGATGAGGTCAGAACCACCTGCGGTAGCGGGTGTCAGCAATCAAGTTTATCCTCTTCACGCTGCAAGCGTGACAGCCCGCTGATTTTTCCGGCTGTTTACTGTTTGCTGTTTGCTAATTCTCAGGGAACCCAGCCCCGGATTCTGTCTTGCACGCTAGCGGCTTAAGCTGTATAAGCCTCTTGTCCTCGCTTACCTTCAATCTCAACCTTGAGGCAAGAAATGTCAGACACAATTTCACCTAAAGCGTCCAGTTCAGATCTCCGTTTCAAGTTTTGGCAATTGCTGGCGATGTATTCCAGTCTGAGTATCGCCGCACTTGGCATTTTCTTTGTCTGGTGGACCCTTTCCGGCAACGCCCTCTCGTCACGGAGTCAGATGCAACAGGGCATGGTTCGACTCGTTATAGACATGGATCGAGTCTTTGTCGAACACCCTGAGCTATATCCCTACTTCTATCAGTGTCAGCCAATTGATCCTTCTAACAAGGATTATGATCGAGCGTCAGCCGCAGCGGTGCAGATGTTGGATATCATGGACATTGCAGCTACCCAAAACGACACGTTCAAATCACAGTGGGACACGCCGCAGGCATGGGACGATTGGATTAAGGACCAACTGGTGCGCAGCCCCATCACTCGCGATCGACTGAAAGCTTATTCGAGTTGGTACGGTCGTAGACTCAACCACAGATATCAGGAGGTCGAGCAGGACTTACAGAAAGCGAACTCTCAGAACACCAAGCCCTGCGGCTGATTGGTTGTTTACTGATTACTGATTGCTGATTGCTATTTGCTCTCTCTTCTTTGAGATCTGAAATCCTTAATCGCGAATCGCCCCTCGCGTGCCGGGCGGCCTCAAAACCGAAACCGAACGGGTCAGAATCTCCACACCAAAACCAAAGAAATGAAAACCCTCAACCGCGTAGCGGCGCGCGGCGAAATAGCAATGCGGGCGGGACGGTCGAGGTTGAATGTAGTAAGGTTCTTCAGCATGCAGCAAAAGTCTATTCAAATTATTGGTCTTGCGGTGACTGTGGTTTACGCAGTCGTGATCGTCTGGCTATATGCGACGGAGCCGCGCAGCTTTAAAGAAGTGGCAACGGGAGCTCAGGTGGCGGCGGGTACCTACCAGGTAGACGAACAGAAGTTTGCTGCGGCACTCGCGCTCTTTCGACGCGAGCAGTTTCGCGCAGCGCGCGATGAGTGGAATCGCGCCGATCCGGCCCAGGGCGATGCGCGGACACAGTTTTATCTCGCCTACTCGTTTTATCGTGAAGGGTGGGGCCGCGTTTACTATGATCAGGATTTGTTCAAACAAGGTGTGGCGGCCGTCAATCGGGCTATTGCGCTGGCGCCGGGGACGCTCACCGTTCCGGATGAGAACTTGCAGCTCCATACCGCTGCGGAGTTGAAGGCTGAGCTGGAACAAGGGACGGAGCGGAGTTGGGGAGATGTTAATCCGTTGAAGGTTATGAGGCAGAGGAAGTGAGTTTGGAAAACATTTTCCATATGTCATTTCAGATTTCTCATTTGTTATTTGGACTCGACGCGCTGCGCGCGAAATATAGAATGCGGGCGGGACGCCCGCGGTCCCAGTAGATAAGTGATGAGTAATGAGTGATGAGTGATGAGTGATGAGCAAGACCAAATGACCGCAAACCAAGACGAGTTGGTGGTTGCGAATCAGGATCACTTGATGACTACCGCTCGGGGGGAGGTAGTGGCATTCAGCAACGAGTCGCGGAATCAGGCATGGGTGAGTTTTGCGTTGTTGCCCATGATATTCCTGACCGTCACACTGCTGGGTGGTTTGCGTGTTAATGCCGCAGACCGCGCGTTGATCTTCGTTCCACCGCCGCTCATAACTCTGGTCCTCAGCGTCTTGCTGCTGCTCCTTTTTGTGCGCGGCCGTCTAATTGAATTGCGAACGTGGGTGGCCCATCACTATCCCCCGCTCACAAATGTGGCGCATGGCTGGACGCTCCTGACGCTCTTTTTCGCCTCCGCGCAGGCGTTTAATTCAGTGTTGCCGGAGCGTGGCTTATTGCACTGGCTGTTTTCCTTCTTCTTCCTTTGGACGCTCTGGAATAATCAGTTCTCATCGTTTGATGCGCGCCGGTTGTTACGCAGCCTGGTGGTGTTGTTTGGAACCGCGTTTGTGCTGAAGCACATGTTGCTGGCTAGCCTTTATGCTGCGGATGGTGGCTGGCTGAAGAGTTTGGCGGGTGCGCTGTTACAGGGTGTGTCGCTCGGCACGCTCGACGCTCCGGCATTTGCGCCCGCTACCGGTTACATCTCGTTTTTCACGCTCGTGCTTTACATCGCCGGCCTGGTGCTTATTAGCAAACAGCAAACAGTGATCAGTCGGAAGGAGTAAGCCTTGAACGACTGGGCTAAATTCAAGCCGTCGCGTTGCGACGTGGAAGTCCGAAAAACAACGCCGACCCATCAAGGGTCGGCGAATTTGTTTTACTTTTTGGTTGATCCCAGGGCATTACCCTGGGTTATTAGATTTCGCGCTTTCAGCGCTTTGATTTGATGCGCTGCGCGCAGCGAAATAGGCGAAACCTAAGAAACCCGTCCTTCAAAGCCTGAACGGTTTTTTGATCCAGTTGCCCGTCTTCTTCAAGAATGAGGTTACGCGAGACTCTTTCTTCGGTTTGACGGGTTCGAGTTTGGCAATGCGCAACTGA
>JANLYH010000173.1:0-16063 GCA_031365545.1 Pyrinomonadaceae bacterium | reverse complement strand
CAGCGCGGCGGACATCCGGTCCTGATCGACCTCGTATTTCGAGCGGAGCTGCTGGATCTCGACCCTGACGTCGGCCTAAAAGCTTTCTTCAGCCAGCGCCAGGAACAAGTCAGACGGGTGGCGGTCAATTCGAATCTTATTGCGCGCGACATGGACACGTGGGATGATTACGTCGCTTTGCACCAGGAGGTCTTTGGCGGTCCAGCGCCTGAATTGGCTTCTGGCAAGCGCGATTAGAGCAAGCGTGGGTGGAAAAACAAGCTAATCAGCGTGACCAACTAAACCACTGCCCCACTCATCTAACGCACTGCCCGCATTCTGGATTCGGGCAAAGGAGAGTAAATGTTACTGACAAATAGAAAACCCCTACTGGTCATATTCCTACTCGTGGTGTTGGGCTCCTCGCTTGCGTTCACTCAGGGCCGAGGCGGGGCCCCGGTCGACTTTTCGCTGCGCACCATCGACGGGCAGACCATCACTTCCGACAGTTTGCGTGGTGAAGTCGTAGTCCTCGCTTTTGGCGCTTCGTGGCTGCCGCTGTCGAAAACTCAGTTGCAGGGAGTAAGAAAACTAGCTGACGAATACAGCGATCGCGGGCTGGTGGTCTACTGGGTAAGCACCGAATCGGAGGATCCGAAGTCGAAAAACTTCGCGAGCGACGACCAGTTGCGAGCATTCTCTGACAAGTATGGTCTCAAGGTTACGGTGCTGCGCGACCCTGATGGCGCATCGTCGAAAAAATTTGGCGTCGATCAGTTACCCTCGTTCGTGATTATCGACAAGCGCGGCAATTCCAGCGAGCCAATTGGCGGACTGGATCCTAATGGCAACCTTGCCAACCAACTTGCTTCCCGGCTCGACAAAGTTCTCGATTGAGTTCCTTAACCAGGTGATCCACAAAGGGCCGCCAGCTTAGCTGGCGGTCTTTTTGTTTCTTAGTTGGGAGTTTCTGCTTGCTCCGGACGACTTAATCTAATAATTTACTATCATCAATTACCTGAAACACTCCAATGCCTTTTAAGTTAATAAACCCAGAGTCGCTTGGCACACCACAAGGCTATTCCAACGGTGTCCTTTCGGATGCTGGTGGAAAGCTACTCTTTGTCGCCGGACAAATTGGTTGGGACGAAACCCAGCAAATTGTCAGCGACGATTTTGTGGCGCAATTTGATCGCGCCCTGGCGAATGTTGTGACCGTCGTCACGGCTAGCGGCGGCAGTCCTGAAAACATTGCGCGACTAGTCATCTACGTCACGAACAGGCAGGAATACGTGGAGCGACGCGCGGAAGTCGGCAATGCCTATCGTAAATATCTGAGCAAACACTTTCCGGCGATGGCGCTCGTCGAGGTCAAGGGGTTGCTCGACGATAAGGCGAAGGTCGAAATCGAAGCTGTAGCTGTTTTGAGTTCTTGATCCTACAAGAGACAGACGTGCGTAATAACGCTACTACTGCACTCGTAACTCTCCTGTTGCTTTCAGCCGGGCTCGGCTGTTCATACCTTCGTCCGAAGCCTTCGTTAACGTGGCACTTGCTCCTCGAGATCGACACTCCAGACAAGAGCGCCGCCGTAAAAAAGACGGTTGCAGTAATCGAGCGGCGCTTGGACGCTTTCGACCTTCAGAATTCGCAGGTGCTTGCGCAGGGTAATCCTGCGAACGGCCGGATCATGGTCAGCCTTCCCGAAGTCCCAGATCGCAAACGCGTGACCGAGTTGATTACTGCAGGCGGACTCTTGGAATTTGTGGAAGTCGTCAGTCCACCCACCCCGGCGCCGGTTCAGACATACAACACCAGCGAGGAGGCCCTTGCTTCAGTCGGCGGAACGCTGCCTCCCAATCGCCGCGTCCTGCCATACGGCGAGCGGGGTGAACCAGTTTCTGGAGTTAGCGCGCGACCTATGAAATGGGTCGTAGTCAAGGCGCCGGCAATAGTCGATGGCAGCGAACTCCGTGATGCGTCTGCGATTCAATCGCGCGGAGATGCTAAAGATTATCAGATTATTTTTTCGCTGGGGCCGGACGGGGCTATGAAATTTGGCAACTGGACTGGCGAACACATCAATTACTATATCGGTGTCGTGCTTAGCGGTGAGGTCAAGTCGATAGCATTCGTCAAATCACAGATATATGATCAAGGCGAGATCAGTGGGAGATACACGCGGCAATCTGCTGAAGATCTGGCCTTGGTATTGCGGTCAGGCGCTCTGCCAGCGCCCGTAAAGATCATTGAAGAAGGGAACAATAAGTAGCGACTGCTCAAGCATGAAGCAACCAAAAAGTTTCCTCTACGAACAGACCGGCGACGGCGTCGCCACGATCACGCTGAATCGTCCCGAGCGCCTCAACGCGTTAACGTTCGAAGTCTATCGCGAACTGACTGACGCCTTCGCGGCCTTACGAACTGAGAATGACGTGCGCGTAGTTGTGATAACAGGCGCCGGTCGAGCATTCTGCTCTGGCGGTGATGTGCACGATATTATCGGCGAACTTTTCAGTCGTGACATGGAAGGCTTACTTGAGTTTACGCGTATGACCTGCGAACTCGTCGCCAACATTCGCGCGCTCCGCAAGCCGGTTATAGCGAGTCTGAACGGAACAACTGCCGGCGCGGGCGCCTGCATCGCGCTTGCTGCGGACATTCGCATTGCGGCTGAGGAAGCAAAGATTGCGTTTCTGTTTGTGAAGGTGGGCCTGTCAGGCGCCGACATGGGCGCGGCTTATCTGTTGCCACGCGTAGTTGGCTTGGCGAAAGCCACGGAACTCCTTTACACGGGCGACTTCATTTCTGCCCAGGAAGCCGAACGCATCGGACTGTACAATCGCGTAGTGCCTGCTGTTCAACTCGCAGAGACCACCAGGGAGTTTGCAGCAAGACTAGCGCGCGGTCCGGGGTTCGCAATTGCCAAAACAAAAGAGTTGCTCGATCGTGAAGCGCACATGAATCTTGAAGCGGCCCTGGAATGTGAAGCACAGGCCCAGGCCATTTGCATGCAACACCCCGATTATCGCGAGGCGTATGAGGCATTCGTTGAGAAGCGCGTGCCAAAGTTCGAATAGGGAATAGGGGAATGGGTTCTTCGTCTTTACCCTTCAACCTTTCTTCTTTAACTCTAAACTTTATAGATATGGATAAATTCATCGCGCAACTTCCCTTTCTAACCGATGAGCACCGCACGCTGGCGGCAACCATCGATTCGCTCGTCAAACTCGAAATTGAGCCGCGCGCTATCGAAGAGCGCGACGTGGATGCTCAACTCCGCGAATTCGTCGGTGTGTTGGCGACTGCCGGGGCCTTGCAGTATTCCGTCGCTGCGGCGGGTAAGAGATTTGACGTTCGCGCTCTTTGTTTGATTCGCGAGTCGCTGTCCTACTCTTCCGCGCTGGCTGACCTCGCGTTCGTCATGCAAGGTCTGGGGACTTATGCGATCAGCCAGGCGGCGCCAGAACATGTGCGCGACTTCTGGCTCGCGCGTGCCGTCGAAGGAAAAGCAGTTGCGGCCTTTGCGTTGACTGAACCTGAAGCTGGCTCCGATGTTGCTGCAATCACAACCACGGCCACGCGCGACGGCGATGCTTATGTGATCAATGGCCGGAAACGTTTTATCTCCAACGCCGGGGTTGCCGATTTCTACACTGTGTTTGCGCGAACCGGAACTGATCAGAACGGCCGCGCTTCGTTGTCCGCGTTTGTGGTCGGGGCCAGGATGCCAGGCTTCAGCGTGGTTGAGCGTACCGCGATGATTGCGGCGCACCCGATTGGCGAAGTTGAATTCAACGGCTGTCGTGTACCGGCAGAAGATATGGTGGGCGGTGAAGGCGATGGTTTCGTGCTGGCCATGCGCACGATGGATACGTTTCGCGCGAGCGTTGGCGCTGCAGCCTGCGGCATGGCGCGACGCGCCCTCGATGAAGCGGTCGGGTACGCAAAAGTCCGCAAACAATTTGGACGCCCAATCTCCGAGCATCAACTCATCCAGGAGAAGCTGGCCGACATGGTCACTGAGCTTGATGCTGCCCGACTGCTCGTTTATCGCGCGGCGCATTTGAAAGATACGGGCGCCGCGCGTATTACGCGCGAGGCAAGCGAGGCGAAGCTCTTCGCAACCGAAGCGGCCTGCCGCATCATCGACCAGGCCGTACAGATTCACGGCGGCGCTGGCCTCGTTCGTGGCAATGTGGTGGAACGACTCTACCGCGATGTGCGAGCACTGCGAATCTATGAGGGAACTTCGGAAATACAAAAGCTAATCATAGCGAACCAACTGTTGAAAGATTAGCCGCTAGTAGGACAGGCATTCTTGTCTGTCCATTCTTCATTGAACTAAACGCAAGCTCGGACAGGCAGGAATGACTGTCCTCCCTAAGCATGAAAATCAACATCATCGGCGGCGGTCCGGCGGGAATGTATTTTGCAATCCTGATGAAGCAGGCGCATTCCGCGCATGAGATTAACGTTTACGAGCGCAATGGACCCGACGATACGTTTGGCTGGGGAGTGGTATTCTCCGGAAAGACCTTAGCAAACCTGCGCGCCGCCGATGAAGCATCGCATGCCGAGATCACGCGTGCGTTTGCAGCCTGGGACAATGTTGATGTCGTCCATGGCGAGGATAAAATTTCTATCCGCGGCAATAGCTTCTCGGGGATCGCTCGCCTCCAGCTACTTAGAATCCTGCAAACACGCTGCGAACAGCTCGGCATTCATTTGCGCTTCAGGACTGAAGTCCCCGACGTGGACTCGTTGCGGCGCGACTGTGACTTGTTGGTCGCGGCGGATGGCGTAAACAGCACCACGCGGAAACAATACTTCCGACAATTCCAGCCCACGCTCGACCTGCGCCCGAATCGTTATATCTGGTATGGGACTAACAAGTTGTTTCATGGTTTGACGCTGACGTTTCGTGAAAACGAAGCCGGAGTATTCGCCGCCCACTCTTACAAGTTTAACCAAACAACCAGCACGTTCATCATCGAATGCGATCAGGGAACGTGGCAAAATGCAGGATTTGCCACGATGAGCGACGATGAGACGCGCGAGTATCTCGAGCGAGTATTTGCGCCTGACCTTGAAGGCCAGCCGCTGCTATCAAACAAATCCCAATGGATCAACTTTCTCCTGGTAAAGAACGCACACTGGTTCTTCGATAACGTCGTGATGATTGGCGACGCTCTGCACACGGCCCACTTCTCCATCGGTTCCGGCACCAAGCTCGCGCTCGAAGATGCGATTGCCCTGTGCAACTGTATTTCTGAAACGGAGACGGTGGACGCGGCGTTGAAGGAATTCGAGTCGACCCGCAAACCGGTGATCGAAGACTATCAAGGCGCGGCGTATGACAGCATGCTCTGGTTTGAGAACGCGCGACAGTACTTGGATTTGAGTGTGATTGACTTGGCTTACGCGCTAATGATGCGCAGCGGGCGTGTACGTTATGAGGATCTGAAGCGCCGGGACCCGGAGTTCATTGCTCGTTACGAGACAGAGCGCAACTCTATTACTGAGGCCGCGGGAGTCCCGCCCGCCTGACTTGATCGCTTCGATGTCATGAAATCTTCCTCACAGCCGGCCAGCTCCAGTGTATTTGTGCGGGCTTGGTTATGCTGCATTGCGGGCGGGACGCCCGCGGTCCCAGTATTCAGTTAGGCGTTCCACTCAGGAGCAAGCAACCGCCTGCGACCCTCGTCCGCTGTTGCGATTCCAGGCTCATGCAGTTCAACGCGATCCCAAAGTTTACACGTAACTGGTCGATGCGCCTGGTCGAGTGCTTCACAATAATTTGTGTAAGTGCAGCGCCTCACTTCTTCGCCTCGTCCTAGTTTAACTTTTACGAACCAATCGGGATCGGCAAGCGCCTGGCGGGCCAGCCCGACAATGTCAGCTTGCCCGTCTTGCAATATCGCCTCTGCCTGTTCGAAAGTTGTAATCCCGCCAGTCGCCACCACGGGCGTCAAGAATTCAGCCTCGTTCACGGCCCGCTTAATCTGCGCAACCAGGGGAACGCTACGGCCAAAGGGGCCGGCGGCATCAGAAAGCACGGTCGGCATACACTCGTAACCGCTCTGTCCGGTATAGGGATAAACAGCTTGTCCAATTTTCGGTTGCTGCGCGTCTTCAAATTTCCCCCCTCTTGAGAGCGACAGAAAATCAAAACCAGCGCGCGCAAACTCCACCCCAAAATAGATCGCATCAGCCACGCGATTGCCGCCGGCAATTACCTCATCGGCGAGGTAGCGGGTGCCCACAACGTAATCACTTCCCACCGCTTTTCGAACCGCCCGAAAAACCTCCAGCGGCAGCCGCAAACGATTTTTGCGCGCGCCACCATAGCCGTCCTCGCGATCGTTGAGGGCGCTGAGAAAGCCAGCCATCGTATAAGCATGGGCATAATGAAGTTCGACGCCGTCAAAACCGGCCGCGCGCGCGCGCCTGGCGGCCTCAGCAAAAATGCCTGGCAACACTTGCGGCAGTTCGCGCACGTGTGGCAGATGCATGTCAGTGACATGCTCGCGATAACCAAACCGGAGTGACTCAAGTTCACGCGCAGTGAGTAAGCGATCAAGTGCTTCATCAGGCGCTTGTTTAAAAAACTCCCGCACCTGATCGTCGGTCGCAAGCAGCCACGCGGCGTCTTCAGTAAAATCTGTCAGTGCCTGCCGCTGCCGGTCAGTAATTTGTAGAAAACGCGCGAAGTACTTTTCGCGTTCAGGACGGCGCTTTACCGACAAGAAGTCGATAATCTGGATGAAGAGTTTAGTTTGTCCCTGGCTGGCTTCCTTCACAGTTTCGACCAATTGCTTCAGGCCAGGCAAGAAGCGATCGTGACCTATGCGCAGTAACGGGCCGCTGGGAATATCGCGAACACCGGTTGCCTCGACCACCAAAACTCCGGGCCGCCCGGCCGCGAATCGCCTATACCAATCGAGATTATCCGGCGTCACAAAACCGTCTTCCGTGGCACGCCAGGGCACCATGGCCGGCACCCAGCTACGGCTGTGCGCTTGTATTGGTCCGATACTCACAGGCTGGTAAAGAAAAGACTCGGCCGCTTGCTCGGCTGTGGGCCAACGAGTCGGCAGAATCGGATGCTTGATTGGATTCGCAAACTTCCACATAGGTTTTGCGTCCACTTTACCACGAGGCTGGATTCGAGATTGGGATTTGATTGTTCTCGCTGAATGCAGGATGGCGTGCCCCTACACACTCTGTGGTAAATTGTTTCACGATCATGAATCACCAGCGGGGTATTTAGCTTTGACTGATGAACTTCTGAAATGGCGCAGTGAGTTTCCCATTCTGGACAAGACTGTCTATCTGATCTCCCACAGTCTTGGCGCAATGCCCAGAGAAACCTACACCCGTCTCAACGAATACGCCGAGACTTGGGCGACGCGCGGCGTGCGTGCCTGGGCCGAGGGCTGGTGGGAAATGCCGGTAACGGTGGGCAACGAAGTAGGACGCATCATTGGTGCTGAGCCAGACTCCGTCGTGATGCATCAAAATGTTTCGGTCTGCCAGTCCCTAATCCTTTCCTGTTTTGAGCCCACGCCAAAGCGAAACAAGATTGTCTATTCGGAACTGAATTTTCCTTCCGTGATGTACGTCTATGAAGCCCACGCGAGGGCGGGCAAACTAAGAATAGAAACCGTAGCTTCAGATGACGGCATTACAATCCCGCTCGAACGCATGCTTGCGGCGATCGACGAAGAGACGTTGCTGGTTCCCTTTTCCCATGTGCTTTTCAAAAGTGGTTTCCTGCAAAATGCTAAAGCGATTACGGAGCGAGCGCATGAGGTGGGAGCGATGGTCGTGCTCGACGCGTATCAATCCGCGGGTACGGTTCCCTTCAGCGTCGAGGAGCTGGGCGTAGATTTCGCCACTGGCGGCTCCGTGAAATGGCTTTGTGGTGGTCCCGGCGCCGGGTACCTCTACGTGCGTCCTAATCTTCAACAAACCCTCCAGCCGCAGACTACCGGCTGGATGGCACATGAAGCGCCCTTTGCTTTCGACACCGAGCTGCGTTACGCACCAAACATCAGGCGCTTTCTTCATGGCTCGCCCGCAATTCCCGCGCTCTATGCCGCCGAGTCAGGCTATCGCATCATCAACGAGATTGGCGTGCCTGAAATTCGCGCCAAAAGCACGCGCCAAACTGCACGATTGATTGAGCTGGCGGTCGAAGCAGGGTTTACCGTGACGAGTCCAAAGGACGCGAGCGACCGGGGCGGCACTATTACGATTGGCCATGAAGACGCGGCCGCAATCACGAGCGAACTAATTCGGCGGGAGTTCATCGTCGACTTCCGACCGGGCGCCGGCGTGCGGATCTCGCCGCATTTCTACACGAGCGATGAGGAACTCGAACTCGTAGTTCGCGAAATGAAAGAAATCAGAGATACGCGTGCGTACGCCACACAGGACTCGGCCGGGGCAGCGTTTTGAACGGTGGCCAGTGATCAGTTTTCCTAAGCCAGCAGATGCTAAATAACCGCTGATTTCGACTGAGCACTGACCACCGGCCACTGACTTATGACTAAAGACTACGGCAGCGACGCTCCTCTCTCCTACAACCAATACCTGCGCGTGCCGGATCTGATCGGTCTACAGGATTGCCTCTCTGATCCGCCACATCACGACGAGCTTCTTTTCATCACCATTCACCAGGCCTATGAACTCTGGTTCAAACAAATCCTCCACGAAATTGACGCGGCCGTGAGCATGATGAATAAGGACCGACTCGCGGCTGCCGCGCGTACGCTGCGTCGCGTGGTCGAAATAGAAAAGCTACTCGTAAACCAAATTCATATCCTGGAAACCATGACGTCCATCAGCTTTCTGGGATTTCGCGACCAACTAAACCCGGCCAGCGGATTTCAATCAATGCAGTTTCGCGAGATTGAGTTTGCTTCCGGGCTCAAGCACCAGAGCCTGTTGGATGAATTTCGTGACGATGAATATTCCTACGGGCGTTTACAAGGACGCTTCGCCGGCCCTTCACTGGCAGATGCGTTT
This sequence comes from Pyrinomonadaceae bacterium, assembly GCA_031365545.1. Taxonomy (GTDB): domain Bacteria; phylum Acidobacteriota; class Blastocatellia; order Pyrinomonadales; family Pyrinomonadaceae; genus PSRF01. The sequence continues at coordinate 7,051 of JANLYH010000173.1, read as the reverse complement.
TATGCAGCCCTGCGGAAACGCGGCCTCGAGGCTCCGGTTAGTAGTGATACCAGCGACGAACAGGAACGTTTGCAGAGTTACGGAAAACGCACCAGGGCAGTGCTCGAGATTCTGACTCACTTTGAGGAGCGCTACGAAGAGTTTCAACTTGCTGAAGCTTTGTTGGAACACGATGAGTACTTTTCGCTTTGGCGCTCGCATCACATCAAGATGGTGGAGCGGATGGTTGGCACTAAGCGCGGCACTGGCGGCTCGGAAGGTGTCGGCTATCTGAAGACCACGCTCGACAAAAAGTTTTTTCCTGAACTTTGGGAAGCCCGCACGTATCTTGACACCAAACACGGCGATGCTGGCTGCCCATTTTCCAAAGAGGCTGTCAAAACAGAAGGACCTGGACCCGCCAAAATAGAAAAACCCGCCGAAGTACGGGGCAAGCACGCTACTAAAGCGGCGAAGAAAGGCAAGCGAGCCTCGGGAAGAGAACGCCGGCAAGCGCCTCGAGCTAAGGTAAATCTCCTGGCACGTTGGGAAGGCGACCTCGGCCGGCGCGAAGCGGAAGTAACGAGCCTGAGCCACACCGGTTGTTTTGTGCTCAGTGGCGGTAAGGTCGAAGCAAAGGAACTTATCCGCTTGGAGTTGCTGCTTCCTGATGGTGCGCCAATCCACCTCTGGGCTGAGGTGGTAGAAGAGGCAGACGAGATAGGGTTTGCCATCCAATTCACTTCGGTGGCAGCGTTGGAACAGGCGCGGCTTGATGAATTTCTCGAGAAATGTTTGAGTGCGGAAAGCTGACGGCTCTGGTAATCAACAAACTTCCTGCCACAGCGATGAACCCCGAATTTCCTGAACGCTTCAACATGAGCGACTACTTCCTCTACCACAATCTGGAGGAAGGGCGGGGAAACAAAGTCTGTCTTTACTTCAAAGATCAAACTTACACCTACGGCGAGACGGCGCGGATGTCGAATTGCGTCGGTAATGCCCTACGAGATCTGGGAGTGGGGATTGAAGACCGCGTGCTGATCGTCTTGCCAGACTGTCCGGAGTTTGTTTGGACCTGGTTTGGCGCGGCACGGATTGGCGCCGTAATCACGATGGTGAATCCGCTGCTGCCGGCAGAGGATTACAAATACTATCTCAATTACACGCGAGCCCGAGTTGCGGTAATTGATGAGTCGCTCCGGCAGACTTTCAGCGAGGCCGCGGCAGACGCGCCTTACCTGCGCGCTGTTCTGGTTGTCGGCAATCAACCCGACGAGCTCAAGATTGTCGGACAACGCGACAGCTATGCTTCTTTTGGGGAGACGATTCTCGCACAGTCCCATGAGTGCACGCCCGCCGATACCCATCGCGACGATATTGCGATCTGGTTGTTCACTTCCGGTTCGACCGGACACCCCAAAGGCGCCGTGCATCTGCAACATGACTTGCCTTTCAACACCGAAGTGTTTGCCAAACGCACGATGGGCGTGAACGAAAACGATCTAACAGTCTCCGTTCCCAAGTTATTCTTTGGCTACGCGACTGGGACGAACTTATTGTTTCCTTTCGCAGTCGGCGGGGCTACTGCGCTTTTCTCCGAACGCTCAACGCCTGAGAGGCTTTTTGAAGTCATCGAGAAATATCGGCCAACCATTCTTACGACCGTGCCCACGATGATCAACTCGATGCTGAATGCCCCAGACGCCGGCAAGCGCGACCTGTCGAGCCTACGCTTCTGTTATTCAGCCGGCGAAGCTCTGCCGATTGAACTCTACGAGCGCTGGCAGACAAATTTGGGCACAGAAATCTGCGACGGCATTGGCTCAGCAGAGATGTTTCATATTTACATTACGAATCGGCCCGACGATGTGAAGCCCGGAAGCCTCGGCAAGATTGTCACCGGCTATGAAGCAAAGATTGTCGATACGGCCGGCAATGAAGTTGCGACGAATGAGATGGGCACCTTAAAAATCAAAGGCGACTCAGCCGCACTTTGTTACTGGAACGCTCACGAGAAATCAAAAGAGACATTTGCCGGCGATTGGTGTACGACTGGGGATCAATTCCATGTCGACGAAGAAGGCTACTACTGGTATCACGGCCGTACCGACGACATGCTGAAGGTGTCCGGCATCTTTGTGGCGCCGGCTGAAATTGAAAACTGTTTGCTGCAGCACGAGGCAATTTTGGAGTGCGCCGTCATTGGCTGCGATTCCGGTGACGGCCTGGTGAAACCCAAGGCCTTTGTGGTACTCCGCGACGAACACAAAGTCAGAACCGGGAGCGATAGCGACCGGGCCGCTGGAGTTGATGTCCTCGCCGAACAGTTGAAAGAGTTCGTCAAATCACACCTCGCCCCTTACAAGTATCCCCGCTGGATCGAGTTCGTTGAGTCTCTGCCCAAGAATGACCGCGGCAAGATTGATCGGAAGCTGCTGAAACAGTGTAAGTGAACTAATTCCTTACGCTGACTGGCACAACTCATTTACTGGGACCGCGGGCGTCCCGCCCGCAACGCGCCGCAGGCGCGCAGTCTTTTTTTTTGATCGCTTTTAGTGGCGTCCTATTTCGCGCTTCGCGCTCATTGCGGGCGGGACGCCCGCGGTCCCAGTAATAGCGATCCTCGCTCTGCTGATTGCTGAGTGCTGTCGGTAGAACCATTAGTTGCTGTACCGCGTATAATTCTCCGCCAACACTTCAGACTAGGAGCCAAAACTTAAATGCGTCCATTTTCTCGTAACGTTTTCCGCCACCTTTCGCTTTGTTCCGCCGTCCTCTCAATCTCACTCGCGACCGCGCTGTTTTCCAATTCTGCTTTTGCCTGGCAACAAAATGGCAGTGCAGCGGCAGTTGCGAAAACACCGGCAGCAACCCTAACTGCGACCGAGCGCAAAGCCGCAGCGCGTCTGAAGCTCGAAACTATCCGCGCCGTCACGGCCAAACTAAGTGCACCAGAATTTGAAGGACGCGGCACGGGACAGCCCGGCGCCGACCGCGCGGCCCAGTATTTGTCCGACCAGTTTGCAAAAATGGGACTCAAACCGGCCGGTGAAAATGGTACTTACCTGCAACCTATCAAGTTCAAGTCGACGCAGGTTTTGGCTGAAACATCATTCAAGGTTGGCGGTGCGGAGCTCAAGCATGGCGTCGACTACGTCTTCCTGCCGCCTATCACTGCGGATCAGGTAGACATCTCGGGCGGGATCGTGTTTGCAGGATTTGGCGTGGTTTCTCCGGAACTGAAACGCGACGACCTGGCCGGCCTCGACCTAAAAGGCAAGATCGTGGTCATCGCCAACGGGCAGCCGGACGGTGTGGATGCCGTCGCCTGGAAACGTGCGACTAATCCCCAGGTGCGGGGTCTGAACATTTTCAGTCGCGGCGCGGCAGCCATGATCGTTGCCAACGCCGGTTCTGCCGCGCAACCCTTTTCGCTGATTGCGAATTATCTCTCCCGCCGCCGCGTTAGCTTGGCAACTCAACAAGGGTCGCCTTTCAAGATTCCGCCGGTGCTGCTCGCAAGCGATGCCGCAATGGAAAAAATCTTCGCCGGTTCTGAAACAACTTATGCTCAAGCCCTGGCAAAGGCAATTGCCGGCGATTCAGTTTCTCGCGAACTTGGGAAAACCGCGACTCTCGCATTGCGCGTCAAGCGCGAGGAGACAACCAGCAACAACGTGGTCGCGGTGCTCGCTGGTTCTGATCCGAAACTGAAGTCAGAAGCCGTAGTCTACTCAGCTCACTACGACGCATACGGCATCGAGAGCGACGGTCGCATTTTTCCCGGCGCCGCTGACAACGCTCTCGGCGTGGGCACAATCACAGCCGTAGCTGAAGCGCTGGTCAAAGCTTTTCCAAAACCTGCGGCGCGCCCACGTCGCTCGATCATTTTCCTTGCAGTGACTGGTGAAGAATACGGCCTACTCGGATCGGAATACTGGGTGGCCCACCCAACCTGGCCGCTGGACAAGATTGCCGGCGACATTAACTTCGACGGCATCGGCACAGAGATCTATGGGCCGGTAAAACGCGTCGTCGGTTTTGGCGCCGAGCATTCAGACCTCGGCACAACTTTTGCCGATGTTTCAGCCGCCACGGGCGCCATTGTTACTCCCGATCCTATGCCGGAAGAAAACGCTTTCGTTCGTTCGGATCATTATGCTTTCGTTAAGAAGGGTGTGCCCGCGCTCATGCTGCTCGGCGGTCCCGCTGGCGATGTGACTACTTGGATCCCGCGCGCGAAGCAGTGGATGGAAACTGATTACCACTCGCCCAGCGACACGATCAAGCCTGATTGGAACTGGACAGGTCCACAAACCCTCGGCCAGTTGGGAATGATCATTGGCCTGCGAGTCGCGAATGCCGATGCGATGCCGGCTTGGCGGGCAACATCGCCATTTAATAAGCCGCGCAATCCGCCGAAGACATTAACGACGAATTGATTCGGCGCAGGTGAAAGTATGGTTCTGTTTGAATTAGCCGTTGCGGTGTTCGAGATTGTAGTCGCGCAACCGGCGATAGAGTGTGGAAGGAGAGATGCCGAGTATTTCGGCGGTCTTACCTCGATGCCAACCTGTTTGTTCGAGCGCAGAGAGAATCTGTTGACGCTCAACGTCGCGTAGCGAGGTGGGTGAACCGGGAACGGGAGCGAACGAGTTTGCGCCGGCGTGGAAATCAGCGCCCGCACCAGGTTGTGAAGCGGCACTAGTAAATGCCGTCGTTGGCGCCGCCGGTCTTATTACCTCCGGCGGCAACTCGTTAATCGTTATGCGACCATTGTTTGAGAGAATTACGGCGCGCTCGAGACAGTTTTTCAGTTGCCGCACATTGCCGGGCCAGCTGTAAGCGCGTAACGCTTCCAGTGCTGCCGGCTCAAGCTCGAGCGGATGCGTTCCGCCGGCATCGGCGATCATATGACGAGCTAGTGGTTCAATGTCCTCAGGCCTTTCACGCAAGGGCGCGAGGTCAATTTGAAATCCATTAATGCGGTAGAGCAAATCGGAGCGAAATGATTCGTTGGCCACAACTGAATCAAGATTGCGGTTGGTCGCCGCCACGATGCGCACGTTGACTTCGACCTTGCGCACGCCGCCCACGCGGAAAAATGTTCTCGTCTCAATCGCTCGCAAGAGTTTGGCCTGAAGCTGCGCCGGCAGTTCCGTGACCTCGTCGAGAAACAAGGTGCCGCCATCCGCCAGCTCAATCAGTCCGAGCTTGCGGCCCTTGGCCCCTGAAAACGCGCCAGCCTCGTAACCAAAGAGTTCCGACTCCAACAACGACTCCTGAAACGCGGCGCAGTTAATATCGATAAAAGAACCGTCGGCGCGCGTCGACAGACGATGAATCGCATGCGCGATAAGTTCCTTGCCGGTACCCGATTCTCCGGTGATTAGGACTGACGCTTCCGAAGGAGCTACACGTTCCACCAGGCGGATGGCTTCGGTCATCGCCGCAGATACGGACACGATCTCAGGCAAACCAGACTGGCGTGCCAGTTGTTCGCGCAGTCGCAGATTGTCCACACGCAAACGGCGCTTCTCTGCGGCCTGCTTCACGCGGACGTCGAGTTCAGTAATGCTGTAGGGCTTGGTGAGATAATCGTAAGCGCCAAGCTTCATGGCTTCGACGGCTGTTTCTACAGTTGCCTGGCCGGTCAGCATGATCACTTCCGGTGGGTTGGGCCGCTCGTGGACGCGCCGCAACACTTCCATACCGTCGATGCGAGGCATGTTGATGTCGCAAAGCAATACGTCAACGTTGCTCTCTTCGAGCTTGCGCAGCGCGGCTTCCCCATCCGGCGCGGCCTGCACTCGATAGCCCAGGCGCTCTAATTCCTTCTGCAACACGAGGCGAAGATTAGCTTCGTCCTCGGCGATCAGAATTCGTGCTGTTTTTTGTTCACTCAATCCTGCGGTTCCCCATCGCTGCTGATCACCGGAAGTGAAATAGTAAAGGTAGTTCCCACGCCCGGCGTGGATTGGACATCAAGCTTGCCACCGTGCTCGGTTAAGATACCATAACAAACGGCCAGGCCGAGACCCGTGCCTTTACCAATCTCTTTGGTGGTAAAAAACGGCTCAAAGATTTTAGTAATGTCCTCTTGTGCAATGCCGACGCCGGTATCGCTCACTTCTATCAGCACACTGCTCCCGTTTCTGTGAGCCCTGATTTTTAGCACGCCACCTTCCGGCATCGCGTCGATAGCGTTTGTAGCCAAAGCAATAACTGCCTGTTGCAATTGACCGGCATCTCCCGCAACCGGTGGCAGGTCTGCCGACGTTTCGATTTGAAATTCTACCGCTTCACCGCGCTTTTGATGCGACAGCAGCCGCGCGGCCGAAGAAATCACGTCGGCGAGATTGACCAGGACGTGTTCCGAAGCACGACTGTGGCTGAAGTCCAACAGGCCATTGGTAATCGTCTTACAACGAAATGCCTCGCTACGAATCAAACCCAGGTATTCACGCAACAGCTCGACACCTGGCGACTCTTCAAACTCGCCTCCAGTCACCCGCGATTCAAGAGCCTCAGCACATGCGGAAATGGTGGCTAGCGGATTGTTAATTTCGTGAACCACGCCGGCTGCCAGACGTCCGATGGCCGCTAGTTTCTCGGCGCGCGCGACTCCCCGATTGGCCTCGACTCGGGCAGTTATCTCTTCACCGATCGCAATCACATGCGTCACTTCGTCAGTGCGCGCAGTCCACATTGGAATCTTGCTGATCAACCAGTGCTTCAGCTCTCCATTTTCCGAGGCGGTCGTTTGTTCGATACGGTGGATTTCTCCGCTCTCAAAAACGCGAGCAAATTCATTTTCCAGCAGTTCTCGTTTCTGACGAGTCAGGACTCCGAAGATGTTCTTGCCCAATACTGAACCACGCGGGATGCCAAGCTCACCGAGTTCACGATTACGGTTCCAGGCCACAATTTCAAAATTGCGATCGATCGCGTAAAGCGACAAGGGCAGGCTGTCGATGATTGCCTCAATGAAGCGTCGTTGCGCTTGCACTTCCGCGGTGCGCCGTTCAACTTCGATCGTTAGATTGGCCGACGCCTCGCGAGCAGCCTG
>JANLYH010000077.1:0-11344 GCA_031365545.1 Pyrinomonadaceae bacterium | reverse complement strand
GGCAACCGCCCAGGCCACACCCGCTCCCCAGTCGTGACCAACGATCGCTGCCTGCTTCGCGCCAAAATGATCGATTAACCCAATAATGTCGGCGACTAGCCTCTCTATCTTGTAGTCTTCAATTCGCGACGGTTTGTCGCTCAGATTGTAGCCGCGCATGTCGGGCGCGATGACGTGAAACTTTCCACTCAGTGCCTGTAATTGCTTTTGCCAGGAATACCAAAACTCCGGAAAACCATGAAGCAGGATTACAAGCTGTTCGCCGCTGCCGGCCTCCGCGTAATGGAGGCGGATGCCATTAACGTCAGCGTAGGCATGGGTGATGGGCATCATTCGAGTAGTTGACCAAAGCCCAAAGTTTGAGCTTCTGACTGAGAGATTTCTATTTCCATTCTGAGGAGTGCGGTGGAAAAAGTCTTACCCTGCGCGTCAGTCATCAATGAAAGCGTGCCACCACCGCCAAGACTTTCATGCAGCAGAAAATTCAGCGCGCCGAGGTTGGGCAGTTCGAATCGTTCTACCTGTCCTTTGCAAATGCCCTGGAAGTGCTCTTTGACACGCGCTGCTGTTACCTCGCGGACCAGAATCGGATACATCTCATCACGCAAGGCAATCAGCCCGACGTTGGCCGTGTCGCCCTTGTCACCTGAACGAGCGTGCGCGAGTTTTACTAGTTGCACCTTCATTCGCCTGGATCCAAAGACAAAGGAGAAATTAAAGATGATAAATGGAAAATTTCTTTATCCTCGAACTTAGACATCAATGACCTCGACCTGCGTAGCGATCTCTTCCTTCGGAATAAGCGCCGGCCAGTAGGCAACAATCTCTTCAACTTTTGGACGACCACCGGCAAAGCCAGTCACCCCCGGCGGTCCGGTTAGAACCAACGGCGCAATCTCTTTCGTAAATCGCCCCACTGCCGTTCGATCGTCACTCCGGACACCAACGCGCAATTGCACTTCAGGCAGATCAGGCGATGGCTTGCCGGCGAGCGGACCATGCGTGGCGTTTGCGCCCACAAACTCCGTCAGAATTTGGTCAAACTTCAACCCAAGTCGATCCAGACGCGCGCGCAGTATCTTGTCAGCGGCCTGCGCTTTGGCGTAGGCGTCGGGCCAGGAATAGACCAGCGTACCGACAGCCTTGTAGCCGGCAGAATAACTAATCGAAACCTTGTAAGTGTCGGTTGCTGGCCTGCCCTCGATGCCAAAGACGCGGACGCGATCACGGCCCTCGTATTCGAGTCGAACCGTGGTGAAGTCTGCAATGCAGTCTGGCGTGATGTACGAATGCGGGTCGCCCATCTCATAAACCAGTTGTTCCTTCACGGAAGGAATAATCACCCAGCCGCCGGTTCCTCCATGTTTTGTTATCACGAAAGTGCCGTCCGGGGCTGCTTCAACAATTGGAAACCCGACGTCGGCGAGGTTGGGTACGCTTTGCCACTCATACTGACAGTTGCCACCGGAGCACTGGGCGCCACACTCGATTATGTGACCCGCAATAGTGCCCGCGGCGATCTTGTTCCAATCGTCGGCAGCCCAACCGAACTCGTGCATCAGCGGCGCCAGCGTCAGACCCGTATCGGTGGCGCGACCGGTGATAACAATCTGCGCCTCACGATTAAGCGCCTCCAACATCGGACCGGCGCCGAGATAAACGTTAGCGCTCTGAATTTGATCACGAACAGTTGCCAGCGGTTCTCCCGTGTCCATGTTGCGAAGCTCAATCCCGCGTTCCAGCAGTTCGTCTAACTGCGGCATGATGTCGTCGCCCGTCACAATCCCGATCCGAAGTTTTCCAGCCAGCCCCAGCGCGAGCGCGACTTCTTTTACCGCGGCGGCACAACCGGCGACGTTAACTCCGCCCGCGTTGGCCGTAACGCGGATGTTTCGCTCAACGCAGGCGGGTAGAATCCGCTTCATCAATGGAACAAAATCTTTTGCGTAACCCGCAGACGGATCGCGCGAGCGTTGTTTCTGCATGATCGACATGGTGACTTCGGCGAGATAGTCGAGCATCAGATAGTCGATCTGGCCACCCTCAACCTGACGCACCGGCGCCTCGGGAAGATCTCCCCAGAAACCCTGACCAGCAGCAATGCGAACCTTTTGTTTCATAAGACACAAAGTCAGAACCGGGAGCGCAGCGACCGGGTTTTGGCTTAATCCCTCGAGCTGTACGCCGAAACTTGACCCGGTCGCTACGCTCCCGGTTCCGACTCACACCAGCGTCGGCGGCAATACGAACTGCCCAACGTGCGGACCGCTGAAGTTCAATGCCGTGCGCAGCGCCAGCTCCAAAGCGTCACGCGTGTTTTCCGGACTGATCACCGCATCGACAAACCCGCGAGCCGCCGCATACTTCGCGTCCAGCTCCAAATCGTAGGTCTCTCGCACCTGATCCATTTCCGTTTCAAGCTTTTCATCGGGCTTCAAGTCGTTGCGTTTCAACTTCTCAAGTTGGCTACCAAACACAGCTTGCACGGCCGAGTCACCTTCCATCACGCCCATGCGCCCGGTTGGCCAGGTGAAAATGAAATCTGGATCGAACCCCTGCCCAGCCATCGCATAATAACCCGCCCCTGAAGCGTGGTTCACAGTTAAAACGATCTTGGGCACAGTCGCTGTGGCCATCGCTTCCACAAATCGCGCCCCGGCGCGAATGATCCCTGAATGTTCCGCCTCCGGTCCGATCATAAAGCCGGAGACGTCCTGAATAAATAATAGCGGCGTCTGCCGCCGGTTGCAGGTTTCGATGAAATACGCCACCTTCTCCGCCGACTCGGTGTAGATAATCCCGCCAAAGCGCGGCGGTCCGCCGCCTGGCGGACGAATCATGCCGCGGTTATTCGCAATGACACCGACCTGAATGCCGCGAACGCGCGCATGTCCCGTAACCATCTCTTTCGCATAGTCTGCTTGAAACTCGTCGAGGTGACCTTCGTCGAGTAGACACTCGAGCAGATGCCTGGCGTTGTAAGGCTGCTTATGATCGGCAGGAATAATGTCGTAAAGCTCGCTGGCGGGTCGAGCGGCTTCGGTACTTTGAAGGTCCGTTACCGGGTTCGGCGAATTGTTAGCCAGTTCGGAAACAAACTCACGAATTTTCGCGATGCACTCCTGGTCGTTCTTCACTCGATAATGTGCGACGCCGGAGAGTTCATTGTGCGCACGCGCGCCGCCGAGGGCTTCGTTGTCGATGGTCTGACCGGTAGCACCCTTCACCAGATTCGCACCGCCCAGGCCCATGAAGGAGGTGCCGTCAACCATCACGATGACGTCAGACAGCGCGGGCAAGTAGGCACCTCCGGCGATGCAAGGGCCCATCACTGCCGAAATCTGCGGAATCTTCAGATAGCGCCGCATGATCGAGTTGTAGTAGAAAATCCTTGAGGCGCCATACTGGCCGGGAAACACGCCGCCCTGATAAGGCAAGTTGACGCCCGCGGAGTCTACGAGATAGATAATCGGGACATGCGAGCGCATCGCAATCTCCTGCGCGCGCAGAATTTTCTTAATTGTTTCCGGCCACCACGATCCGGCTTTGACCGTGGCATCGTTTGCTACGACAACGACTTCGCGACCCTCCACGCGACCCACAACAGTAACAACCCCAGCACCTGGCGCACCGCCAATTTCTTCCGGCTGTTTGCTGTTGGCTATTGGCTCTTTGCTGGTCTGGTACTGATCATAAGCGACCAGCAATCCTATTTCTTGAGCGTAAAAATCTTTATCGAGCAGCAAATCAATGCGTTCGCGGGCAGTGAGTTTTCCCTGGCTGTGTTGTCGATCAATCTTATCGGCGCCCCCACCCAGGCGCAGCCGCGCCTCGAGTTGCTGTAACTCGGTCGTCAATTCTTGCAGACGTTTGGTGGACGGTTTTGTGGCCGGTGGGACTTCAGAAATTTTCATGGTTCAGACCGGACCATCTACAGATGTGCTGATCAAGGCAACTCAAATTAACACAGCCAAAGTCGCCGGTACAATTACGCGGCTGGTAGGCAAACGCCGGAATGGGGCTGCGCGCCAGCATCACTGCCAAAGAGCCTTCATCAGGATATTTGGGCCAACGCCTTCCGGAACACCCTCGAGGATCGCTACGCGCGAACCCCGGAGTTCGATAACAACTTTGCCTTCACTCGTCTGCCAGGAATAAGAGTCTTGAGTTTCGAGTTTCGAGTTTCAAGTTTTGCATCCGCTGTATCCAGGCGCTTGGCCCCTGGGTAGCGAAATTCGGTTCGCTTCACGTAGGCCTCGAAAAACTCGCGTGCATCCGTTTCGGTATCCCAAGCCACCACCTGCGCCAAAAACACTTGATGAGTTGGTCCCTCATACAGGGCGTAGCGATCTCCGGCCCAACCCGCTGCGGCGCGCTTCGACTCGGTTGGCGATTGAAGAAATTGATCCAGAATCAGGTAGTAGTTCCATTCCCCGTTTACGTCAGAATCAGTGCGGCGCCATGCGGAAGCAGTAGGCGGTGGGCGGGGGGCAGGAGGCGGTCGGCCGGCCGATTTCTGAATGCGGATTGCGGATTGCGGATCACCGGCCGCCGGGTGGTGTTTGCGGTTAGCTGTTCGCTCACTACCGGCATTTAGCAAGCTCGTGACATCTGGCAACACAATCTTTACCGGACGTTCGTATTTAAAATACTTTTCCGCATGGAGAATCTGTTCAGTGGAAAGCGGCAGCTTCGTGAAGGCGCTTGAGACTAAGGTCCAACCACCGCGCCGGTAGAGCTGGGTCGCCCACTCCGAACCCTGCAAGTAAGGAAAGATCAGCGATTCGCGCATTGCTCTGGGCGCTTGACTGTACTGTTCGGTCGCTACTCCCGTGGTGAGCGATCGACTGAAAGCCAGCGCCACAAGCGGATTCTTTGCCATATAAATTGTCATCGCCAACGTCGCATCACCTTCAACTAGAGCGTGAACGGCCAGCTCGGCATCGGAATCACCGTGTGGCCATTTTTCGAACCGGCGCAGGTTGAAATGCTGATCCTGAAGCGCGTGCGTTAGCTCATGCGCCATCACCGGCTTCTGACCTTCCAACTCCAGCCAATCGGCAAGATGGAATTGCTGCGACTTCGCGTCGTAATACCCCGCCACTTGCTCCGTTAGCAGCTTGATAATAAACGGCCGATACTCAAACTCCGGTGGAGCCAAGCCAAACTTCCTCAGGGAAACTTCCATTGCGTGCATCTGGGCCGGCGTCGACTGCTCGTTGAGATTGTTAATTAGCATGCGTTCAATCTCGGATCGCGTTTGAGCGCTGCTTTTTACCGGTCTCACGATGGACAGCTCACGAATTTCGCTGGTTTCCTTGAGGACTTCCGCAGTTGCTTCCACAATGGCTGCGTTCCGCGTATTGCTGCTGCTAATGCTGGCCCGCTGCGCGTCCGAAACACCCGCGAAGCGTCTCCCCGGAAGTCCGGAGATGGCCAGCGCCAGGACAAAAAGAAGGATCAGGAATCGGCTAATTCGCTTTGACATCATTGGGCTTTCACTCTTATAGTCCGCTAAACGTTTGCAAATCGAGTCAGGCTGTTCGTTCGATCTGTTTCACTCAGAGTTTGAAGGCATGGCGCTCATATGACAAGTCCCGCTCCGGAAATTATGCTGGGAGAATGGTACGAAACCCTTTTGCGTGTCCGCTATGCGGAGACAGACAAGATGGGTATTGTCTATTACGCAAACTATCTCATCTGGTTTGAGATAGGCCGGACGGAGTTTTGCCGCGCGCGCGGCTTCGCCTATCGAGACATGGAAGAGAACGAAGACGCCTTCCTGGTTGTTGCCGAAAGCTATTGCCGCTACAAAGCGGCAGCCTATTATGACGACGAACTGCTGGTGCGAACCCACATTACTGAGATGCGCAAGCGTTCGCTACGGTTTGGCTACGAGATTGTGCGGGCGGCAGATAATCAAATAATTGCCGAAGGTGAAACTGGACACGTAGTGACCGACGCGACTGGCCGCGTGCGCTCGTTCCCTGAAGGCTACGCCCAGCGTTTGCTGGCCCCGCCGATAATTAAGTCTCAATCTTCCGGCGAGATTGTGCCAGCCGAAGAAGGGCCAGCCTGATCAGTGGTCGGTGGCCAGTGGCCAGAGTTCCTGCCTGACAAGAATACTTTCATCGGCCAAAATACCCGGTGACCAGTAGTTGCTTGTAAGTCTTGCCCGACTTCCTTAACACTATCTTCAGCCGTTAAGGAGATTCGGATGAAGGCGCTTTTGGAACTTGAAACCCAAGTGCTGATCGCAACTCGCTTAAGGTATCTGACAAAAGAAAAGTGTAATGATCTCATCGACAAGGCCGGCGAAGTCGGACGAATACTCAATGGATTGATGTCTTCGTTAGCAAAACGAACGTGAGTCTTACTGGCCACTGGCCACTGATCACCGCTCGTGCGCCAGATTCAACCGCACAATCCCCCGCGCCTTCCCCGTCTCTTCATCAACATCCAACACTGCGGCGCAGATTCGCGCTTGGGCCGTTGAATGCTCCGCTCTCCTCGCGATTGCTGAGGTGAAACGCGCGATCACGTCCTCTTTGTTCATGCCAATCACCCCGGAGTAGCTTCCAGTCATCCCCAGGTCGGTGAGATAAGCCGTTCCCAGCGGCAGCAGTCTCTCGTCCGCGGTTTGCACATGGGTGTGCGTGCCAACCACTGCGGAGACGCGACCGTCGAGATACCAGCCCATCGCCACCTTTTCCGATGTAGCTTCCGCGTGCACATCAACGATGCGTACTTTCGTTTCCGCGGGCAGTGATTTGAGCAACAGATCGGCAGCTCGGAAAGGGTCATCTGAAGGCGGCATGAAAACACGTCCCATGAGGTTGATAACCGCCACCGGGGTGTTTTGCACGACTCCAGTCCACATGCCACTGCCCGGGGTATTAGGGGGGTAGTTTGCCGGCCTGATCAAGCGCGGCTGCTTGGCGATATAGGGAATCGCTTCTTTCTTATCAAAGATGTGATTTCCTGAAGTCATCACATCGATTCCGGATCGGAAAAGTTCTTCGCACAAGGATGGTGTGACGGAAAACCCGCCCGCCAGGTTCTCAGCATTCATGATGGCGAGATCAATGCTGTACTGTTCCCTTAAATCCTGGATGCGCTCGAGCACCGCCAAACGGCCCGGCTTAGCAACCACATCGCCGATTATTAGAATGTTCATACGCGCAGTAAATCTAAATCGTGAATCGCAAATAGAAAAAGCCGCAAACTGAAAACCGTCAACCGCGAATGGCAGCAACCGCCTATTTACGATTCACGATTTACTATTCACGACTTAAGTTGGCAGGAGGGAAATCCGCAAGGTCGTTCCGAAGCCGTAATTGAACCTGCTTTTACAGGTGGGTGACCTTTATGAGCCGCAGCCTCTGGCAATTCTTAACGCTGAAGAAGTGCACTGGCAAGCGGCATCGGTCTCCCATATTATCGGCGTTGGCTCAATCATCGTACACTCGGTGACGGGCCCCGCAGATTAGTTCCCTCCGCCGCGGGCGATACTAGCACAACACAACTCGGAAAAGTAAATTTGGCCAGAATTTGGTACTGGATCGGAGCCGGGAGCCACCTAGCGATCGGGTCCCGGTTCCACTTCAAACGAGCTTAGGCTTACACGGACCCGGTCGCTACCTGCTCCCGGTTCTGCGTTTGTCGTGCTTTGCAGGCGTAGCAATGTTTAGCTGAAAGCGATCGTCCCGGGGGCGCCTTTTTCCTGCTCGATATTGCTGCGAACTTTTAGCAAACGATCAAGCATTTCGGCGCATTCGGCGCTGCGGGTGGCCAGTTGTGCATCGGCCTGTTCGTGAGTTTGCAGCAAACGATGCAGCTCGTCGGCAATGTGTAGCGCCGCCAGGATTGCTACCTTGAGGGAGTCTACCGTGAGAGTGCCTGAGGAGATCTCGCGCATACGGCTGTCGACAAACTCAGCCAGCTTTAAGAGGTATTCGGAGTCGCCATCCGAACGAATGTTGTAGGTCTGGTTGTAGATTTCTACTCTGATGGTGGGGGCGGCTGTGGTTGTAGTTTCCATACTTCTCGCATCAAGGACTGGAGTGGTTACGGTAGTCATCGAAGCTCCTCGGCCATCTCGGGATCCAGTGCAGCAACAGCATCGAGCATCGCCTCAACCTTGGCACGGATGATGTCGCGTTCGGCAAGCAGCGCCTCAACCTGTTTTTCAAGTCGCTGTTGCTCGAAAGGTACGCTGCCGCGGTTGCGTCGCATCACGGAGAGTTCTTTTTCCAGACTCTCCTTCTCCTGACGCAGAGTCTTAGTGAGTTCGATCGTACGATAGATCTTGTCTTCTAAGTGCGAGAATTTTTCCAGCCCGGAATATGCGACCATCGCCATGTTCTTTCTCAGTACCTGCTCGATTTCAATCCGCCACGGATTATGCGACTTCACGCGTGCAAGCGCAAGACTCCTGGAGCGGTTGTATGCGATTTATTTTTCAGTGCAGCTCGGCGCTGAATTTACTAATCAGCAAATCTACCAAACCACGATGCCGCTCTTCCACATCTTCATCTCGCAATGTGCCTTCGTCGGACCGATATTCCATGCGCAAGGTTATCGACCGCTTGTCGGCGGCAATATTTTCTCCTTCATAAGTACCGACTAACATCACGCCCGCGAAATTGTCGATCGCTTGTGATTCGATGGTCGCCCCTAAGTCTGCGAAGTTTACATCCCTCGCAACCAGCAGCGTCACATCGCGCTCCACTGAAGGGTAGCGCGGCAGCGGAGCATAGCTGGTGGGACGTCCTTTTGCTTCAAGTAGTGCGGTCAGATCGAGTTCGGCAACGTAAACTGGTTGGCGAAACTTATAAGAACCCGCTATCGACTCGGCAAGTCTGCCAATGCTGCCAATTGCTGTCCCGTCGTTGAGGGTGATTGCTGCCGACTGACCCTCGCGCAAATGTTTGCCGCCGGCTTTTGCAAAGGTCAGCGGACCAACTTTAATCGCGTCGATCGCGGCTTCGAGCGAGCCTTTTAGTTCATAGAAATCGATTTCGCGACTGGCCTGGGCGCGGCCTTCGTCTATTGCTCCGCCGGTGGCAATCAGCCCGAACGCCTCCCTCTCCTGCGGCAGCTGGCCATCTCCCGAAGCTGCAAAAACACGCCCAATTTCGAACAAACGCACGTTGCGATTGCCATGGTTCAGATTGTGGCGCACGGATTCGATCAAGCCTGGCAACAAGGTTGGGCGCATGCGAGACGCTTCGTCGAGAATAGGATTGGCGAGCGAAACCAAAGGCATTGTCTCGGGCTCAGGCGTTTCGAGTTTTAAGTTTGGCAGCAATTCGATTTGGCCATCGTGTGCGGTGTCAATGAAGCTGAAGTCAATGGCTTCGTCAAATCCCAGACTGGTCAACGCCCGGCGCAAATCGCGACGCTTCCGTTCGGTAGGCTGATACTCACCGGCGAAGTTCGAAGGCGGCAATTCAGAGGCAATCTTGTCGTAGCCGACATGCCGCGCCACTTCCTCTACCAAATCTTCCTCGATGCCAACGTCAATGCGCCAACTGGGAACCAGAAAAGTCAAGGTGCCGTTAGCTTGAGGCTCCCCTTGCATGAACCCCAGCGCCGTCAATATGCGAATCATCTCGGGTATCTCAACCCGCAGCGAAGTGAGACTCTCCACCCGCTCCGGACGGAATGTTACCGACCGGATCGGCACAGGGTCCGGGTAAACGTCGATCGCGGTCTCAGTAGCCACGCCACCCGCAATTTCGCAAATGAGTTGGACACATCGTGCCTGGGCCAGCAATACGTTTTCGCAGTCAGCTCCCCGTTCAAAGCGGCGCGACGCTTCGGTGTCCATGCCGAGCTGGCGAGCGGTCCGGCGCACCGAGTCAGGATTGAAATAGGCGCTTTCAATCAACACTTCAGTCGTGGCTGTTGAAATTTCTGAATTCTGCCCACCCATGATGCCGGCAAGTGCCACCGGCTGAATGGCGTCAGCGATGACAAGCATCTGCGCATCGAGTTTGCGCTCGGTACCATCGAGCGTGGTTAACGTTTCACCGGCGGCGGCCCGACGGACAACAATTCGCTGCGCGTTGAGCTTAGCTAAGTCGAAGGCATGCAGCGGCTGGCCGAATTCGTGTAGGACGTAGTTCGTAATGTCAGCAACATTGTTAATTGCTCTCTGGCCAATTTCACCTAATCGCTTTGCCAGCCATGGCGGGGACGGCCCAATCTTCACACCGCGCACAATTCGCGCGGCATAGCGTGGGCAGAGATCCGGATCGTTGATCTCCACTGAAGTTAAGTCTGCGGCACTCCCTGACATTGCGAAGACCTTGGACTTTGGTCTTTGGACTTTGGACCTTTCGATCACAGCGACTTCGCGAGCTATGCCCAGGTGCGAGAGACAATCGGGCCGGTTAGAGGGCACTTCGACGTCGATCACGGAGTCGCCTCCAATCTCCCCGACGGCGTCGATTGCGAGGCCGACCATGGTCAACCGCTCGCGCAACTCCAGCGGAGTCAAAGCGGTTTCGGTCAGCTCGCGTAGCCAGTTGTAACTGATGAGCATTGGTCAGTGGTCAGTGGTCAGTGGTCAGTGGATTTGTAGCGTTTCTTGCTACTGATCACCGGCCACTGGCCACTGTTAATCAAACTGTTTAAGAAACCGCACGTCGTTTTCGAATAGCAAACGAATATCGTCGAGGCCATACATCAGGGCCACCATGCGGTCGATTCCGAGGCCAAAAGCGAATCCGGAGAATTCCTCCGCGTCGACCCCCGCGCCGCGCAACACATTTGGATGAACCATTCCGGAGCCGCCCAGTTCTATCCACCCGGAGTTCTTACAGATGCGGCAACCGGATCCGCCGCATTTGAAACAACTAAAATCAAACTCCGCACTCGGTTCAGTAAACGGAAAATAAGAGGGACGGAAACGCGTCCGGGTCTGCTCACCAAACATGCGCCGCAGAAACTCCGCGACCGTACCCTTCAAATGCGCCATAGTGATTCCGCGATCGACGCACAAGCCTTCAACCTGAAAGAACATCGGATTGTGGGTTGGATCAGGCGTATCACGACGGAAGACTCTACCCGGAGCGATCATGCGAACCGGCGCCCCTCGGCGTTGCATCGCATGAATCTGCACGGTCGACGTCTGTGAACGCAACGCGAATCCGTCGGTGGTGTAAAACGTGTCCTGGGAAGCGCGGGCCGGATGGTTCTCGGGAATATTCAACGCGTCGAAATTGTAGAAGTCGGTTTCGATCTCGCGGCCATCTTCGATCGCGTAGCCCAGCGAAACAAAGATGTCTTCGATCCGTTCGCGAACGATCGTGATTGGATGGATATGTCCGCGGCGCGG
>JANLYH010000223.1:0-3448 GCA_031365545.1 Pyrinomonadaceae bacterium | reverse complement strand
GACGAGCGTCTCTCTGGCTTCGAGTAGTTGCCGCAAGGCTCTCGTCTGCTCCGACGCCACGGTGACTTCGGGCAGCCAGCCGAGTTTCAGGAAGCGCGCCAGCGCCGCCGCGTCCGCGCGGTCCGTCTTCTTCTTCGAGCGGGCGATGACCTGAAAGCGATAAGTGTCCACCACTGCCACGCGACTGACATGTCGCTTCACCTGGTCGTAGAAGTAATAGATGTTCTGCGTCGCCTCGACCGCCACCTCGTCCGCAGGGTCGAGTTGCCGGGTGAAGCGCGCGAGGCCGTCAGCCGTCAACGGGTAAGTCTCGGTGCGCGCCGTGTCGTCGGCCTCCAGCGAGCAGACGACGAAGTTCGTCTTGTGCAAATCAACTCCGATGTGTCTCACGGTCTCAGTCCTCCTTCTGCTGAAAGGAGGTCAGACAAGCGGAGACTGCTCGGTATAGCTCCACGCTCCTATGCGGGCTCAAAGTGTCCCATTCCGTGGTGCGGGCGGGGGCTTCAAGATAGACCACACTGTTAGCCGGGCTTGGCTCCGAGGAGTTGGCCCACAATGGCATACGGCCCTCGCCCCGTCTCTCGCTCGCCGCCTCCCCATGGTGACACGAGCATCCTACACCGAACGCCTTGCTTGTATCACGACCTGTTATGCCGCCCTGTCGCGAGCCGGATTGAACTATTTTCTCCTGCCCTCCATTGTCTTAACTTCTTTAACGACTTGGTGAATGGCGTCAATAACTAATTTCGGCTCATCTTGGTGAATGAGATGACCGCTCTTCTCTGCGATGACTTGCCGCCCCCTCGACGAGCGGCGCACAAGGTCTCGCTGAAGCGCTAAGTGCAATTGATAAGCTTTAGGGGCGATGGATGGGACTGCGACCATGTCAGGGCCGTAGGGTTGTCCCTGCGTCAATACGATCAGCGGGATGCTGCTATGCCAATTCAGCGCGTTCATTAAACTCCTGATTGAGCAACTATCAATACGGTCTGCGCTTTGAGGCACAAGGTCTTCGGGCTTGGCTTGCTTTAACATCTCCTTCAGAGCATCGGGAGGGAGCAAAGCCATTGCGCGGTCAGGCTCATCCTCATGCGCGGAATCGACCAGGACCATACCGACAACCTGTGCCGGATAATAGCTGGCATAAAGTCTGACTAAGATACCACCTAGCGAGTGCCCGACCATGATATATGGGCCGGGAACTTTCGCGTTCACGAGTAGCGCGTGTAAATCCTCTGTGAGCGCAACGATGGTGCGCGGCGCGGGGACGGGATCGCTCCCGCCTAGTCCGGCGCGGTCGTAGGCGCAGACGCGGGCGAATTTTGCCACTTCGGGCTGCACCCGATTCCAAACCGACGAATCATTCCCCGCACCCGATTCCAGCACGAGGGTGGGGCCGCCTGCGAAGCTCGCGCCTGAACAGTTAATGTGCAATCTGCGCCCGCTGCCTACATCCACCAGCTTGTCGAACGAAGCGGAATCGCGTCCCTTATCCTTCATGCTCTGAGCCGTGACAGACTGAGCGAATGTGGTAACGCATAACAACATCAGCAAAAACTTTATTGCGGGCAACATCACTCAAATTTCCTCGCAGTTATTCTTATAAATCAACGCGAGCTTCAAACAAACAGTTGTGCTTCACATAGCAGGAGAAGGCGGCATAACGCTGGAATTCACCCGCCCGCGCCACCATAACATTCAAGCAGCGTAGAACACGACAAGATTGATGGAAAACGCGCTGGCGCGGGTCGGGTGGAATAACTTGTTGGGCGCGGCTACCGATCCCATCGCTTCTTTTGAATGAATGTGCTTAATGAGGTAGAGCTAACGACAGGAGACATTCCAAAGCGTGAGGCGATCCTCACAAACGGTTACTAACGTTCGCCCATCAGGGCTGAATGTCGCCTGCGTCGCCTGCGGTAGCTTCTGCCGCAACTGCCCGCTTGCCATCTCCCAGACGTAAGTGTCCCTGCCGTCCGAACCGGCCAGCAATCGCCCGTCCGGGCTGAAACTGACAGCAGCAATTCTGTCACTCTCCGTGCGAAGGGTGCGTACTACTTTCCCTGCGTTCAGATCAAAGATTTTCACTGTTTTCCCGAACCCGCCAAGTGCCAGCAACGTCGCGTCTGGACTGAAAGCCATTGAGCGAGCGCCTTCGCTCAAGAAAACTTTCCGCGCTCCGGTGTAGGCATCCCAGAGGATAACGGTTCCGGCGTCAAAGCTTAGAGTGGCGAGCAATCGCCCATCAGAGCTAAAGATCATATCTCTAATGGATCTAAACCCGTCATACTCATACTTCAGATCATCTGCCTCAGGGCCAATCAGTTTTGTCCGCAGTTCCCATGTCTTCGTATCCCACAACCCTGCTTTCGCGGCGAGCACGGCGGCGAGGGTGTTCCCATCGGGGCTGAAAGCGAGCGCGGCGAAGCTCACGTCATCTAAATCGGGCAGCGTCAAAGTCGTCTTCAATTGGCCTGCACCTACGTCCCAAACTTTTACTTTCGTGTTGCAGGGGTTTGCCCAATAGCAGGCGCCTTCTCCAAGCGTGACCAGCAACTTTCCGTCTGGACTAAGAGCGAGATGATGGACTTTCCCATGATGTTTGGTATCCAGTTTGGCGACTAACCTGCCGGTCGCAACGTCCCAGACACATGCGAAGCTCCGTTGGTCTCCTGCCGCGATGTGTGAGCCGTCCCGGCTAAAAGCGATAATCGAAAGGCGTGCCTCATTGCCCACATATTCCCTGTAAAGCTGTCCGGTTAAGGCGTCCCAGACCTTCAGTCTCTTCTTGCCTCTTTGAGTAATTAAGCGTCCGTCCGGGCTGAAATAAATCCCCGTTAACCACGCATCGGTTTTAATGCTGCTGCGAAGTTGAAGGCACGCCTGCTGAGTTGTTGCGATACTTTGACTGGCGAGAACCTGACTCTGACATAAAAGCAAACAGCACAATACCGGGCTTGCTAATGATCGGATTGAGTTAAGCACAAAGGCCATCCTTGTAAAAAAAGAAGAGTAAGAGGGAGATAGAGAATAGGCCAATGAAGTTGTCTTGATTGAGATAGCATCACAACTGCCCCACGCGCTGGCACAACGCATGGGTGGGCGAACGTACTTTTGCGACTGGATAATATGGGGCAGAGGTGACTCATTCGGCGGCGAAGCGGCCTATCAGAAAAGCTATTGTCAGTACTATTGCCACCCCGACGGCGATCTTGGCTCCCGTCGAGAGATTGTTGCCCTTGACCTGTTTAACCTGTGGATAGGCAACGGTCATACCCACGCCTGTCTGCGCATCTACAACAACAAAGCTAAGTAGAACCGAAAAAGTTCTTTGACAAAGTTATAATGCAGTCATCGCTTCAGTGTTACTAAGGGGAAGAGATGACTTACTCCATTCTCAGCCGCAGAGAGCGCGCGAAGCTGCAAGACTTGATTGCACATTCGCACG
>JANLYH010000195.1:0-17545 GCA_031365545.1 Pyrinomonadaceae bacterium | reverse complement strand
GCCCGGTGCCATTAACCACTCGACCACCCCTGCATATCCTGTCAAGTGCTTAGTGGAGCCGGCGAAGGGACTTGAACCCCCGACCCTCTGATTACAAATCAGATGCTCTACCAACTGAGCTACGCCGGCCCGCTACAGACTACAAATAGCGCATTCCGACAAAATGCGGATACTAACAACCCGCATGGGAAAACGCAAGTCGCAGTCAGAATTGCAGATATCTTAACACCTGCCCACGGCTAAACACGGTCGCGGTCTAACAATTCGAGGTCATCCGGTTGAGAAATTAACGCAAGGACGAGAAATGCTAGTCATTATCAACCCGGTGTGAAAGCTACCTATTCGCGGACTGCCGGGATGGCCGGTTCATCCGACTGCTTGGGAGGATATACCAGCCTCTTACTTGCGATCACAGATTGATAAAACGATCGGAAGTAGCCATACATCGACAGACACGAGGAAATTACTACCAACCAAAGCAGCGCCCTTCCGGCGGTATAGAGCAGCACTTGCCAATCGCTCGCGCTGGTCGGTTCGGAACCAAATAAATGTCTCAGGGCGGCGCGCAATTCGGGCACAGACCAAAACGCAATCGCTGGAAAAGGTCGGCCAAAGTTTCCCACCGGCGGTTTGCCCGCCACACTCGCGAAAATCAGCAACGCCACAGTTACGACTTGCGCCAGCATCTTAAACTTGCCCATCTTCGATGCCGAAATCACCACTCCGTCAGCCGCGGCAATTGAACGCAATCCGGTCACTGCAAACTCACGCCCAATGATTATTACAACTGCCCAGGCGGGAGCCAGTTGGTTTTCCACGAGGGAAATCAGAGCGGCAGAAATCAATAACTTGTCGGCGATTGGATCCAGAAGTTGACCCAAGCGCGTTACCTGATTGCGGCTGCGCGCAAAATGTCCATCAAGGTAATCAGTAAGCGCTGCGGCCAGGAAAAGACCGACACCAAGAATATGCCGCGGCACACCAAACCAATTCTCGGAGAATGGCGTCAGCAACACAACGACGAGAAGCGGAACGATGAAAATCCGCAGGAGTGTCAGGCCGTTTGGAAGGTTCACACTGGTTAAGCCTCGGAAGATGCAGTTTAGAGTACAAGCTTAGCTCGCCAGGGAGTCACCAGCCTAAAGACTGAACTCTAAACTTGAGACAGCAACTCTATCAACACCTCAAAGTTTTGGCTACTTGCCGCTGGTTATTGCGTGATCTAGAATGACTGGTTCGCCACTCCCCGAAATTCGCAGCCGTGGTGGACAGTTTACTTTTCATCGAACCTCCAATGGCAATAGATCGCATTACAGTAAGGGGCGCGCGCCAGCACAACCTGAAAAACATCAACGTCGAAATCCCTCGCGATCAGTTTACTGTAATCACTGGACTGTCAGGTTCGGGCAAGTCTTCGCTGGCTTTCGACACGATCTATGCGGAGGGGCAGCGCCGTTACGTTGAATCGCTTTCCGCCTACGCTCGCCAATTTCTCGATCAGTTGGAAAAGCCGGATGTCGACTCGGTAGACGGGCTTTCGCCGGCAATCTCAATTGAACAAAAAACAGTTTCGCGCAGCCCCCGCTCAACCGTTGGTACGGTCACCGAGATTTACGATTACATGCGGCTGCTGTTTTCTTCAATTGGCCAGCCACATTGTCATAAGTGCGGCGCGGCAATTACGCGGCAGAGTATCGAACAAATAGTTCAGAGCGTTCTGGGGCTCACTGAAGGCGAGCGCGTCATGATTCTCGCGCCTATCGTCCGCGGTCGTAAGGGTGAGTTTAGGAAAGAGCTGGAGAAACTAGCGAAAGACGGATTTCTGCGGGCCCGAATCGATGGCGAGCTGCTGGCACTCGACGAAGAGATCAAACTGGATAAGCGCCGGAACCACACGATCGAAGCCGTTGTAGATCGGCTCCTGATCAAGCCCTGCATCAAGGATCGCCTGGCGGAATCCGTTCGCACCGCGTTGAAACTGACGGGCGGAGCGGTGCTTGTTTCGGTTGTCGATGGCGACGAGAAACTTTATTCAGAACGCATGGCCTGCGTGATTTGCGGCATCAACGTGCCACCGCTTGAGCCGCGTTCATTCTCTTTCAACTCTGCTTACGGCGCTTGCAAACGCTGTCACGGCTTAGGGACGGTTCAGGAAATCGATCCATCCAAATTGATTCCGGATGCGAGCGTCGCCGCTGATAAACTTGCTTTCATGGGACCGGTAGATCGGCAGGGCTCGGCTTATTTGAAGAGTGCGCTGCTGGCCGTCGCCAAACACTTCGATGCCGATGCGCGAGTCTCCTTTGCGCAATTACCGAAAGAAGTTTGCGACGGCTTCTTCCGCGGCGTGATCGGACAGTTAACATTTCGCCAGGGACCTTACTCCTATCAGAGTCCCTGGAAGGGTGCTTTGCGCTGGTTGGGCGATCGACTCAACGAGGCGCCCACCGAAAAAGTCAGAGTCACACTGGAAGAACTTGTTTCGCCATCGGTTTGTCCAGATTGCAAGGGCAGACGGCTCAGGTCTGACTCGCTTTCGGTTCGGCTTGGCGGACGCGGCATCGCCGAATACACATCTTTGCCTATTGAAGATTCCGTATCGGCTTTCGCAGCGATCAAACTGAACCCGCGCGAGGAACAGATCGCCGGGCAGATCCTTCGTGAGATAAAAAATCGTTTGCAGTTTCTCGAGCGTGTGGGCCTGGGTTACCTCACGCTTGATCGTCCCTCGGCAACGTTGTCAGGCGGTGAAGGTCAACGCATTCGTTTGGCTACTCAGATTGGTTCGCAACTGCGGGGGGTTCTCTACGTCCTCGACGAGCCTTCGATTGGCCTGCATCCGCGCGACAATCAAAAACTGCTCGACACTTTGACGGCGCTGCGCGACCTCGGCAATACCGTTCTCGTAGTGGAACACGACGAAGAAACAATTCGTCGCGCTGACTACGTGGTTGACTTGGGGCCCGGCGCCGGCGCTCATGGCGGTGAACTCGTGGCTTTTGGAACGGCCGCGGATGTCGCCAACGATCCCCGATCGATTACTGGTCAGTACATCAGCGGTCGAAAGAAAATTGAGGTGCCACTGGAAAGACGCGCGGCGAATGGAAAGTATCTGATCGTGCGCGGAGCGCGAGCCAATAATTTGAAAGAGATCGACGTGACTTTCCCGCTCGGGTTGTTGACCGTAATTACTGGAGTTTCCGGCTCCGGCAAATCCACGCTGATCGCCGACATTCTTTACCCGTCGCTCGCGCGTCATCTTTATGGTTCGCTCGCGGAGCCCGGCGCTTGCACGTCCGTCGAAGGACTGGAACATGTTGACAAGGTGATCGAGATTGACCAATCACCGATTGGCCGGACGCCGCGATCTAACCCGGCCACTTACACCGGGCTGTTTACGCCCCTGCGGGAGCTATACGCCATGCTTCCCGAGTCGCGCGAGCGCGGCTATAAACCAGGACGCTTTTCTTTCAACGTAAGAGGCGGACGCTGCGAGGGCTGTGAAGGCGATGGCATGAAGCGCATCGAGATGAATTTCCTGCCTGACGTTTACGTGCTGTGCGATGTTTGTCGAGGCGCTCGTTACAACCGCGAAACTCTTTCCGTGAAGTTCAAAGGAAAGTCGATCGCCGAGTTGCTCGATACAACCGTCGAAGAAGCGTTGCCCTTATTGGAAAACGTTCCGCAGATTCAGCAGAAACTTCAGACACTGCTCGACGTCGGGCTCGGTTATCTCAAACTGGGACAATCGGCGACCACGTTGTCCGGCGGTGAGGCGCAACGCATCAAGTTAGCGAAAGAACTGTCGAAGCGCGCGACGGGGCGCACCGTCTACATGCTCGACGAGCCAACCACCGGACTTCACTTTGCCGACGTTCACAAACTGCTCGACGTGCTGCAGCGTCTCGTGTCGCTGGGTAACACCATCATTGTCATCGAGCACAACCTGGATGTGATTAAGTCCGCCGACTACATCATCGATCTCGGGCCCGAGGGCGGCGAACATGGCGGCCGCGTTGTTGTCGCGGGGACACCCGAAGACGTAGCGCGCTCGCGCCGGTCACATACGGGCCAAGTATTGAGGCCACTGCTCAACGGTCGCCTTGTGAAAAACGGCAACGGCAATTCTCATCGCGAAGATAAAAAGATCGCGTGATTTATCTGCTATCGCAGTTCAACTGAGGTTGTTACAATAAGCTCCGATGAAGAAAGTCCTAAAAGCATTCCCTTCGTTTGAAGCAGCCGACGAAGCGGACCAGGAATTCTACAAGTCGTTGTCCCCGTCTGAGCGACTCAAAATCCTTCTAATTCTCATCAGTCGAAACCGACCAGGCAAAACGGATGAATCTCGACGAGGACTTAGAAGAGTTTATCGAGTTATTAAACGCTCGTGAGTTACGCTAACTGGTCGTCGGAGCATTTGCTCTGGCTTTCCACGGGAGAGCGGTTACACGGGAGACATCGACGTTTTTGTTCAGCCGTCTGCAGACAACTCCCAACTCGAGGCGGCGGAGGTCATCGAACAGTTTGGATTTGCTAGCCTGGGGATTGTCGCGGCTGATTTGTCTGATCCAGATCAAGTTATCCAACTTGGGGCTGAGCCAGTTCGAATTGATATCATGACTTCAATCTCGGGAGTGAGTTTTGAAGAAGCATGGGCGAAGCGGGGAGTACGGCGAAATGGACGGCGTTAGGATGCCATTCATCTCGCGTGAACTGTAAAACGCAACAAGGCGGCGATCGGTCGAAAGCAAGATATCGCTGACATCGAATATTTGTAAGAAAGGAGTTTTCGTTGCCCTCAGTTTACGATAACGACCTTCAACCGCTTGCGTTGGATAGGGTACAAACCTACCCACTCGCCTCACGACCGAGCAAAGTTTCACTTAACGATTTTGCGACGCCGGTTCAAGGCGATTCTTCGCTCAAGGATTTTCTCCAGAGTCTCCCAAACATTCTCGCGGTTCAAAACTTGAGAGAGATTGCCGCGCGCATGCGTCGCGCTCGCGAGTTGCACAAGCCAATTATCTGGGGAATGGGCGGTCACGTGGTTAAGACCGGACTTGGACCAGTGATTATCGATCTCATGCAACGCGGTTTTGTAACCGCCATTGCCGGGAATGGTTCGGTGTTGGTTCACGACTCAGAGATCGCAATGGTTGGCTCAACTTCCGAAGACGTCGACGCAACGCTCGGCGCAGGAGCATTTGGCGGCGCTGACGAAACAGGAAAACTTTTGAACCGCGCTGCACAGGAAGGCGCAAACGATGGCATCGGTCTGGGCGAAGCAACTGGTCGCGCCTTGCTGGCATTAACTCCAAAGCACGCCAACTACTCTTTGCTCTGCGGCGCGTACCAGGCACGAGTTCCCTTCACAGCACATCTGACCATCGGCGGAGACATCGGCCACTTTCATCCACAAGCTAACGGTGGCGCACTTGGCGCAACCTCGCATACGGATTTTCGCTTGCTCTCGGAGTTGGTCCGCCGGATGGATGGTGGCGGAGTTTACTTGAACATTGGATCGGCAGTGACGCTGCCCGAGGTTTTTCTGAAGGCTGTTACGCTAGTGAGGAATCTTGGCAACTCGTTGACCGACATCACCACCGCCAACTTCGACTTCATACAATCCTATCGACCGTTAACAAATGTGGTACGCCGTCCCACCGCGGACGGCGCCGGGCGCGGGTTCTCTGTCACCGGTCACCACGAACTCACGCTGCCGTTGCTCGCCGCGGAATTAATTTGCGGTCCAGCAGAAAAGTAGTGCGCTCGCTCTTTCGCTAAAGAAAATCCTCGCAAAGTCGCTCTAAAACCTCAACGTATAACTTAAGCGGAGATTGCGTCCGATCTCCGGCGCTATTTCTTTGATGAACGACAGATGATTGCGATACAGCTTGTCAGTTAAATTGCTTCCGCTGAAAGTAAGAATGTGCGCTGTTCGCTGTCTCACAATCGCGTAAGAAGCATTTAGATTAAGAACCGAGTAGCCTGCCGTTGGGGACTCGTTATCAAAGACGCGATCCTGGCGCGCAGCTAAAACCAATTCCGGACGAACACTGAAAGCCCGGTGACGCCAGTCAACTCCCAGAGTCGCGCGCAAAGGCGGAATGCGCGGCAAAGCCTTGTTAAGTTGCGTTAGGTCGGCCCGCACGTGGTCTACTTTCCCGTTAAGCCACAATGCCGGTACGACTCGCGCTTCAACACTCGCTTCCAATCCGCGGTAACGACTCCTGCCCTGCGCGTAGTCAACTATCGGCAGATGTGACGCAGGATCCGTAGAACCCGTAAATTCAGCGTAGACAAAGTTGCGAATTGCGTAATAGTAGATGCTACTTTCCAATCGCAAGCGCTCGGTATTATGACGCAACGAAATATCCACTCCGTCTCCTTGCTCGGGATTCAAGTTGGAGTTGCCGATATCAAACACGAGAATGCCAGGATGCGGTCCGTTGTTATAAAGCTCTTCGAGCGCTGGGGCGCGAAAGGAATGTTGGTAGTTGGTGACAAACGAGCCGCCGGTCCAAAGAGGAACGCGGATGCCGGCGCTGCCAGAAAAGCCCACAAAGGTGCGCTTGCGAAAATTGCCTTCCGGCTTGTAGCCATTCTGCTCAACTCGCCCGCCGAATTGGAAGCCGACCTTCTCGAAATCAACCCGCTCTAAACCGTAAACAGCGAAAGAATTCTGTTTTGTACGGGGCGCGGGGGCTTCCTCTCCCACTGATTTGTAGTCTCGAGTAAATCCGGAAATTCCGAATGTGCCGGAGAATCTGCCGCTACGCTGGTGATTAAAGTTGGCGCGGTAATTCCAGTTCTTGTTAGTCGCAAGCGAGTCCAGCTCGGTAACGTTTTCATCTGATTCGAACTCAAACTCGCGATTAACGTAATCGTTGTAGCTGACGGCAAAGTCGCCACCCTCAACAAAGCCGCCCAACTGGCGCAAGCCGCCTTTAACTTCGTAGCTGTGGCGTTGCATCTTCAGATACTCAAAGTCGATCGCGCCGGGCTCCACCGGAATTCCGTAGCGCCGTCGATCATAGGTGTAGTTAAAAGCAATCCAACCACGGCGCGGAAACCAGCCCACCCCGCCGCTCGCATTGCCGCTGCGCGAGTAAGAATTGAGCACCACGCCGCTGGGCGCGCGATATTCATTGGCTTTCTGTCCGCCACCACTTCCAAAAATCAAAAACCTTCCTACTCCATATTTGAAACCACCGCTGCCTCCGGCTTGCCAGTTGTTCGTGGCGCCGAAAGTGGTGAGGTAACCCGACAGACCGTCCTGATAGATCTCATTTGTGGAAATACCGTTGACGACGCCGCCGATAGCATTGCTGCCATAAAGCAGGGTCGCCGGTCCTTTAACTATCTCGACGCGGTCAAGCGAAAGTACATCAATCGGTTCAACTTCGTCACCGGACTGCGACGCAATGCCACCCAGGCGCAAACCATTCTGCAAAACCAGTACGCGATCGCCATCGAAACCGCGGATGACCGGACGCCCGGAGGCGGGCCCGAAACTGCGTTTAGCCACGCCCAGTTGGTTTTCAAGCGCCTCGCCAATGGAGGTTGAGTTTCTTTGCGATAGTTCCAACGCTCCAACCGCGCTGACTGATTGATAGGAGGAACCCACCGCCTCAGCTGAACCCGATGCCGTCACCGTCACCTGCTCGCTGACGGTCGCAAGCATTAATTGGAAGTCAACCCTTTGAACTGGCTGGCTCACTTCGACAATTCTGACAACGTCCGGAATGCGATCGAGATGAGCGATCAATTGGTATTTGCCAAACCGAACGGCGTCGAATTGAAAGGCGCCGCGCTCATCCGATAAAACCGATTTCTTTAGTTCAGCAATTGTTATTACGGCATTTCGGACTGGAACGCCGGACGACTCGAGCACAACGGTTCCGCTAAGGATTCCGGTGCTAGAGGCAGTTTGCGCTAACACATATTGCGAGCTACCGATCGCCAGGCAAGCGCCGGCCAGAAAACAGCAACTAACAAATCTCAGGACTAAATTTGTGAACATATCACGACAACCTGTATATGAAATTGAAAACCGTTTTCATTTTGAACATGGAGCCCGTTGGTTGTCAAGGGGAGTCGCGACGCGCTTGCATCACCGCGCTGGTTGCCTCGCGACGTGAGGGGCACCGCTAAGAGATTCAAAGTCTGTAAGCTATAATCCGTTGCCTTGGAAATGGCAGTGTGATTTAACGAGGTTTTTAGAGATCGAGATCCGGCAAGGGTGGTGAAATGCAACCTGAGAAACTAGCCCACTTCAAACAAATCCTTCTCTCTGAACTTCAGGGACATACCGACCATGTTCGCGACGACCAGGCCGCCGCGCTCGAGCTCAACGACGACGGCGTGAAAGATACCGTTGATATGTCAGTGATGGACCTCAACAAAGAGTTAGCTTTTACACTTGGGGATCGCGAATCTCAGATGCTTGCCGACATCGATCAAGCCCTGTTACGAATTGAAGAAGGTTCATACGGAACTTGTGCCCGCTGCGCCAAACCCATCGATGAGCGCCGCCTGGAAGCCTTACCAACCGCCCGCTACGACGCCGTTTGCCAGGCCTCGATCGAAAGTGCCAACGGCGAGGACGCACACTCAACCCTCTGAAATAGCGGTAAATAGTAAATCGTAAATGGTAAATAAAAGTTGTCTTCTCTTGTTCGGGGCTTGACTTAGGTTTGAGAAGATATCGAGAAACGACAACGACAATTTACGATTCACTATTCACTTTCATGCTTTGGGGTGCGCCTTATCGTAGACGTGGATCAGTTTCTCCATCGAAACATGTGTGTAGACCTGTGTTGTTGAGAGGCGGGCGTGGCCGAGCAATTCCTGAATGTCGCGCAGGTCGGCGCCGCTATCGAGCAGGTGTGTAGCAAACGAGTGGCGCAGCGCATGGGGGCTAATATCGTACCGGCCCGCACAGATGCGAATGTATTTTTCAACCATCCGGCCCACTGAGCGCGTGGTAATGCGTGTTCCCTGGTAGTTTAGAAAAAGCGCTTCCGGTTCTCGTTCGGAAACCGGGGCCGCGTTGAGAATGCCCTCGCGAACGGCCAGGTAAACTTTCAAAGCCTCCAAGGCCGGTTCACCAAAAGGAACGATGCGCTCCTTGCGCCGCTTTCCCCTCACGCGCACCAGCCTGTTTTTGAAATCGATGTGGCCAAGGTTCAGCTTGGTCAACTCCGCCACGCGCACACCGGTCGCGTACATCAACTCCAGCATCGCACGGTCGCGTTTGCCCAAATCTGTTTCTAGATCGGGAGTCTCGATAAACTTGATGGCTTCTTCCACTGAAAGATGTTTGGGAAGTTTTTTTTCCAGACGCGGCGTGGAGACGAGCTTGGCCGGATTCATTTCCAGCATACCCTCGCGAACCAGGAACTGGAAAAAAGTACGCAACGCCGCGAGTTTACGCGCTATCGAAGCCTTCTGTTTCTGCGCTGAATGGAGCGCCGCCAACCATTCGCGGACGGTGATGTGGTCTATCGCCGCGAGCGCCGGTTCACTTCTCTTCCCTGTTTTTTGATTGGCGGGCGCGAGGTACTCGTGAAACTGTTCGAGGTCGCTCCGGTAATTGCGCAGAGTGTGTTCGCTGAGATTTCGCTCGTAGCGCAGGTGCTCGAGAAACTGGGTTAACAGTTGCTCCATAAATTCAGAGTCTCAGCTTTTGCTCGTCACGCAAATTAATATTTCTAATTCGCGGCGACGTGCGACGCCTTCGGAGAATAGTATCCCCGCCGCGCACGTACCCGCGCGTCTTTCCGGGATCTAAGTCGCAGATCTATCGTGTGGAACCGGCCGTCGCGCGGCTCATCGCCAGGGTAGTAGCTCAGCACGTATTGATGAGCGAGATCAGCAGCTATCTGCTGGAAGGCCTCGTTGAGTTCAACCGTTGACTTAGGAATATAAACTGCGCCGCCGGTTTGGCCCGTAAACTGTTCCATTCTGCGCTCGGCGGCAAGCGCGCGGAGATTGACGCCATCGTATAAGCCTGTCTGAACTACAAAAATCTGACAGTCGGTGGCGAGCACGCGTTGCATCGTTGTTTCAAAATCATTCCGGCTGGTGGTCTCTATCCCGTCGGAAACAATAACCAGCACGCGCCTTCCGGAGTAAGGGCGCAGATAAGCCGCCGCGTCAATGATCGCATCGAAGAGCGAAGTTGATCCGTCCGGCCTGCCAAAGCCTTCGATGGTTCTTTCCAGCAGAGAGATATCACTGGTGAGCGGTTGCGCCAGGAAGCTTTCGCTCTCAATCGAGTAGATTGCGGCCTCATCCCCTGATCGCATCACCTGGCGAAAGAAATGGCGCGCTGCCTGCTTCTCAAACTCGCGCGCCATATCCAGACTACCGCTATTGTCGAAAAGCATTGCCAGACGCACGTTCGTCTCCGTGCGGGTCATATCGCTGATCGTTTTCGGTTGGCCATCTACGTGCAACTCAAAGTCTTCCAGCTTCAGGCCAGTGACGGCGACACCCTTAACGTCAACGACCGATGCGGGAATAGGCACCAGATTGGAAATGACGCGCACCGTATCCGCCTCGTCCACTTCCTCACTCGATTTGTCTTTTGCAGAATCTTTTCCACGCTGGGTTGCAGAGACTGGCGTTGGGGAACTCGCAGGTGTGGCAGACCGGGGTGGTTCAATGGGATTGGTTGACTTGGTCTTGGTCGTCGATGACTTTGGCGCCGTCGGCTGGTTCCGACCCGATTGTGCAAAAGCAACTGTTGCCAGACTCACAACCAGCAATACCAAAACTGCCAGCAGCAGCCCGCCAGTAGCTCGAGAAACTGCTCGCTTTATGCCCCGGCCGGCACTGCTGTTTGTTCGTCGTGTATTTCCTGGAGCCAATTGTCCCATTCCTTCAATGCTAGTTCGACCTGAAGACTATGCCGGTCACGTTTTCTACGCACGCGCTTGCGATCTTGCTCCGGCAGCGGCTCCAGCAGGGCAAAAGTAATGTTCACCGGCTGGAAGTTCTTCGTCTGCGCGTTGGAAACATACCGCGCCAGAGCGCCCATGGCACTTAACTGCGGCGCGCTGATTAGAGTACGCCCAGCAGACAGCCGGGCAGAGTTTTGTCCGGCGAGCCAACCCATCGCCACCGATTCAACGTAGCCTTCAACACCGGTAATTTGCCCGGCAAAAAAAGTGTTAGCGCGCTCGCGCATTTGCATTGTTTCCGTAAGCACGCGCGGCGAGCAGATGTAGGTGTTGCGATGTATCTGACCAAACTGAAGAAACTCTGCCTGCTGCATTCCCGGTATAAGCCGCAACACTCTTGCCTGTTCGCCGTAACGTAGATGATTCTGAAAGCCCACCAGGCTGTATGCGTCGGCCATTAAATTTTCCTGGCGCAACTGCACTACCGCATAAGCTTCACGACCGGTGCGCGGATCGACCAGCCCCACCGGCTTCATCGGACCGAAGCGCAGCGTGTCGACGCCGCGACGCGCAATCTCCTCAATCGGCAAACAAGATTCAAACCAGCGCGTCTCCTCAAACCGCTGCAAGGGCACGCTCTTCGCTTCGACTAAGGCAGCATAGAACGTAGCGTACTGTTCCTGGTCGAACGGGCAGTTGAGGTAGTCGTCGCCGCCCTTGCCATATCGGGCCGCGGAAAAGGCAATCGAGCGATCGATGGAATCGGCAGCGATGATGGGAGCGATCGCGTCGTAGAAGTAAAGCTGGTCGCTGCCGGTTAGTTTCATGATCTCCTCGGTCAATGCCTCTGACGACAGCGGACCGGTGGCAATGATCGTGATCTCATCGGCGGGGATGTTCTTCACTTCTTCGCGAACCAACTCAATATTCGGATTGTTCTCGATGCGTTCGGTGATCAGCTCGGCAAACTTCTCGCGATCAACAGCCAGAGCAGCTCCAGCAGGTACGCGCGTGGCCGTGGCGCACTCCATTACCAGCGAGCCGGCGCGGCGCAGTTCTTCCTTCAGTAAGTATGGCGCTGATCCAACTTCGTCAGACTTCAGCGAATTTGAACAAACGATCTCGGCCAGCTTGTCGGTGCGATGGGCCGGCGTTGGCATGACGGGTCGCATTTCGAAAAGACGTACCTGAGCGCCGACGCGCGCCGCCTGCCAAGCGGCTTCCACTCCGGCCAGGCCACCGCCAATGACGTTAATTTTGTTCATACTTGGGCGCAGAAATCCGGCTGCTCTTCTATTCTCTTGCGCCGGTGGCGCTTTTCGGCCAAGCCGCAAACGCTACGGCTTTTTCATTACCGGAATCTCGGTCTTTGCTGGATCACTTTTCGGGGCATCAAGTTTGTAATCACCCACATCGCCCGAGAAATGCTTGTAGTCGCTCCATTCGATTGTCTGGTTGTAGTCGCCACCGCCAAAGAGCAACACCTTCACCGAAAGATTGATTTGCGCCAGGCGCGGGAGCCAGATGCCTTCGATCATGCGCGTCTGCTCCATTACAAACGCCGCCCCGGGGCGCAAATTGACCAGCAGACCTCCGCCCATCTTGAATCCTTCGGCCAGGCGAGCTTCGAGTCGCATCACTTGCTTGTCGGCCGGATCGATCCAAACAACCCCGACGAGTTTTGCAATTAACGATTCCTGGCGATTGCTCGGCTTAAATCCCGGCCGCGGGCGGAAGTCGAAGACTACGGCATCGCGATCGCGAAAGCGCTCGCGGCGTGGCGAGACAAATTCACAGACTTTCAGAAACTGCGAAATATCTACGTCATCATCGTCACTATTTTGCGCTGCCCGCTTCCGCCGGCGCTCGGCCTTGCGCTTTTCTGCCTTCTGCTCGTTCTTATCTTTGTCTCGTTCGACTTTTGCGAACTCTTCTTCTACTCGCTTCTGTTCCTTCTCAGCGCGTTCGCCTGCAAGTGGAACCCCGTTTTCGCTGATCAGCTTCATGACCGGCTCGCGATACGGGATGGGAAACACTTCGTAGACTTTGACTGTTTCTTTCTTAATCTGACCCTTGCTGTCGATCTCGCGCGCAGTTTCTTTTTGCAGGAACGAATACTCCGTGAAGCGCTGCTCCAGTTGATCCTGATTGGCCGACACTTCGCGCAGCAGGGCGACCACATCCAATGCCTCCGCAGCTCGCGGCGGATCGAAAGCGGAATCGGCAAGTCCTGTATTGTAGCTCGCATGTTGCAACAAAAACGTGAGTTCGGCGCCGCCGCTATCTATGCTGACTCGATGCGGCTCGAGAAAGTTTCCCTCAGCGCGATAGTCGGCAAAGCGAGTGGTAGCGTGACGAGCATCGTCTTCGATACCGATCAGAAACTTTGTGGTGGGACTAAACAGGTAGCGCAAGTGGGCGCCGCTGCGTAGCGAGAAATCCACAACGTAGGCAGGTTCAGTCTCAGAGTTTTTGAGTGAAATAACGCGCGCCAGCACGTTGCTTTTTTTGATATCGACCAGGTGGCTGGCATCAAGCGTAGCCTGCAGCTTGGCCGCTGCTGCTTCCGCATCAGTTAAGGTACGCGCGGTGCCATCAAGACCATGAACCCAGGCCGACCGGGAATTTGCGGCTGTGACGATTTGACCATTTCCAAAAGTTAACTCCGAACGAACTGAGGAGGGGGCTTTGATTTGCGTCTTCGCCAGACCCATCGGCTGCTCTTTCAGTTGAATCCGCCATTCATAAGTGGCGTCACGAAGGGTTGCGATGCGCTTCTTCCCGCCGATGGCTTTTAAGTAGCTGTCGACAATCTTTTCGGCCGAAGGCAATTTGGCCGATTGCGCGCATAGCGCTTGCGCGCTGCCGAAGGTGAAAACCAGGCAGAGCAATATCCACACTGCCAGCCGCCGGTAAGTCGACGTGTGAGTTCTCGCAACCCGCTCCCTCAAGGCTCTATTTCTCTTTGCCGGCATTCTTCGCGGCTTTCCCTTTTTTGCGTTTCTTTGCCACTTTCTTGTGTGCGGCTGCGGTAACCTGAGCTACGCGCTCGGCCTGAGTCAGGCGCTTGCCGCCTCCCCCTTGCTGACCGGCATGTTCCTGCTCGGTCATCTCGCCCTGATGTTTGTGAAACTCAAATTCATTCACTGTGTTTCCCACGCCCACCTTCGCAACATCGAGATTTCTCATCTGTTCTCTGCCCATTTTGTTCTTGTCCTCCGCTTTCTTATTCGCCTGCTTGACACTGCAAACTTCGCATTCGTATAGTGCAATCTCGCATGCGCAGACACGTTTCAAGTGACTGCATCCGAAGCCGGCTTAGCTCAGTTGGTAGAGCGTCTGATTCGTAATTAGAAGGTCGCCGGTTCAACTCCGGCAGCCGGCTCCACAAAATCCGCATATCGCTAAACAGTATAGGTACCAAAAGTGAAGGCGGCAAAGTGTTGTCGTTCTTCGACGTGATGAATGCGGATTTAGTCCGGCGTTTTCAAGCTTATCGGCGCAGCGCTTTGCCTAATGAAACTAACTAACGACCAGCTTGCTCAGTATGATCGTGCTGGCTTTCTGGTTATCAACGACTTTGCCGATGTCGCTTCCTGCGACGCCTTGCGCGCCCGCGCCGGAGATCTGGTCCAGGAGTTTGACCCTGGCGACATCGTCTCGATTTTCTCCACCAAAGAGCAGAACCGTCGCAGTGACGACTACTTTCTTAACTCCGGCGACAAGATTCGTTTCTTCTTTGAAGAGGATGCATTCCTTCCCGATGGCACACTGAAGCAGGGCAAGGAACAGTCGATCAACAAGATCGGACACGCGCTTCACGACCTCGATCCTGTCTTCAGCGACTTCTCACGCAGCCTGGCAGTGGCGCAACTGGTTTCTGATCTTGGTATCAATCGTCCATTGCTCCTGCAGGGAATGTACATCTTCAAGCAACCGAAGATTGGTGGCGAAGTAACCTGTCATCAAGACAGCACTTTTCTTTACACTGAACCGCAAGCGATCGCCGGCTTGTGGTTTGCCCTCGAAGACGCGACGCTCCAGAACGGTTGTCTCTGGGCCATTCCCGGCGGGCACGCGCTCGGATTGAAATCGCGCTGGCTGCGAAACGCGGGTGGCGGAATGAAGTTTGATGTTTTTGATTCCAGTCCCTGGCCGGAGGAGAGACTCGTGCCGCTGGAAGTAAGGAAAGGTAGTTTGATAATCCTTAACGGTCTGCTGCCACACAAGAGTTTGGCAAACCGATCGTCCCGATCACGTCACGCCTACACGCTGCATGTCATCAGCTCGGACTGCCTTTACCCGGAAACGAACTGGCTGCAACGCTCTTCGGACTTGCCATTGCGCGGATTCTAATCGTCCGCGAGTCACTCCGTGGCTCACCAGCGGGAGATACAGCTTCGCCCGGATCAAACGAAGAACCGCCTAATACCTCAATAAATAGGTGGGTTTTACCTGGATTGACGGAGCAGGCCGCGGAAGATTCCCTGGATCCTGACGTTGCGGGCGGGAACTCTGATTGACTCCATTTGCGGATTAGAGGGACGGAGTTCAACCTCCGCGCCATGTCTGTAGATGCGTTTCAAAGTAGCGTAGGTCTCATCAACGAAAGCCATCACAATCTCACCATTGTGAGCTTCGGGACGTTTCTCAATCAGCGCGATGTCTCCATCACAGATGTGTTCGTCGATCATGGAGTCGCCTTTGATGCGCGCTGCATAAACCTGCTCCGGCCTTACCCGGCCAAGCATGAAGCGCGGCACCGAGATCGTTTCGCCACCATCTACAAGTTCTATTGGCTGACCGGCTGCGATATAGCCCGCCACCGGAATCTCGCAGATCAAATCAGAAGGCGGTATCTCTTGTTGGTTGATTATGATCTGCGACGAGCTGCCCTGGCGAATGATCGTAACCAGGCCGAGACGAACGAGCGCCTGAATGTGCTTTGCAATAGTCGCTCGCGACGTCACTCCGAGGTGTTTAGCTATCTGCGTATAGGTGGGAATATAACCGCGGCGCTCGGAGAAGCTCACGAGATAATCGAAAACTTCTTTCTGTCGCTGCGTTTTCGGGAGTCTTGAAAGCATAGGTTCCTAACCAATGTCGAATGCCGGTGTTCGGAGTGAGCCGGGACGACCCCCCTTGAAGTTCGTGGGCATTCTATGGCGCGCAATCGAAAGCGTCAAGTCTCTTGCTGCGCGCCATAGACCACCAGAACAATTACTAGTTGTGAGCTCGCGGAGAGTAGCGTGCGAGTGTTCGGGGAAAGATGCGCACGCCGGCTGGCATCTGAGTCAACGTCATCGCGCCGTTGGTCAAAACTTCCTTTGCCTTCATCTCATAAACAGCTTCGTTAAGATCATTGTCGGGACTGATCACCGCGCCCTTCAATGCTGCGCCGATGAAAGCTCCCTTGCTACGTGAGTAAGAAAGAATACCAGCATCGAGTCTCAGGTTAGTTGACGCTGCCGCTTCGCGGCCGACCGGACCAGCAGCAACTCCCACTTCGCCGCCCATCTCAAACTTGTCTCCCAGCAAACCATTCAAGCCGGCTTCGTTCATGATCAACAACACGTAGTCCGTCTTCGTGGCGCCGATCTGCGCGCCAAAGCTGCCACCACTGATATTGAAGAAAGCGGGCGCCGTCCAGCCCTTTGACGTACGCCTGCTAATGACACCCTGGCCACCTTTACCGCCAATAATGAAGGCCGCCTTGACTACGTCCGGAAATACGGCGATTGCTTCGGCTTTGTCCAGTAATTCCTTGGGAATTGCCTTCTCTCGAACGTTCATAATTTCGGTAAAAACCTTGGCTGAATCGCTGGAATGTCGGGTTGCATCCTGTAGTCTTGATTTCTTCCTGGCCGCTGCCGGCATCGCGGAAATTACCAATAACGACACCATCAGCGCCGCACTAATCCCCGCTTGTCGCTTCGAAATGTGCATAGTCAGTCTCCTCGTTAAGTTGTGGAATAAAAGCAAACGATCAACCTGGGGGACAGCTAACACTTATTTCAAGTGTCAGGTTTTGCGTGGCTCCGATACTACACCCAAGAGCGCCTTTACGGTAGGACGGAGAAATAGCGACTCCGCCGAGGTTTTCATCGACGGGGATCGGGACAGGTATAAGCCCTATGAATTTCGTTCAGGGACTGTCGGGCGCAGATTCGTTCCGGAGGAGGGCAGCGGTCAAACATTCAGGACAGAGACAATCCTCGGCGCCTGCAACGGCGGAGACGTGAGGCAGTTCCGTGCACCAACACGAAAAGTTTTCCATTCCATTCAAAGCTTCACCGGTCGCTCCGCAGTGAAACTCCTCGCCGCATTTTGAGCAATTCTTTTTCACAGTCTCACTAACAGTCACGGGCAGCATGACCGGATATTGTACGAATTGTCCGGTCTTTCGCTGACGGACAAAACGACGTGTTGATACCCAAGTAGCATTCTTGATTGTCTCGCCCTTGAAAATGGGACCGGGGCGTCTCGCTAAAATCGCGCGACGCCCGCGACCCCTACTTAGACCTGGTTAGCCCTTGGGCTTCTCCTGCATATCATGCTTCATCTTCATGTCGCATGAGTCAGCACCATCGCAGCAGCAACCGTCGTGTGCCATGTTGGCTTTCGCATCATGCTTC
>JANLYH010000188.1:0-24481 GCA_031365545.1 Pyrinomonadaceae bacterium | reverse complement strand
ACACATGAACCAACAGGATGCGGGACACTTCACTTCGGTGACTGCCAGTACGGCAGTGCAGAATCTGTCGGGCGTGTTTGTGCCAGGGCGCGGCATAGTAATAGTGCCGGGTACGACAGTGCCAGCCACGCGCAACGGCGCACCGATTGGGTTCCCCTTCTCGGATGACCCCAATGGCTTCATCTTCCAGTTCTGGGCCGGCCATCGTAATCCACGCATACCGCCGCACGTCAACGGCATGCCCAGTGGGATGGTGTCTTCGTCAAACAACGCAATCACCTTGCCTTGTCCGGAAGGTACCAATTCTGACAGTTGCAGTCCCAGCTCAAGTAGATCAGTGGAGCTAACCGGAGCGTTTACCGATCCGGATAACGATCCGTTGCTCTACACCTGGAGTGTTACTGGTGGAAAAGTATCGGGCGACGGCAGAACAGTTTCGTGGGACCTTTCCGGACTTGCACCAGGTACCTATAACGCTACCGCTAGCGTCAGCGATGGGCAGGGTGGTACAGCCTCAGGCTCCACTACGGTAACCATTGCCGAGTGCCCGCATTGCACGCCGCCATGTCCGGTGGTGTCGGTGAGTTGTCCCGACAATGTTATGCAGGGCGACCCGCTTACGTTTAATTCATCGGTAACTGGCAACGCCAACGTCACCTACAACTGGACGGTCTCAGCCGGCACGATCAGCGGCGGGCAGGGAACTTCGTCCATTACAGTGGATACTGCCGGGCTCGGCGGCCAGAGTGTGACCGCCACGGTTGAGGTTGGTGGGCTCGATCCCTCTTGCTCGAGGACGGCCTCCTGCACGTCGGGCATCGGGTTGCCACCGGCCAGCTGTCGCAAATTTGACGAGTATGCGGATCTCAAGTTTAACGATGAGAAAGCGCGTCTCGACAATTTAGCCATTCAGTTGCAGCAGGAACCTGGCTCACAAGCGTATTACGTGATCTTTGGATCTTGTGACACTGAAGGCGCGGCACGTTCAACTCGTGCAGTGGATTACCTGGTCAACAATCGTGGCATTGATCGTGGACGTATTACGGTAGTCGACGGCGGTTGTCGTGAGACGTTGACGGTCGAACTTTGGATTTGCCCGACCGGAGCCGGGGCGCCAGCCGCCTCAAACTCGGCGACCGTAGCGCCTTGTCCGGCATGTAAGGTGAAACCAACGCCACGCCACCCGCGAAAGCGGGGGCGCCGGTAAAGCCACAAACCTGAACGCTCGCGTCTACAAAGCCTGACGCGAACACTTCCGATGCGGGCGATGCTCTCCTAAAAGAGAGGTCGCCCGCTTCGCTTTTGCGAAAACAGCACTTCAAAGAATCTTCAGGAACGGCGGGCGGTCAGAAACAAGAGGGTCAAACAACCAGCATACAAATGCGAAGAATTATATTAAGATTCAAAAGTTGTGCTCCCCGGCCAAATATGGAGTCGTAGTAAATAATTATGAAGACCAGAATATCAAGATTCGCCATCCTCTTCGTCCTTTGCCTATTCGTTGCTTTGCGCTTTGCTGTGATTGGATCTTGGGCCGACTCGCCCGACAGCATGGCCGATCCAGGCAAGTATTCGGACGACTGGCGGGCTAGCGGCCCCCCGGGAGGCGACGTGCGCAGTCTCGTGGTAGATCCCAGTAATGCGGACCGTTTTTATCTCGGTACGCTGGACGCGCAGATCTACACTTCGGCTGACGCCGGCAAGAGTTGGGTATTGCTCTACAACTTCAGCAAACCAAAACTGTTTGTGGATCACATCATAGTCGACCCGCGCGACTCCAGAACTCTCTACGTTGCGGCGCATCGTCACAAAGAGGCAGGCGGGTTTTTCAAGTCGATCGACGGCGGGCACAAGTGGCGCGAGAGTCCGGAGCTGAAGAATGAAGCTTTGCATTCGTTGACTCAAGCCGACTCCAATCCCAACGTTCTAATTGCCGGCACTTTTAATGGCCTTTTCCGTTCCGATAATTCAGGCGACACCTGGACGCAGTTGCCGACGTTTAGTACGCCCGGACTAGTCCACGTTGAGTCGCTCGCAATCGACCCCAGAAGCACCAATACGATCTACGCCGGCACCTGGTACCTGCCTTACAAATCTACCGATGGCGGTCAGACCTGGAGAAATATCAAGAACGGAATCATCGACGATTCCGATATTTTTGCGATCGACATCGACCCGCGCGATCCTAATCACATCATCGCGTCAGCGTGCAGTGGAATTTATGAAACTGCCAACGGTGGTGATAACTGGACAAAAGTGCAGGGAATTCCTTCGCAGTCGCGCCGAACGCGTGCGATAGTGCAACACCCGACCATTGCAGGGCTCGTTTTCGCAGGCACTACTGAAGGGTTCTGGCGTTCCGAGCGCGGTGGCAAAGCCGATTCATGGATGGTCACCACCTCGCGGCAACTCGAGATTAATTCGATTGCAATTCATCCGTCGCGTCCCCAAACTATTTACATTGGTACAAATAACTACGGCGTGATGGTTTCGAATGATGGTGGGAAAAACTTCGTGCCTACCAATGGCGGCTATAGCGGCCGGTTTGCCAACGTGATAGTTGCCGATCGTGAAACTCCAAACAGGGTTTATGCTGCGACCATAAATACCACCACCGGCGGCGGGTTTTTCTTCGTCAGCACGGATAACGGTGATTCATGGCGACCCTCAATGCGCAGCATGCCGCCGCGTCTGATTACCTATTCCATCCTGCAAGACGCGCGTGATGCCAACCTGATCTACCTGGGCACTAACCTTGGCGTTTATCGCTCGCTCGATCGCGGAGCCTCGTGGGCTCCGGCAGCCATGGCGCCGAAGGCTACCACCAATAAAGGGCGAGCAGGCAAACGGAAGCCCGCAGCGGCGGCACCGCAAACCACGGCTTCAAAGAAGCCTACAGAGGCGATGCGCAAGACGCAGCAGGCATTGAACGCCGCCGGTTACAACGTAGGAACGCCAGACGGACGCGGCGGTCCACAAACAATTGCTGCTCTCAAGAAATATCAGACCGATCACCGCTTGCCCGCAACCGGGAGACTCGATGAGGCTACGCTCACGTCGCTTGGAATAACGGGCACGCCGTCTGAGATGTTCGTAGCCCTTTCTGACGCGGTCAACGCGCTGGTGCAAACGGTCGACTTGGAAACGCAGCAGCCGATCATCCTGGCGGCTACCAACGCCGGATTGTATCGCAGCGCTGATCCGGCAAGGGGCTGGCAAAAGCTGCCATTCGGAGGCAGCTTCGATCCGCGTACCAGTAGTGTCTCAGCCGACGCCCAACACCCGGAGTCTATTTTCGTAGGCACCGCGTCTTCAGGCGTTTTGATGTCACGCGACGGTGGAAAGTCGTGGATACAAGAGTCTGGCATTCCGATTGAAGCTCCTGTGAATGCCATTGCGCGAGATTCGCAACGGCCAAATTATGTCTACGTCGGAACGAAACAATCGTTTTACTTGTCCCGCGATGGTGGCGTGAGCTGGAGCCGGCGTGGTGGCAATCTTCCCTTTGGTGATTTCACGAGTATCCTGATCAACCCGCGCAACCCGGACGAAGTGTTTGTGGGAAACGCCTATCAAACTGGTGAAATTGGCGGCGGCGTCTATCGCACGATCAATGCCGGTCAAACGTGGGCGCGCATTGATCCGAAAGAGAATCGGTTACCGAGCCAGCGAATTTGGGCACTGGCTTTTGATTCGCGAGATCAAAACACTCTCTTTGTAGGTTCTCACTCAGCGGGGGTTTATGTCGTACCGCGCGGCTCAAACGCCATGGCTACTGCAACACGCTGACCACTCAGGCAGGCAAAAACTTTAGCGTCAAGAACTTATCGTCGGCCACGGATAGTTTCAGCACCTTGACATGGCCTCATTCCGACGTGTACATTTCGAGCCTACCCGGTAAGCGACTGGTGACGTGTCGGACCAAGCGGGTGACTACGGGCGCGGCGGAAATCGAAACCAATAAAACCTCCTTTTCCAAATCTAAACGGCTCGCATTCCTCGCAAGCTTCAACCCCGATATCATCGCCAAGGTCAACGAAGCAAGTGCCGCCTAAGCACTGTTCTTCGCTCGTCGGATTGGGCGCAAGCTCATCAGGCAGGTGAATAACTGAATACGAACTTAGGTGGTGAATTTTTCCGGGAGTGTTACAGGAGTCTGCATGGCTAGTGAAGAAACGAAGTTAATCAACCAGGAACCAACCAACGATAACCCCGCTCCCGAGGAGCAGGAAACCACGCAACCAGCGCCACCCGCACCAGCTGAAAAGGATGAGAGTCCAGTGACGGCTGCCGACCTTGGCGACGACGATGATGAGCCTCGGGTCAGCGGCGACGTCGATTTCGGACAATTGCTTGACCAGTTTGAGCAGGAGCA
Source organism: Pyrinomonadaceae bacterium (assembly GCA_031365545.1). GTDB lineage: Bacteria > Acidobacteriota > Blastocatellia > Pyrinomonadales > Pyrinomonadaceae > PSRF01. The sequence continues at coordinate 20,106 of JANLYH010000188.1, read as the reverse complement.
AGCTTCGCTTCAGGAAGGCGAGGTAGTTCGCGGCATTGTGGTGGGCATCAGCGAGCGCGGCGTCGTGATCGATTTTGGCTACAAGTCAGAAGGGATCGTCAACCCGGCCGAATTTACCGAAAATGGCGTTTTATCTGTGAAGGCCGGCGACGAAGTAGACGTCCTGGTCAAGAACATGGAAACGTCTGATGGCCTCCCGATCCTGTCGCGCGCCGATGCCGTGCGCATGAAGGCCTGGGACGAGTTGGAGAAAGCCTACCGCGACGGTACTAACATCAAGGGCCGTGTGATTGAGCGCATCAAGGGCGGCTTGCGCGTTGACATTGATGGTATCGGCGCCTTCCTGCCCGGTTCGCAGGTCGATGTGCGCCCGGTGCGCAATCTCGACTCGCTGCGCAATCAGGAGATTGAAGCAAAAGTAATCAAACTCAATCGCAAACGTTCCAATGTTGTGTTGTCGCGCAAGGCTGTTATCGAAGAAGAGAACGCCGGACGTAAGGGACAGACGCTGGGACACATTGAGGAAGACATTGTCGTTGAAGGTCAGATCAAGAACTTGACTGACTACGGCGCGTTTGTAGATCTCGGTGGCGTCGATGGCTTGTTGCACGTAACCGACATGTCATGGGGCCGTCTGCAAAACCCGAGCGAACTTTTCCGCGTGGGCGATTCGATTCAGGTGAAGGTCCTGAAGTTTGATCGCGATCGCGAACGAGTTTCTCTGGGTTTTAAACAGCTGTTGCCCGACCCGTGGTCAAGCGTTGATGAGCGTTTTCCGGTTGGCGCGCGCGTCCCTGGGAAAATTGCCAGTGTGGCTGACTACGGCGCCTTCGTCGAGCTCGAGAGCGGCGTTGAAGGATTGGTACACGTTTCTGAGATGAGCTGGTCAAAACGGGTCAAGCATCCGAGCAAGCTGGTGAACCCCGGTGATGATGTCGAAGTAGAAGTGTTGAGTGTAGATCCGAAGGCTCGTCGCATCAGCCTGGGGATGAAACAGATTCAGGACAATCCCTGGCAAACATTGCATGAACGTTACCAGGTTGGCACCCGCGTACACGGTAGGGTTAGAAACCTGACTGACTTTGGCGCCTTTATCGAAATTGAGGACGGCGTGGACGGACTCGTGCATGTGTCTGACATTTCGTGGTCGAGAAGGATCAAACACCCGAGCGAAGTGTTGAAGAAGGGCCAGGAGATTGATGCCATCATTACGAGCATCGATGCTGAGAATCGACGACTGTCGCTTTCTATCAAGGACCTCGAACCCAACGCCTGGGATCGCTTCGTCAACGAACATAACCCCGGCGACGTAGTGCACGGGAAAATTGCTCGCTTCGCAAACTTCGGGGCCTTTGTTGAACTGGATGACAATCTCGAAGGCCTTTGTCATATTTCGGAGCTTTCCGAAGAGAGAGTGGAGAAGCCCGAAGACGTCGTGCAACTCGGTCAGGAAATGGAATTTAAGATCCTGCGGATCGATGCTGAGAGCAAGAAGATAGGCTTGTCAGCGCGGGCGGTCGGCAAGGATGAACCGGTAATGGACGCAAAAGTGTATTCGTCACAGGTAGGCAGCGGCATGGCATCTTTGGGAGAGCTGGCTGGCCTTAGCAGGCCAGAACCTGAAGCAAAACCAGAACCGGAAGCCAAAGCTGAGCCGGAAGTCGCGGCTGCGCCTGAAGCGGAAGCAGCGCCTGAACCTGAAGTAGTTAATGCCGGCGACAATGAAGCGGCCACGGAAGTCGCGGCCGAACCAAACACAGCTCCGGCGGACGAGCCCGCGGTTGAGGCGGAAGCCGCAGCCGAACCAAACACCGCGCCGGAAGCGGAGGCCAGTGAAGCCCCTGAGGCTGAAGTTAAGCCTGAAGAAGAGTCTTAAGCGGAATTATAAACTACCGCCCGCAAAACTGGACCAGCAAATCTTGCCGGGCCTGATTGTTTTCTGATAGTGTACGAAACTGAACACACCTCGCTACTATTATTTAACAAAATGAACTGTCGCGTCGTCACCCATAGTTCGAAAGCTCTCTTTTTCAGCCGAGGTGTTGCATGACAAAAGCGGAACTCGTGGAAGACGTCGCTGATGCGGCGGAACTTACCAAAAAAGATGCCGAACGATTGGTCGAGATCGTTTTCGAAAGCATTATCGAGTCGCTCAACCAGGGTGAGAAGATCGAGCTGCGCGGGTTCGGAAGTTTTCGCGTCCGTGAAAGAGGAGCTCGGCGCGGGAGAAATCCCAAGACGGGTGATCCGGTAAATATTCCTGCCAAGCGCGTTCCTTATTTCAAACCAGGCAAAGAACTCAAAGAGTTGATCAACGGCGACAACTCCCAACCGTCTGCTACGTCCGAAGGTTCAGCCGGCGCCGCTGCTGACGATTCCCGTCGACCTCCCGTCATGTAAGGCTTCCCCGCAATTTGGAGATCAGGATTGGACAGGCTGTGGAGTCCCTGGCGCTACGAATACATCGCTTCCGGCGGTGTGGCAGACGCGGGCACGAGCAGCTGCGTTTTTTGTAGTCTTCGTGACGACCCCGAAAGAGACGAAGCGAATTTTGTCCTTCACCGCGCCGACCACAGTTTTGTCGTTCTAAATATCTATCCTTACATTAGCGGCCATCTGCTTGTCGTTCCTTACGAGCACGTTGGCGAACTCGACGCTGCTTCCAAGCCGGCCACCGACGAGCTAATGGACTTGACGAAGCGGTGCCAAACCGCGCTGCGAGCGGTTTACCAACCTCAAGGGTTCAACGTCGGCATCAATCTGGGAAAGTCGGCCGGTGCTGGCATTGTCGACCACATTCACATTCACATACTGCCGCGCTGGACAGGCGATACGAACTTCATGTCTGCGGTCGGCGACACGCGCGTTATCCCTGAAGATTTGCCTTCGACTTATCAGAAGCTACGTGGAAAGTTTTGATTTACCTGATTGTTCGATTCAGAGTTGGGTGACTAAAGCCACTATCGATCATAGGTATAGGATCGGCGAGCTCTCACAGCTACACGCTCGCGATCTACTTTGACTCTTATCTTTCTCTCCAACCCCCTTTGGGCGCGTTCCTTCGGGTAATAGCCAATCGTGTACTGTCGGCGTAGTTCTTCGGCGACTGCCGCAAGAGATCGTCTCATCGAATCAGAATCCGCCGCCTTGAAGTAGCGCCCACCGGTCTTGTCGGCTAACTGCTGTAGGTATTTTTGGTAAGGCAGGTCGCCATACTGGAGTGTGTAGATGATGACGTCTGACTCCTCTGCCTCCTTGAGTGTGCCCTTCATCGTCGCTTTCCCCCAGGTATTCTCCCCATCGGTAAAAAGCACGATTGCCTTGCGATTGCGCTCAGGCTCGAGCAGGTGAAAACTGAAATCTACGGCGTCGTACAATCGTGTCCCCAACATTTCGGATCCCGGCTCCATTTGGTCAATCACCGCCTCAATCAGTCCGGGATCATCAGTGCCAACGTTAGTGAGTGACTTTATCTCACCATGAAAGTAGACCGGGCGGACTGTGTCTAACGGGCGCAGTTGCTCGACAAAAGCCTTAGCGGCCTTTTTGATTTGATCGAGGAAAGTCGCGGTTGAGCCACTGGTATCCATGAGTAGTACCACGGAGAAGGGACGATCAACGTCACTGAAATGCGCAATCGTCTGCTCCACCCCATTCTCGTAAACACGGAAGTCATTTTGGCGCAGGCCCGCAACATATTGCCCCTGGCGATTGATAACGGTGACCGGGACGGACACGAGATTTGCCGTGATGCGCAGGATCTCGCCGTTCCCCACCTCCTCCGCTTGTTGCTTTATCACAGGCGACTGATCGGCCTTCGTGCCCGCGCCGGCTGGTGCAGCAGGCGCCGATTGCTGAGCCTGAGCCTGAGGAAGAGTGCTCAGCGCCAGAATGGCTAAGAGAAAGTGATTGAATATCTTCATTATCTTACTCATCTCTTTGACCTCGACATTGCTGCTTGTCATCGAACCGGAAGGCGAACGCCGGGTGGGGAGGAAGGCTTAATGTGCATCAAAGAAGGAAAGTCGCCCAGCGAATGCTAACTTCGCTTTAAACGCGCTCTACTCGCTCAGCGCTTTGCAACTGTCGGGCTAACCGCTTCATCTTCAACTTCACCGGCTTCGTTGATCGGAACGTCTGCGGCGTGGCTGTAAGTAATCCCGCGTTCCTCGCTGTCGATGTCGGCCGCGGGCAATGAACTCAAGGGGAGGGTAACTTCCGGTGGATTGAAGCCGGGATAATCAATGCGAGCATGATATATCGCAGTTAGCGCGCTGATCATTGCTTCGCGAATTCGCGTTATTTCTTGAAGCGTTAAGTCGCATTCGTCGAGCTGTCCATCGCTAATAACTGCGTCGACAATCTTGACTACGATCAGGCGAATGTTTGCGGGGTCGGGTCGCGCGAGCGAACGGGCCGCCGCTTCGCAGGAATCTGCCAGCATCATGATGGCGGCTTCTTTGAATTGCGGCTTGGGACCGGGATAGCGAAATTCCTTCTCGTCAATCGCTTCTCCCGGCTTCGCCTGAGTCTGCGCCTTGCGCAGAAAGAAGTGCAGCGTCCGCGTGCCATGATGTTGGGGAATAAAGTCAGAAATCTTCTTTGGTAAATTAATCTCTTTGGCAAGCTTCTGACCGTAGGTCACGTGGCTGATGATAATCCTGGCGCTCTGCGAGGGTCGCATGTGGTCGTGAGGGTTTTCACCTTGCTGGTTCTCAACGAAATACTCCGGCGCCGCTACCTTGCCAATGTCGTGGTAGAGCGCGCCAATGCGTGCCAGCAGCGGATTCGCGTTTACCGCGCGACAAGCGTCTTCAGCTAATTGGCCGACGGCGTGCGAGTGTTGGTTAGTGCCGGGTGCGCGCAGTGCCAACTGACCCAGCACCGGCAAGTCCGCGTTTGAGAGTTCGAGTAGTTTTACATCCGTTAGAATTCCGAAGAGCGATTCGTTTATGGGCAAGCCGCCAGCCGCAAAAATTGCCGTCAATAAACCACCAACAAAACCGCAGCCGAGCGCCAACAGCACGGTATTCACGGTAAACGGTTGTTCGGCATAAGCAATCATCGCCAGCGCCATAACAGCGTTAACTAAACCTACCAAAAGCCCCGCGAGCGTGACGGATTGTCGCTCTCTATATCTGCCAATTCCGTACACGGCCGCCGCACAAGAGATCATTGCGTACAACGATTGTTGAATTCCGGTGGGCGCCAACATGCCGGCAAATAGCGCGATAACTATGCCGGTGAGAAACGCCAGTTGGGTATCAACCAACATGACTACGAGCAACGATCCCGCCGCGAAGGGGATTGCGAAGTTCCAAAGTGTGGGATCGTTGAGCGGCGCGTTCTTCATGCCGTTTGCGACGCTATCGCTAAGCGCAAAGCCGACGCGCATGAATGCAGTCTCAACAACTATCGCGGAACCAACGAGCGCGAATGCGCGTCGCTTCGAGAGCGAGAGCGCCGATACCGTGCTGCGGTGTTCAGTAAACTTCCAGACTGCCCAGTAAACCGCAAAGACTATCAACAACAGACCGACCAGATTGTGCCAGGGTCGGCCCGCATGTCCCGTGGTTTTCAAGGCAGCGAGCTGGGCGAGCATTGCAGGCGTAACTGTGTCGCCCTCGCGCGCGATCATCTGATTGCGTTTGATGGAAATTGTTACTGGCGCAATCTTTTTTGCTTCCGCTTCTCGCGCAGTGGCAGTAGCGGTCTGGTCGAGAATCACGTTGGGACGGATTAGCGGCAGGATTGCTGCCACCAGAGCTGAACGCTGTTCCTGTGACCATCCGGGGAGGTTGAGGATTTTGAGTTCCAGTTCCTGTCGCGCCGCACTCAACGAAAGCATTCGCGTTCGGGGCGCCGGCATGATCATTTGCTCGGAGGGATTGCGAACGTCAACTAATACGACTTCCTGATTCAGGCGATCAGTTTCCGCGTCGTCGTAAATGTACTTGTCGCCCGTCTCGCGAATCTGCGTTGCGAGCAGACTCAGAGCGCCCTCGTCAAAGTGGTGAGCCGCGAGCGCGCGTACAACTCCCGCACCACCATCGCCGCTCCAAACCGGAATCTTCCCGGGCGTCGACCCTGCGGTCTGGTTCTTGAGATCTTCCCAGGCTGCGCGAAAACTCCGCGCCGAACTTTCTCCCCGGGTAGAGTCGAAATTGAAAACCGAACGAGTGGCCTGTCGTGCGGCATCGCGACGTCTTTCTGTTTCCACAATGTCGAAAGCGTTCACGTCGGCGCGCGCCACAACGTTGCCTCTGATGATTTCACCCTCGCGATAGTCCTGGGAGTAGCCGGAGGAATAATTACTCATCAGCAAAGGGACGGTAATGAGCATCAGGAAAACAAAGCCAATTACAAGACGCGTGCGCGGTTCGAATATCTTGAAGGGACGCAAGGCGTATTGCACCGCCGCATCGCGGGCACGGCTAATCGGAGTTGTGAATCTTGGTCGGATAGCCATTCTCTTATGCGATTCGCGAGATAAGGGCGGCAGAATCACTGCCGCCATCAATGATGCCCAAATCCTGAGAGAGCATTTCCCCAAGCATTTCGAGCAAGGGCGACAACGTCTTCTTGTCGGTTGCAGCGATGGCAACCACGGCGCGCGCGCCGCCCTGCGCAACTTGTCGAGAAATTCCCCGCAATGTTTCGGCGTCGACCAGGTCTGCTTTATTCAAAACCAGGATTGCCGGAATCTCGGCAACGTGAAGTTCTTCCAAAATTCTCTCAACCGATTGAATCTGTTGTGCCCAACGCGGGTTGGCCATGTCTACCAGATGAATTAGCAGAGTGCTGTCGCCGATTTCCTCGAGCGTCGCGCGAAAAGCCGACAGCAGACCCGGCGGCAAGTCGCGGATGAAGCCGACCGTGTCGTTGATAATTATTTCCTGCTCCCGCGGCAGCCGCAGTCTTCGGGAAGTGGGATCGAGCGTGGCAAACATTCGCTGTTCAGCGCGCACCTCGCTGTTGGTGAGTGCGTTCAGCAGTGTTGACTTGCCCGCGTTGGTGTAGCCCACTATCGAAACGATCGGCAGTTGATTCCTGGTGCGCACCTTGCGGCGTTCGTGCCGACGCAGGCGTTGCGTCTCGATCTCTTTTTCTAAACGGTTAATCCGATCGCGAACACGCCGGCGATCCATTTCCAGTTTTGTTTCACCAGGGCCGCGCCCACCGATGCCCCCGGCGAGCCGGGAAAACGCTGAGTCTTGCCCGGCGATCAGCCGCGGCAGGAGATACTTGAGCTGGGCTAGTTCTACCTGAATCTTGCCTTCGCTTGACTGCGCGCGTTGCGCGAAAATGTCGAGAATCAGTTGAGAACGATCGATGATCTTCAGGTCCGTTGCTTCTGAGAGCGATCTCACTTGCGCCGGACTCAACTCGCGATCAAACACCAGCAGGTCGGCGCCTAACTGCAGCGAGCGAATGAGCAGGTCGTCAAGCTTGCCGCGACCGAGGACTGTGCGCGGGTCGATTGCCTGGCGTCTCTGAATGACCTTGTCCTGCACCACGATGCCCGCTGAGGCGGCGAGTTCGATTAACTCGGCCATTGACTCCTCGGCATCTGCAAGCGGCCCGGTAGTGACGCCGACGAGGATGGCGCGATCTTTTCGTTCATCCTGTCGCGAGACGCGGCGGTTGCGCGCCATCTCTTGTTCCAACGACTCGATCAGTTCAAGAAAATCCACGTCGAGTTGCGAAGCCTGCTTGGGCGGCAGAAACGCGTAAGGCTTCTGACCATTCGCCGTTTGCAAATCGACTGCGGCCATCGGCAGCAGATGCGCAGCATTGACAAGCCCCGGTAATCCATCGTTTGGGTTGACGTCGATAGCGACCATCAAATCGAGCCGCAACAGCGCCAGGTCAGTGAGGTCGTCCTGAGTCAAACCTTCGCCGCGGAGATGGGTATGTAAGCAACGGAGTCCGCGGAACCGATCGACGGCGACGCGAACGCGTTTGAAATCAGGAAGTTCGATGCGCCGGTTATCGCCGACCATGACGTATTCGACGTGACCACTACGATCGACAAGCGCGCCGATCTGTCTGCGGGTTTCGTGTGAAAGCTCGGCAAGTTGCCGCGCGAATTCAGGGGTCAGAATCTGGTGCGGAGCAATCCGCCGGGTGTAGAGCTTTTCTATGCGGCGAAGCTGATTCGGCTTGAGGCCCGCAGTATTTCCGATTACGTCCTTGATGGCTCTGGCCCTCCAGTCACACTGTTAAATAAGACTTCCGCGGAAAGTCGGCAACTTGCGGAGCGCTTGAAGATTCGATTCGGGCTGAAGTTACAGGAGGAGTGATGCGAGCCGTAGGTTTCCGACGCCGGTGGGTTACTCTCGATGTTGCTCTGCGATATCGCTTCGCTTAGTCGCTTGAGCATATTTTCATTGACAAGCTCACTCACGACTCAGAGCTAAGGCAATCAATTCGTGAGCAACCATTTCTTGCGGGTCGGATTATACCATAGAGACCCGGAAGCCATTGCTGGCACCCAGGACGCTGGAAGTTCGCTATTAGACACGACCCCAAGCCCGTCGTATCATAAAAAGTTTTACGGCGACTCAAAAGGCAGTCACATCGCAGCCAGGCGTTGATCTTCGGGATTAAAGAACAGTAAATGAGCAAGGAAGGAACAATCACAAGCATCCAACCGTCGATCGCCCTGCCGGGTGGGGAAGTGACGATCGACTGCACCGATCTGGATACCAGCGATCCAACTCTTTGCGCGGTTTGGTTCGGCACCCGGCGCGCGCCCATTGTCGCCTTGTCGCCGCGGCGTGTATTGGCAGTAGTGCCCGACCTGAAGCAGAGCGGACCTGTCGACGTTACGCTCGAGAGTCGCGGCAAACGCAGCAACACGATGAGTGTCGTAGTTGGTCAGCAACTCGCCGAGGATCTTCATCCTGTCGCCAACCCTGCTTTCGATCCGGATGATGGCTCACTATTCGTGACTCGCTCCGGCGCGCGTGGTGAACAGCTACCGGTAACGATTTTCCGCGTTGACGTGACTGGCGAGATGACGGAGTTTTCCGGAGACATTACCAATCCTACCGGCATTGCTTTCGACAGCTCCGGTCAGATGTTTGTCAGCAGCCGCATGGATGGCATTGTCTATCGCATCACGCCGTTCAAAGAGGCGGTGCCTTTTGCCCGGGGCCTGGGAATAGCCACCGGTATTGCCTTCGATAGTGTCGACATGATGTATGTCGGCGATCGCTCAGGCACGATCTACAAAGTTAACGGTATCGGCGAAGAAAGTCCCTGGGCACAACTCGAACCTTCAGTCTCGGCTTACCATCTGGCTTTTGGCCCGGATAAGGATTTGTATGTGACGGGACCAACTGTTGCGAGCTTCGATTCCGTGATGCGTGTGAATCCAGACGGCGACGCCAGCGTGTTTTATAAGGGACTGGGACGGCCGCAGGGACTCGCCTTCGACGGTCTCGGAAACTTATATGTCGCGGCGTCGCTCCGCGGCCGAAGAGGAATTGTGCGCATTTCTCAGGATGGAAAAGACGCTGAGATGTTTGTCGCCGGTCTCAATCTTGTTGGCCTGGCCTTTAGTTCTACCGGTGACCTGGCTGTGGCTTCAACCGACTCGATTTACAGCGTCGAGGTTGATATCGTCAGCCAGTAGTTGGAGACTTTCACTGTTTCCTTAAACGGTTTTTTGACACGTTCTAGGGCGCATGTTAGTGTGAACAACTCTTGTTATTTCTTCAGATAGTGACTTACTAATGCGCAACATCGACAGCCATGCCATTGGCCAATTCATTCTTTACATGGTGGCGCTGATCTTTTCTTTGTCGGTGCACGAATCGGCCCACGCCTGGATGTCAGACAGGTTTGGCGACGACCTCGCGCGCTTGCAGGGCCGCATCAGTTTGAACCCGATGTCGCATGTCGATCCGATCGGCACGTTGCTGTTTCCGGCGATCTCGTTTTTCACTGGCGCCCCGCTGATCGGCTGGGCCAAGCCAACGCCGGTGAATCCTCTGAAGTGGCGCAACAAGCGCGTAGCAAATTTCTGGGTTTCCGCCGCCGGCGCTATCAGCAACTTCATAATCGCTTTCATTGCCGGGATCACGATCAGACTACTATTTTCCTTGGGAGTGATCGATAGCGATCTCACTCTGATGCACACTGATTCAATTGTCGCGACCGGCGCGGTCGAACTGCTATGGGTGTTTTTCATTTTGAATGTCGCCCTCGGAGTATTCAATCTGCTGCCGATACCGCCGCTCGACGGCAGTAAAGTGCTTGCCAGCATCCTGCCGGAAAGTTTTGAGGCAGGATTTGAAGCGTTGGAAAGATTTGGTTTCATTCTTCTGTTTATTGCGATCTTCACGGGTGTTCTGAGCGGCATCTTCAATGTTGTGATGCCGATTGCGATGGCTTTAGTATTTATTGGCGCCGGACGTTAGCTGATGAAAAGAATTTTTAGCGGCGTACAGCCAACCGGCAATATACATCTCGGTAACTACCTGGGCGCTTTGCGCAACTGGGTTGATCTGCAAGACGAATACGAGAGCTTTTTTTGCATCGTCGATCTGCACGCAATTACCGCGCGACAGGATCCCAAGCTGCTGGCCGAGAAATCCAGAGAGCTCGCGCGCGTTTATCTCGCCGTCGGGATCGACCCCGGTCTCTCAACTATTTTCATCCAGTCAGACGTTGCTGAGCATGCCGAGCTGACCTGGATTCTCAATTGCATCGCGCGCATGTCCGAGCTGGAGCGCATGACCCAGTTCAAAGACAAGGCGCGTAAGCAAAGTGAGAACGTCGGCGTTGGAGTGTTTGATTACCCGGTGCTGATGGCGGCTGACATTTTGCTTTACCAGACCGAGTTGGTGCCGGTGGGCGAAGAACAGAAGCAACATCTTGAGCTGACGCGCGACCTGGCCGTACGATTTAACCGCGACTACGGTGAAACGTTTCGCATTCCAGAGCCCTTCATTCCCAAAGTTGGAGCCAGGATCATGTCGTTGTCTGATCCCGCGAACAAGATGTCGAAATCAGACGACGATGTTAACGGTTGCGTTCGCTTGCTCGACGATGCTGACACGATCCGGCGCAAGTTTAAACGGGCGATGACCGACTCCGGGACCGAGATGAAATTTGACGCGTCCCGTCCGGCCATAACAAACCTCTTGACGATCTTTCAGTTATTGACCGGGAAGACGCGGGAAGGGGTCGAGTCACACTTCGTGGGCAAGGGTTATGCGCAACTGAAGCAAGACCTCGCCGACGCCACAGTCGACTTTCTCGAACCCTTGCAGAAACGCGCGCAAGCGATCGACGACGAGGGGTTGACGACCATACTGAAAGCCGGGGCTGCCAAGGCGAAGGAGATCGCGAGCGCAACTCTCGCTACCGCTAAGGAAAGAATGGGGCTGATCGGCTCCGGCCGTTAGCCCAGATTGCTTGGAGTATTGATGGACGAATCCTCAACACCAGACGCGGCGCAGCAGGCCACGGACGAACCGGTAACTCCTGTCGAGCAGACAGAGCAGGTCTCTGGCTCGATCGACGTTACGGGCTCGTCGCCGGAGATCGTTTCCGACAATACCACCGACGATCTGAAGATCGTGATGGGCGAGTTTGACGGCCCACTCGATCTACTGCTGCATTTGATCCGCCAGGAACAGATCAATATCTACGACATTCCAGTGGCCCGCATCGCCGACGAATATCTTCGTTATCTCCACGTAATGCAGGAACTCGACATCGCCGTTGCCGGCGATTTCCTGGTTATGGCGGCGACTCTGATAGAACTCAAAACGCGCATGCTTTTGCCGCGCGATCCGTTTGCCGCTGTGGAAGAAGAAGACGATCCGCGCCGCGAGTTGGTGGATCAATTGCTGGAGTATCAGAAGTACAAGGCGGCGGCGCAAATGCTTTGGTCCCGGGCGACGGTTGAGCGCGCAGTGTTCAAGCGGGCTGAGATCGAAACCGATAAAAACAATCCGGAAGTCAAAGTAGGGTTGTTTGATTTGTTGAAGGTCTTTCAGGAGATTCTCGCGCGGCACAAGGAAGAAGTGCTGATGGAGATCGAGCGTGAAGAAGTCTCCATGTCGGAGATGCTCGAACGGTTACGGAACATGGTTTTGTCGGCTGGAGAAGTCAATCTGCGCGTTTTCTTTGAGCAGGCGCGTTCGCGCCGCGAGTTGGTGGTGGCGTTTCTTTCGGTATTGGAGCTGGTACGCACTACTGATGTGACGTTAGTTCAGACACAAACGTTTGGCGACATCGTCATCAGAATTGCGAGTTGAGACAGCGCAAACAGTTCTCAACTTCGGACCATTTAATTCAGAGATCAATGCGGATACGACTATGAGTGAAGAGACAGACAATCAAGTAGAGCCGGTTGTGGATGAGGCAGCGCTTAACGAAGAAGCCAGTCGCGAGCTGGCCGCATTGGTGGCGGCCGAGACGCCGGCGGGTGAGACGGAAGCTGCTGAAGAATCCGGGACCTACGTGGTTCAGAGCGCGGCCGAACGCATAGCGATTATTGAGGCCCTGATTTTTGTTTCAGAAGAGCCGCTGAGTGCGAAGGTCATTGCCGAAGTGCTGCGCGAAGATCGCGACACCGTTGAAGTTGCGCTGCAGGAGTTGGCCAGGGAATTCAACGAGCGCAATAGCGGCTTGCAACTTCGCGAGGTGGCGGGTGGTTGGCAGTTTGCTACCCGTCCCGAATACCACGAGCATGTACGCGCGTATTTGAAGTCGCGGCCCAGCGCCAAGCTTTCCATCGCTTCGTTGGAAACTCTGGCCGTCATTGCTTACAAACAGCCAGTTACGGTGCCCGAGATTCTGGAGATACGCGGCGTACAATCGCCCTCATCAGTGAAGACCTTGCTCGACAAAAAACTAATTGTGGCCAAGGGGCGGAAGGACACTGTCGGGCGTCCGATGATGTATGGAACGTCAAAAGAATTCCTATTGCAGTTTGGCTTGAAGGACCTGGGCGAGTTGCCGAGCATGGAAGACTTTCAGGATTTAGCGGGCGGCGAAGGATAGAGACAGAAGACAGGAGACAGAATACAGAAAACAGAAGGGAAAGCAGAAAACACAACGCAAGAAACTTCTGACTTCTGAATTTTCATGCAACAACGTCTACAAAAATTAATCGCGGCTGCGGGCATTGTCTCGCGTCGTCATGCCGAGGAGTTGATCGCCGCGGGCGAAGTTACGGTCAATGGCAAGGTCATCAAGGAACTCGGAACCAAAGCCGATCCTGAAACGGATCACATCAAGGTTCGTGGGAAGCTCATCAATCCGTCGCTGCAACGCCGCGAAAAGATTTACGTTTTACTAAACAAGCCGAAGGGTTACCTCTCGAGCGTGAGTGATCCTGAAGGGCGTCCCACCGTTCGCGAACTCCTGCCCGAATCCCTGGGCAGGCTCTATCCGGTTGGCCGTCTCGACTTCAATACGGAAGGCCTGTTGTTGCTGACGAATGACGGCGACTTCACCAACTTCATAACCTCCGCTCGTAACAAAGTGGAGAAGGTCTACGAAGGAAAAGTGAAGGGGATTCCTGACGAGAAGGCGATTGCCCGTCTGCGGCGCGGCGTAACGCTGGAGGATGGCACGCATACAGCGCCGGCCAAAATCAAAAGAGTAGGCGAAACCGAAAACAATTCGTGGTTTGAAATAATGCTTCATGAAGGAAAGAACCAACAGATTCGCCGCATGTTTGATCTAATCGGGCACTCAGTGATCAAGTTGCGCCGCTCCCGCATTGGTTCGTTGCGGGATGATGATTTGAAACCAAAGCATTGGCGACGATTGCTGCCGGAAGAAGTAAAACTCCTGATGGTAAAGCGAGCGCCTACTAAAGCAAGAGCGGCAGCCCGGTCCAGCGCGGCCGGTCACGGATCATCGCGGCGATGAGGTAGAATACACGTTCGGCGTTTCATGGATTTGTTGTTTGGACAGGCATTCCAGCCTGCCATATTTTTGACAGGTGGGAATGCCTTTGTTGTGTCGAGTAAGCAGGAACAAGCATGGAATTTGAATTAACTGAAGAGCAGAGACAGGTCAAGCAAAGCGTACGTGAGTTTGCGGAAGCAGAGATCGCGCCCCACGTGATGGAGTGGGATGAAACGCAACATTTTCCCATTGAGTTGTTGCCCAAGCTGGCTGCCCTGGGATTGACCGGAGTTCTATTTCCGGAAGAGTACGGCGGGGCCGGCATGGGCTACATTGAATACGCCACGATCATCGAAGAGCTCTCGCGCGTCGATGGGTCAGTCGGTATTTCAGTAGCGGCCCACAATTCGCTTTGCTCCAATCACATCTATCAGTTTGGGACGGCCGCTCAGAAAGAAAAGTATCTCGTACCGTTGGCTAGCGGTAACCACCTCGGAGCTTGGGGTTTGACAGAGCCAAGCGCCGGCTCAGACGCTTCTGGGACTCGCTCGACTGCAGTGAAGCAAGGCGACGGTTGGGTCGTTAATGGATCTAAAAACTTCATTACTCACGCGATTCATGCTGACACTTGTGTGGCGGTTGCGGTGACCGATCGTGCCAAGAGAAGTAAGGGAATTACGGCGTTCATCTTTGAAAAAGGAATGGCCGGCTTTACGCCGTCGAAAAAGGAAAACAAGCTGGGCTTGCGGGCATCAGAAACCGCCAGCGTGGTATTCGAAGATTGCTACCTGCCGGATGAGAATCGATTGGGTGAAGAGGGCCAGGGATTTGTCAACGCCATGGAGGTTCTTGATGGTGGACGGATTTCGATTGCCGCGCTGGCTGTAGGCATAGCCCAGGGCGCTTATGAATCAGCCGTCCGTTATGCGAAGGAGCGGCAACAGTTTGGCAAGCCAATTTCTGAGTTTCAGGCGATTCAGTTTAAGCTGGCAGACATGGCCACACAGATTGATGCAGCGCGGCTGCTGATGTACCGCGCGGCTTGGTTAAAAGATAACGGCCGGAAGCTCACCAAAGAATCGTCAATGGCGAAACTCTTTGCCTCTGAAGTTAGTGTCAAGGTTTGCGAGGAAGCCGTGCAGATACATGGTGGCTATGGCTACACCAAAGACTACCCGGCGGAAAAATACTGGCGCGACTCGAAGCTCTGTACGATTGGTGAGGGAACTTCCGAGATTCAGCGCATCATCATTGCTCGTGAAATCCTGCAGCAGGCCCTTTAGCACGTGAGTTCCTCAAATCACACCACGTCACTGGTCGAGCGGATTGCGGCGGGCGACATGCGTGCCGTGGCTCGCGCGATTTCGAAGGTTGAGGACATTTCCAAAGATGCTTCAGAGTTGATGAAGCAGGTCTTTCCGCTGACAGGTCGCGGGCTCATTATCGGAATTACGGGTGCGCCCGGAGCCGGTAAATCGTCTCTGGTAGATAAACTCGCGCTTCACTATCGACAGCAAGGTGAGCGCGTCGGGATTGTTGCAGTTGATCCTTCGAGTCCTTTTTCGGGTGGCGCAATTCTGGGCGACCGCATTCGCATGCAGGCTTTGGGGCTGGACAGCGGCGTCTTCATTCGTTCGATGGCAACCCGCGGGAACCTGGGCGGTCTGGCGCGTTCCACCGTGGACGCTGTTTCCATACTCGATGCGGCGGGTTACGCCAAGATCATTATCGAGACTGTGGGTGTAGGCCAGGATGAAGTTGAGGTAGTTAAGGCTGCCGATATTTCCGTGGTGGTGTTAGTCCCGGGAATGGGGGACGATATCCAGGCCATCAAGGCCGGGATCATGGAAATTGGCGACATCTTCGTCATCAATAAGGCTGATCGCGAAGGGGTCAACTCCACCGAAAAGGAGTTGGAAGCGTTGCTGTCTCTGGCTATGCGCGACGACGCCTGGGATCCGCCAATCGTCAAGACTGTAGCCACGGAAAGTAGGGGAATTCAGGAGTTGGCCGCGGCGATTGAGAAGTATCGCAGCTACCATTTGCAGAACGATGCAGGAGACGGACGGCGCCGGGCGATTGCCCGTTGGCGCATCCTGGAGTTGCTACGCGAACGTTTGGTAGCCCAGACTCTTGAGTCGGATGCTGCGGTTGAAAAGCTCGATCGACTGGCGGGGGAAGTTGCGAGTCGGCAAAGAGACCCTTATTCTGCGGTAGAGGAATTGCTGGATATGGTCCGCAGTCAGTAGTCTGTTGTCAGTTGTTTGTCATTAGCAACTGGCCACTAATCACTGACTGCTGGCCACTGACTACTGACCACTTACAAATGATGAAAGTCGACCATATCGGGATTGCAACTCAAACTCTTGACCAGGGGCTAGCCCTTTGGCGAGACGCCCTGGGATTGCAGGTAGACCATACCGAAGAGGTTAAGGAGCAGGGCGTGCGCATTGCTATGCTGTCTATTGGCGAGACGCATATCGAATTGCTCGAACCCTTGAGCGAGACTTCACCGGTAGGAAGATTTTTGCAAAAACGCGGGCCGGGAATTCATCACGTGGCTATAAGAGTGGCCGATATTCGAGCGTCGCTTGCCGACTTGAAAGCGAAGGGCACCAGATTGATTGATGAGAGTCCACGAACGGGCGCCGGGGGTTGTCTGGTTGCATTCATTCACCCTTCATCGGCTAATGGGGTACTGCTCGAGTTAGTTCAGCACATTTAGAATTTGTTTTGGGAAAGGGATAATTATCTTGAGTTCAATTAAGAAAGCCTGGATCGCGGCCGCTGTAGCCGTGTTGTTTGCCGCCGGATTGATTTTCTGGCAGGTCAAGGCGCGACGGTCGGAGCTCACCAACGTCACCGCCGAAGACATGGCGCTGATAGCCGAAGATCAGCCGCCGCAGTTTCGTGCCCGTTTGGCTGCGGATCCTGAGACGCGCAAGAGCTTTGCGCAGGATTTGCAAAAGCTGCTCGCGGTGGCTGAAGAAGCGCGAGCCAAAGGTGTTGGCAACAAGCCGGACGTGAAGCGGCAACTAGATCTGGTTCGGGCTGTAGTGATTGCCGAAAACTACTTCAAATCTCTAAACACCGGCCCGGCTGGTCCAAACATTTCAGATCAGGAGATTGACGATTTCTTCAAGCAGCCTGGCAATCAAGCGAAGTTTGACCAATTCATAAATGACGCCAAGGCGAAAAATCCCCAACTAGCCGGCGGTCAGATTCCCGATGAACAGATTAAACAGGTAAAGCACCAATTGGGACAGGTGCTGATCGGGGAACAGCGCGGCATCGCCGCCGGATTCGACAAGCAGCGGTCAGTCGATCTGCAGGCGAAGCTCGAGCAGGCTCGCGTCCTCGCCCAGACGTATGCACAGGAGCAGTTGAAAGAAAAAATGACTGCGACGGATCAGGAAGTTGACGACTATCTCAAGCAACACCCCGACCTTGATACCGCTAAGCAGAATCGCGGCAAGGCAGAGGAAGTGTTGAAACGCGTGCGCGCCGGCGAAGACTTCGCGAAACTGGCGAAGGAGTTTTCCACCGACACCGGCAACAAAGACAAGGGTGGTGACCTGGGCTGGTTTGGCAAGGGCCAGATGGTGCCTGAATTCGAACAAGCGGCTTTTGCTTTGAAGCCGGGTCAGATTAGCGACCTCGTGGAAACGAAGTTTGGCTTCCACATTATCAAGCTTGAGGAACGTAAGACGGAAAAGAAAGACGGGAAAGACGAAGAGCAAATCCACGCGCGTCACATCCTAATCGGCGAAGCCGCCCCCGAGGCTGCAAACCCGTTTGGGCAACCGCAAAGCGGCCGTGATAAAGCGCGCGCGGCGGTAGAGCAGGACAAACAGAAAAAAGTACTCGACGAAATTGTGAAGCGTTCTCATGTGACTGTGGCCGACAATTACACGGTGAAAATGCCGGAACAACAGCCCGCTCAAGGCCTGCCTCCGGGATTCGGACCAGGCGGCCAACCGGGACCGCCGCCGCAGCAGCTAGAGGATGAGACTGCGCCGAAGTCTGACCCATCGAAGAAGGGCGACGCCAAACCGAAAAAGAAATAAGACGGCTGTAGGGTAGCGACATGGAGTTTGGCGATTATCGCATCGAGATCATTCCCGACACCGAGTTTTGCCTGGATGGCGGCGCCATGTTTGGGGTGGTGCCGCGTGCACTGTGGTCGAAAGTCTGCCCTCCTGATGAAGACAACCGCATAAGGATGAACATGAATTGCGTGTTCATCGATACTGGCAAGGAACGAATTCTGATCGAAACGGGCATTGGCGAGAAGTGGTCTGCGAAACATGCTGCGATGTTTGGAATTGCGCGAGAGCGATCGCTGGCGGATTCGTTGCGCGCGGTTGCAGGTATCGAGCCGGATAGCATCAGCATTGTTATCAACACTCATCTCCACTTTGATCACGCGGGTGGAAACACGGGGCTGAATGAAGCGGGTCAGGCAGTTCCCGCATTTCCGAATGCGCGCTACTTCATTTCCCGGGGCGAGGTCGAGCATGCTGAGGCTCCCAGCGAGCGAGACCGCGCGAGTTATTTACCTGACAACTGGCGGCCGCTGCTTGCCGCTGGTCAATTGGAACTGCGGGAAGCGGACTACGAGGTAGTGCCAGGCCTGCGGATGGAAACGTATCCAGGACACAATCGGTCGATGCAGTGTTGGCGGCTCGACCGCGCCGGGCAGACATTGTTTGGTTTTGCCGATCTTGTGCCTATGCGGGCGCACGTACCCTTTGCCTGGATCATGGGTTACGATCTATATCCGGTCGAAACACTGGAAGTGAAGAAGAAACTTCTGCCACAAGCGGCGCGCGAGGATTGGTCGTGCCTCTTCTATCACGATCCGGATGAGCCGCTCTGTCGTTTGATCGAAGACGAGGGGAAGATACGCGCGGTTAGTGTTAAATAGATTTGCTGAGGTCGATGGTCCCGGAGGGGCCAAATGTTTATAGGACCGCAATCCTAAAAAACTCTTTCCAACACATCATCGATAGACATTTGGCCGCCGCTCTGCGGCATTCTTGTGGTGAGGAATTTTGAAGCAGGACATTGATTCACAGAAATGGAAATAGCAAAAATCGGAATCATCGGCGGCAGCGGGCTCTATCAGATGCCGGAGCTCCAGGACGTTGAGGAGATTACAGTTGATACTCCCTTTGGTTCTCCGTCAGACGCTTTCATCGTCGGTACCCTCGATAACAATAAGGTAGCGTTTTTGCCGCGGCATGGGCGCGGTCATCGTTTTACACCGACCGAGGTTCCGTTCCGCGCAAATATCTATGCGATGAAGCTGCTCGGCGTTGAGCGCATTCTTTCGGCATCAGCAGTTGGTTCACTGCAGGAACAATATGCGCCGCTGGACATGGTGATTCCAGATCAGTTTTTCGATCGCACGAGAGCACGAGCGCGCGAGTCAACTTTCTTCGGCGAGGGCATCGTGGCGCACGTCGCCTTTGCGCATCCCGTGTGTGAAGAGTTGGGAGATGTACTCGAGGAATCGTGCAAAGTTACCGATGTTAAGGCGCACCGGCGCGGCACATATTTGTGTATGGAAGGGCCGGCGTTTTCTACGGTGGCAGAATCGCAGGTTTACCGCAGTTGGGGAATGGGCGTGATTGGCATGACAAATCTCCAGGAGGCCAAGCTCGCACGCGAGGCTGAGATCTGCTACGCCACGCTCGCGCTGGTGACGGATTACGATTGCTGGCATCCCGGCCACGATGCGGTCACCGCTGATTCGGTTATTGAGTATCTCAACAAAAACGTCCGGAATGCCCAGTTGATAATGAAGGAAGCTGTCCGGCGCCTCAGCGAACAGGAGCGCGGCTGCAAGTGCGCGACGGCGCTCAAGAACGCCATTTTCACTGCACCGCACCTGTGGCCTGAAGAAACACGGAAAAAACTTGATGCTATTGTGAAGAAGTATGGGCTTTCCTGAGAAAGTTAGCATCTAACGTCTGCTTGCCGTCTGAGATATGAGATTTGGGATCTGAAATTGGAGAGGTGCTTTATGAAAAGAGGTCTTTTTGTTCTACCGGTTTTGGTTGTGATGTTGCTTGCTTCCGCTTTGGCGTCCTACGGTCAGGGACGCGCAAAGACGGGCCCGGATCCGGCTACGATTCGCGATACCGAACTCGAGAAGGATTCTCTCCACAACCTTGAGGTCGCACGGCATTACTTCAAACTTAAGAAGGCCTATCTCGCGGCGCT
>JANLYH010000119.1:0-61196 GCA_031365545.1 Pyrinomonadaceae bacterium | reverse complement strand
TAGCTACTACCTATCGAACGCTCAGGGCTCCGTGAGCGAACTCGCAACAGAAATGCTAATCGCGCGCAAGCTAGGTTACGTAAGTGAGCAATTGTATCAGTCTGACAATGAGGAACTGACGAGTATTGGCCGCATGATTTTCGGCCTAGCTCGGAGCGTCAAGCGCCGCAGCGCTTAGCTCATCCTTTTCACCTTTCACTTTTCACCGGAGTTCGAATGAGAATACTCGTCACCGGCGGTGCCGGCTTCATCGGTTCGCATCTTTGTGAACGTCTATTGGCAGATGGGCATGACGTTGTTTGTCTGGACAATTTTTTTACCGGGCGGCGTGGGAACATCATCCACCTGCTCGATAATCACCATTTCGAACTGATTCGTCATGACGTCATCGAGCCCATCCTTTTAGAAACGGATCAAATCTATAATCTCGCTTGTCCGGCATCGCCTATTCACTATCAATACAATCCGGTTAAGACTGTGAAGACGAGCGTGATGGGAATGATCAATATGTTGGGCCTGGCGAAGCGCGTGCGCGCGCGAATTTTGCAGGCTTCAACCTCAGAAGTTTATGGCGATCCGCTGGTGCATCCACAACCTGAGGAGTATTGGGGCAACGTAAACCCGATTGGCTTGCGGTCGTGCTACGACGAGGGCAAGCGTCTCGCCGAAACGCTCATGATGGATTACCACCGGCAGAACCATGTCGACACGCGGATAGCGCGAATCTTCAACACTTATGGTCCGCGAATGCTGGAGAACGATGGCCGCGTGGTCTCAAATTTTATCGTCCAGGCATTGCGCGGCGAGCCGCTCACTCTCTACGGGGCCGGAGACCAAACACGTTCATTCTGTTACGTCGACGATTTGGTCGAGGCTTTGATCAAGTTGATGAATGTAGCTGACGTGCATGAGCCGGTGAATCTGGGTAATCCCGGAGAATTTACGATCAAGCAACTGGCCGAACAGGTGGTTGCGATCTGTGGCGCCGATTCCGGCGTCACCTATATGCCGCTGCCGCAAGACGATCCGAAGCAACGCAAGCCGGATATTTCGCGCGCGCAGAAGCTCCTGGATTGGAATCCGACGATCCCGTTGCGCGAAGGTCTCGAAAAGACGGTGGCGGATTTTAAGAAAAGAGCGATGAGTAACAGTGATCAGTAATAAGGCTGTTTGCTGTGTGCTAGTTTCATGAAAATTCTTCTACTCAACCAGTGTTTCTACCCCGATGTGATGGCCACCGCGCAGCAACTCAACGATCTGGCGGTTGGGCTGGTGAAGGAGGGGCACAGCGTGACCGTGATGGCGAGTGATCACGGTTACGACGATCCGTCACAACGCTTCGCACGCCGTGAAACCTGGAATGGCGTAGAGATCATACGCATTTCCTCGCTGACGCTGGGAAAACAAAAGCGCTGGCATAGGGCTACGAACTTTGCGAGCTTCCTCGTGAGCTGTGCCTGGAGATTATTATTGAGTTCTCGCTTCGACGTTGTGGTGGCGCTAACTTCGCCACCGTTGATTTCTTTCCTGGGCGCGCTCTTCGTGCGGATAAAGGGCGGAAAACTGTTCTTTTGGGTCATGGATCTTAACCCTGACGAAGCCATAGCTGCCGGCTGGCTCAAGGCTGATTCACTGTCAGCAAGAATATTGAGTCGCTGGTTGCGTTATAGTTTGATGAATGCGGAACAAGTGATTGCGCTTGATCACTTTATGAAACGGCGCATCATGGACAAAGGCGTTCCCGAGCAGCAGGTAACCATTTTACCTCCCTGGGCCCATGATGACAGTGTAAAGTTTGATCGGCAGGCTCGCGCAGCTTTCCGCGAACAGCATGACCTGAGCGAAAGCTTCGTGGTGATGTACGCCGGTAACCATAGCCCTTGTCATCCTCTAAATACTCTGATTGCAGCGGCGCGCCAGTTGTCGAATCGTAAGGACATTGTGTTCTGTTTCCTCGGCGGCGGCAGCGAACAGGCAAAGGTAAAGGAGTTTGCGGCACTCCACGACCTGGGGAATGTCCGCTGTTTACCCTACCAGCCGCTTGATAAGCTGTCGGCAGCCCTGTCTGCCGCAGACTTGCACGTGGTTGTCATGGGAAATGAGTTTGTGGGCATTGTCCATCCGAGCAAGGTTTACAACATACTGATCCTTGGCAGCCCCTTTCTCTATATTGGACCGCCGGAGACGCACATCACTGAGCTTGCCGCAAAAACGAAGGGTGAGCTGAGGTCATACACCGCGCGGCACGGTGACGTGCAAGTAGTAGTTAACAGTATCCTCGAAGAAGCCAGGCACTCGTCGCGTGAAGCCGAAAGGCATATGCCTCAAGTGGGGAAAATGTTTTTGAAGCCGGCGCTGTTACCGCGCTTAATCAAGTTATTGGAATCCCAGGTTCCGGCTGAAACTGAAATTCCGAGTAGCTCCAGAACCACCAGTTACGTATCGGCGGCTCGCTGAGTTTCGGGACGATAGAATAGTATTTAGCAGAAAGGTTACGCCTCCTCGTGAAGACTTATCTCGCGCTTTTCATAATCGCAACACTTTCAACCCTGGTGATGACCCCACTGGTTCGCCGCCTGTGTGAGCGTTTCAGTCTAATGGACGTGCCAGCGGATGAACGTCGTGTACATACGCGGGCAACACCGCGCCTGGGCGGAGTAGCGATTTACATGTCGCTGGTTTTGGCGTTATCAAGTCTGTTGCTCATCTCAAATCTGGTTACGGATTCACTGGCTTACTACAATTCGGTTTTCTTCAAAGTGCTGGTGCCTTCATCACTAGTGCTGCTGCTGGGTGTTTACGACGATTTGCGGGGCACCAACGCCCTGTTGAAGTTTATCGGTCTGGGACTGATCGCTTCTTTGTTCTATGCGATGGGTGGCAGGATAGAAGCGCTGGCCGTTCCATTTTTCGGCATCGTGCACCTGCCGGCGGCCATCAGTTTCTTTCTCACAGTCTTCTGGCTCGTAGCAATTTCGAATGCCTTCAATCTTATTGACGGCGTTGATGGATTAGCCACCGGGGCAGCCCTGTTCTCATCAGTTGTCATTCTGATCGTGGCCTTGTCGGGAGGCCATTCGGTAATGATCGTTGTTACGATTGTGCTTTGTGGGGCGCTCGCTGGTTTTCTTCGCTACAACTTTAACCCCGCTTCGATATTTCTAGGAGATTCCGGAGCGCTCTTTGTAGGGTTCCTGCTGGCGTCGCTCTCTCTGCTCGGGGCACAGAAAGCTACGACCGCGATCGCGGTGATGACGCCGATACTGGCATTCGGCCTGCCGGTTGTAGACACCACAGTGACGATGGCCCGCAGGCTGATTGGCGGGCGACCGGTGTTTGAGGGAGACGGTGAGCACATTCACCACATGCTGCTCGCTCGGGGGTGGTCCCAGCGCCGCGTAGTGTTGATTCTTTATACAGTCTGTGCCGGTTTCGGTCTGCTGGCTGCTCTGTCGACGAAAACTTCTTCGCCGATGACGGGTTTTGTATTGTTCGTCATCGCCGCCGCGGTGATTGTGGCAGTGGGCAATTTGCGCTATCACGAAGTGGATGAACTGCGCGCCGGCGTAAAGCGGACTGTCGGCGACCGTCGCCTGCGAGTTGCAAATAACATTCGGGTGCGCCGCGCTGGTTTGGCGTTATCCAAGGCTGCCAGTCTTAACGACGTATTCGAGGCCCTCGGCCGCATGCTCGAGTTTGAAGAATTTGCATTTGCGAAGGTGCAGCTTGGTCAACCGGGCCGGGCAGACACCAGCGAGCGCGCTTTCCACGCCAGCGAGCAACTCCGGTCACGGCAAGCAATGGAGTTTAGTAACGGGCGCATTGTTTGGTGCTGGAAGGGCGAGGGTGTGGATGAAGACGAGGTGATTGGTTCCAGCGCTTACTGGTGCTTCCGCCTGCCGCTCTCGACTGAAACGGGAGAGTGGGGCTGGATGAATCTTTACCGTCCACTCAGCAACTCACCTTTACTCCTTGACTTGAACTACCTGTCAGGCTTCCTGCGCCTGGAACTTTCAGCAGCGGCGGAGCGAGTGCTCAAGTCATTTGAGGGACCAATGAGCTCGACCAGGATGCCCCTGAGCATGGCCGCAGGAAAGATTGCCGGTTGAACTCGCACGCAACGATGGCGCAAGTCGGGGAAGGATCAGCAGGGAAGTCGCGCGTCGCCAGTATTCTTGGGACCACCGTTTTCGTTTCACTGCTGGGCCTGATTGTATTGACGGCGATTCCTTATGGGACCTCGCAGCCATGGTGGAAAGCCGCATTCGTTGCTGCAGTTTTCGCGCTGGCGATTCTCTGGCTCATTGAAGGCTTCGTCAGCCAGTCGTGGTTCTCCGGCAGTTTCTCTCTTGTTCTTCCATTAGGAGTCTTAACGCTGTTCTCGTTTCTTCAGACCCTGCAAATCAGCAATCAAACCGGCAATCCGGGAGCCCTTGCGTTCGCCCCCTGGAACGCAATCAGTGCGGACCCTTACCAAACACGGTTCTTCGCGCTTATGCTCATGGCACTGACACTGTCGGGAGTATTGCTGACTCGTTATGCCGCCAGCGAAAAGCGCATGCGAATCTTGATCAATCTGGTCATTTGTGTGGCTGTCGCCAGCGCTCTCTTCGGTATCCTGCGCCAAACATCACAACGCGGCGTCGGTTTTGGCTTGCCACTTTTGCAACCAGAGCTTGGCTATGGTCAGTTCATTAACAAGAACCACTTCGCTTATCTGATGGAGATGGGACTAGGGTTGATACTGGGCGTGACTTTAGGCGGTGGGGTCAAACGTGAACAAGCCTTTATGTATCTCACGGCACTACTGCCCCTTTGGATCGGACTGGTACTTTGCTCTTCGCGGGGTGGCCTGGTTGCCATGTTTGCTCAAATTACCGTGGCGGTGTTGCTCGTAAGCGTGGTCAGGCAAAGAGAAAAATCACCCAAGCGGCCTGCAAGAATCTTCGGATTGATCCGTTCATTGCCGGTTCGGCTCGCACTGATTGTGGCGCTGGTCGTGGGAGTTGGTGTTGGCACACTCTGGCTCGGCGGCGACCAACTGGCAATCAGAATTGAGGAATCGCGCAACGAGTTGAGTGCCAAAGCGACCGATTTACGATACGGCGCCAGTCGAAACGAGATCTGGAAAACGACCTGGCAGATGTTTCTGGCACATAAGGTCTTGGGAGTAGGCATGGCAGGTTACTGGGTGGCTGTCCCGGCGTTTCACGATGCTGAGGGAACCCGAACCCCACAGGAAGCTCACAACGACTATCTGGAACTGCTGGCCAGCGGCGGTTTGGTTGGGATGGGCCTGGGGATATGGTTCGCTGTGGTCGCTGGTAAAAGGATACGTGAGAATTTGGTTGCTAAGAATCGGTTTCGCCGGGCAGCCTGCCTTGGCGCAACGATAGGAATTGCCGGCGTGGCAATTCACAGCTTGGTAGATTTCGGTTTGCACATGATTGTCAACGCCCTGGTGTTTACAACCCTAATCGTCATTGCCACGTCAAAAGCGCAATGGGGAAATGAACCCACGAGACTACATGATCACCCCACGACATCTTAATCGCGCCATTGCGACCCTGGTCGCCGTTTCGTTCCTAACTGCGCTTGGCAGTGTGTTGGCGCCGCAGGGTATCGGAGGCGGAAGCGCTTTTCAGGGGCAGGACATCATGGGTGGGGCCGCGATTGTCTTCAAGCGCCCCCAGCGCGTGCGCGATATTGTGGGCGGCGCGGCGTTGATGGTAGTTAAGCGTTCGCCCAAGCCGGCGACCAGACCAACAGAAGTTGCGCGAAACAATCCTACCGACCGGCGTCGACCGCGACCGAGACCGGGTGAAACCGAAGTTGCGCCGAAACTAACTGATGCGGACAAGGGTGAGGCGTTTAAGAATCAGGGGAACACTTACTACGACCTTGGTGATTTTCCTAAGGCGATTGAAGCGTATTTGAACGCGTTGAAGTTCACGCCGACTGATGCGGTGATCTATAACAATCTCGGCGCTTCTTACTTCAGTAGCGGCAAGAACAGCGATGCCGCGGAAGCCTTCAAGAAATCACTGGCCTTAAAGCCAAATGATGCAGACGCGTATTTTAATTTGGGAATCGCCTACAGTTCGATCGAGAAGTATGACGAAGCCGTTACGGCATTCAAAGACGCAATTAGAGTCAAACCCGAGTGGGGTGAAGCCTACAATGCGCTGGGTGACAGCTACCTGAGTCTCAATAACTACGCCGAGGCCGCCAAAGCTTATGAACAGGCCGTGCGAATTCAGCCCGATAATGCTACCGCCTTTAGTAATCTAGGTTTCGCCTATGACAAATTAGGAAAATTGCCACAGTCGGTTGAGGCCCTGCAAAAAACAGTCAAGGTCAAACCTGATGATGCAATTGCCTATAACAATCTCGGGGCCAGTCTCTACAAAGCCGGACGGTATCCGGAAGCCATAGCGGCGTTTTCGAATTCCCTTAGCCTAAAACCGGATGATGCCGATGCGCTTAACAACCTGGGTGCGGCTTACTACATAAGCGAGCAGTATCCCAGTGCACTTGAAACCTTTCTTAAGGCCGCAAGCGCAAGACCTGATTTTGCCGATGCGCAATACAATTTGGGGAATGCGTATTACATGCTGGGTAAGTATCCGGAGGCCACTGGTGCTTATCGTGAAGCGATCCGGCTCAAACCAGGCTACGCCGAAGCTCGAACCAATCTCGGCAGTTTATTGATCGCGCTCAGTGAGTACGCAAATGCCGTAACCGAACTCCAGGAGGCAATCAGACTAAAGCCGGACAATCCCGTCTCGCACAACAATCTTGGTTACGCTTATGCGAAGTTGGGGGATGGAAGTAATCAGGCTGCAGCCGTCGATTACTACCAAAAGGCCATCGCTTCCTACAAAGAGGCAATTCGGCTAAAGCCTGACTACGCCAAGGCGCTCAATAATCTCGGCTCCGTCTACAACAAGATGGGCAGTTTTCCCGAAGCTCTTGAAACTCTCAAAAAGGCCACCGAGCTGAAACCAGACTTTCCCGAGGCGCAGTATAATCTCGGCACTGCTTACTACAATCGTGGCCAGTTCAACGAGGCAGTTACTGCGCTGCAACAAGCTGTGCGATTGAAAAATGATTTTGCTGATGCCTACAATAGTCTCGGTTCGGCGCTTTACCAGGCACAGCAATTTGATCAGGCACTTGATGCCTACAAGAAGGCGCTAACGCTAAAACCTGCGAACGCTGACACCTATAACAATCTTGGCAAAGTCTACTTTCGAGCGAAGCGGAATCAGGACGCAGTGGCCTCCTTTAAGGCTGCCATCGCGTTAAGACCGAGTTTTGCTGAGGCCCACTTCAATCTTGCGGCTACTTATGCGACGCTTGGTGACAAGAAGGCGGTACTCGAAGAATACAAGGTTTTAAAGGCCGTGGATCCGGTATTAGCCGAGAAGTTTGCTACTACATTTCTGAAACCAAGGTGAACTCAAGCCGGTATGGCGCTACTGCGCCGATTATTTCTTGCAAAAAGATGCGAAGTTGAGAGAAAAAGCATTGACCTTAGCGGCGAAGCCAAGTAGACTTCGGCTCGCTAAGAGCTCCAAATCTCAATTTCTACGCTTTAATCTCTGAAGGGATGGGAAGAATATGACCAAACAACGTCGAAATAGCCACAGAGCAATAGCTGTATTTATGGCTTTTGCGCTCGTTCAGATCTGTATCCAATTGAGTTTTGCGGCTCCGGTAGTGCCACAACAATTCATCGCGCGGTTGACTACGACAGCTAATCAGCCAATCACAGTTAACAACGCCAGTGCGGCGAGCGGTGCCAGCCTCTTGACAGGCGCCACCATCGAAACGCCGGCGGCTGTCAGTGCAACTATCGATCTTGGTGCGCTCGGCACAGTTGAGCTGCCACCAAATTCCGTCGTCCAGCTTGATTTTGACGACAATGGTAACGTGCGTGTTAAGGTGCTCCGCGGCTGCGCCACAATCAAGAAGAGCGGCCCTGGCACTGGCGAGATATACACTGCTGAGGGAGCTTCGGAGAAGACCAACAACAACCGTAAGGGAATGGGCTTCTGTTTTCTTAACGGCGCTCTGAGCCCGCTTGGACAGGCAGCAGCAGCTGGAGCTGGTGGTGGCGGTATCGGTACTGCAGCTCTCGTGGCCATTATCGCCGGCGGCGGCGCCTTGGCGGCTGGCTTGATTTGGGCATTTCATGGCGGCGGTGGTAATCCCAGCCCGAGCTAAATCGCTTAACTCAATTCTCGACGTTGGAAAGCGTGCCCTCCGAAAGGAGTAGGCACGCTTTTCTTTGATGCGAGCTTTTCCTTGCGCGAGAATCAACCCTCAGTTTCCCTTTCAAGTTTGCCTACCCAAAACTCCAGTTTTGTCGCGCATCGCTACGTGCGGCTATTGTTAGTTGCAATAGCAATCGCAGGTTGTCTTCTGGCCATTCGGGCGGCGCTGGCCTACGGGGTCGCGCATGTGTTTACGACCTATGCGCTCATCTCCGGCAACGTGGCGGCTGCGCAGAAAGCCATTCAACTAACTCCTAAAGATGCGGAAGCTCATTTTGCCGACGCCGCAGTCCTAAGTGCATCCGGTGCCACCGATCAATCGCTTGCGGAAATCAATCAGGCAGTGATCTTGCGACCCGCCGACTACCGGCTCTGGTGGCAGCTCGGCCTGCTGCGTGATCAAACTGGAGACACAGCTGGTGCCTTGCTGGCCTTCGCTGAGGCGATCAAGCGCGCGCCCTACTATGCGCAACCTCGGTGGGACCGGGGAAACGTGTTGGTGCGAAGCCAGCAATATGATGCTGGCTTTCGAGATTTGATTGACGCGGCGCAAAGTAATCCGGAACTTATGCCTGGCCTGATCGATCTCGCCTGGGGATTATCGCGCGGCGACGTGAAGTTGACCGAGGAATTGGCGCAAATCAAGACTGAGAAGATGCGGATAGCGTTTGCGAGAATCCTCGCGCGCGACGGAAAGGTACTGGAAGCGATCGCGGAATTTGGAAGCCCCGGTAACATTCCTGCAGCTCTAAAGCGTGAAATGACCGACCATCTGCTCGCGAAAAACGCTTTCCATGAAGCGTTCGAAGTGTGGAAGAGTGCGCATGCGCCTTCACCGGGGAATGAATTGCGAGAGGCTGCAATTTATGACGGTGGCTTTGAAGGCTCGTTATCTTTTGACGAAGGCGGATTCTCCTGGAGAGTTCCGCGCGATCTGCAAGCAACTTCGATTTCGCAAGACCCCAGCCAACCTCACAGCGGCGCCATGAGTTTGCGAATAGATTTCAGCGGAAATTCAAATGCTACTCTGGTTCAACTGATCCTGCTCGAGCCATCAAGGCGTTACCGGATCAACTTTGCTGCCAGGTCACAAGATGTAGTTACCGGAGGTCTTCCATATCTTGACGTCAGCAACGCATCGGGAGACTTAAAACGATTAGGGCAGTCAGCTCCCCTGGCGGAAGGGACCACAAATTGGCGGCCTTACAGCTTTGAATTTACCAGCACGCCCGCGACGTCAGCGGTTTTTCTCCGTCTTCAGCGACAGACTTGCTCGATGTCACCGTGCCCTATCTTTGGCTCAGTTTCGCTCGACAGTTTCTCCATAGAGCAGTTGAACTAATATCCAGAAAGCCGCAAGGACTCTTAGCCTACCAATCCGATTCACCGCTTCCGAGATCCACTGGTTGAAACAAGCTTGACGAAAATAAACTTACCAGGCCTGGAGACACCTTCTCCCTTAATGGCAAAAGTGGACAATTTGGGATGGCCATTCGCCTTCTCATTAAAGTCTTACGGCGTGCGGATCGGCATTCGCTCAAACGACGCGAGTGCGCTGGAAACTGTTCGGGAGCATCTTCCCAAAGAATGGCAGACTATCAGCTCACCTATCGTCGATCGGGTTTATTCAATAATGCTTGCCGGCAAGGGCGAGCGCGCCAGGGGGCGGCGGCTTAATCTTCTGTACGGTGACGAAGTGCGGCTGGCGCGTTCGTCTGACCTCGCCGTTGTGTTTGAATCGTTTGAGTCTGATCTCAGGCTCTTCGTAGCAGAGCTGGCAAAGCATCGCGTTTTTGTTCATGCAGGCGTTGTCGGGTGGAAAGGGCAGGCCATCATCATACCCGGACGCAGCTACAGCGGTAAATCAACACTCGTAGCCGAGCTGGTTCGCGCCGGGGCCACTTATTATTCGGATGAATTTGCGGTTCTGGATCCACGCGGTCGCGTGCATCCCTTCATCAAGCCGCTCGAACTTCGCGAGGAAGGCGAATTCAACCAAACAAAGATCACAGTAGCCGAACTGGGAGGTCAGTCGGGTACCAAGCCGCTACCGGTAGGCCTGGTTTTGATGACGCAGTTTAAGCGCGGTGCGCGCTGGCGTCCGCGAAAGCTCACGGCCGGCAGAGGTGTGTTGGAGATGCTTTTTAATACCGTCTCAGCACGACGTAGCCCGGAAAAAGCGCTGGCAACGCTGCAATGCGTGGCGTCGCAAGCGGAGGTGCTCAAGGGCATCAGGGGAAACGCCGCGGAAGTTGTTGCGGCTTTGCTGAGGAGAGTGGAGAAGAGTCAGAACGGTGCGCAATAGCGTCCGCGGTTTTGCATGCAGATGAAGACTAGAGAGACTCGACACAAGGGACATCTGGTAGCTGAGATACTCTCAGGAGCGTGGCGCGGCACGGATATGCCGACGCTACAGATGACGGAGACTGCGCTTGATGCAGTCACGCCCTTGCTCTACGACTCCGGCACTGCCGCACTTGGCTGGCAGCGCGTTAAGAACACTGACCTGCGAAACACCAGTTCCGCCGAAATGCTCCACCAGGCATACCGTCTGCAGTCGATTCAATCAGGTATTCACGAACAGAAGATCGAAAAAGTCTTTCGCCTGTTTCGTCAGGCAAAGATTGAAGGTGTCCTGGCTAAAGGTTGGGCTGCTGCCGGAATGTATAGCTCGCGGGCCCTGCGCCCGTACGGCGACATCGATATCTGCGTAAGATCCAAACACGCCAAACTCGCTGAAGAGCTTCTAAGCGATCCGGAGGCGAGTGATTGCTGGGTGGATCTACACAAACACTTTTCAGAGATAGATGATCGAACGGTTGATCAACTTTTCGCACGCTCACGGATCGTTAACCTGGGCCAGGAACCGATTCGCATCCTCGGGCTTGAAGACCAATTGGCACTTTCCTGTATTCATCTCTTGAAACACGGAGCCTGGCGTCCACTTTGGCTATGCGATGTAGGGGTGGCAATCGAGTCGCTTCCGGCAAACTTTAATTGGGACGTTTGTTTGGGACCCGATCAAACTCGCGCCAATTGGATCGGTTGTGCGATTGGTCTCGCCAAGCGTTTACTTGGTGTCGACACCAATGGTCTTCCGGCAAAGGTTCACAGGGAGCTACCGGCCTGGTTGCTTGAGAACGTGGTTGAGCAGTGGCAGGAACCGTTTGCAATCCACCAGCCGCCGATGAGTCATCCAATACCAATGACCGACCTCCTTCGTCATCCCTCGGGTTTGCTTGAGGGTCTGCGGCAGCGGTGGCCGAATCCAATAATTGCGACGATTAGTGTCAACGGCGAATTTAACAATCTGCCACGCTTACCGTATCAGGTGGCAAACTGTCTTTCGCGCATCGGCCGGCTAATATTTCACGGGCCAAATGGGCTCTCCGAACACTGAATTGAAGGGCCGCCAAAGATGAACACTCCAGTTATTTTGAGTTTGGAGACGGCTACCATTAGCGGCAGCGTCTGGCTCGGATTTGGAACGGTGCCGCTGGCGACGCGTATTGGCGACCCAAAGGTTTCCCAGTCGGCTAGCCTCCTGCGCGACATCAACGATTGTCTCGCCGAGGCTGGTGTGAACCTCGCGGATGTAGGTCTCTTTGCCTGCGCCTCCGGTCCGGGTAGTTTCACTGGTTTGAGAATTGGGATTGCGACCCTGAAGGCCCTGGCTGCGTCGCTAACGCGGCCGTGTGTCGGCATACCAACCCTTCAGGCCGTTGCTCTTTCCGGCGGCCCTTCCCGAGCAACGGTGGCTCTCTTGCCGGCAGGACGCGGTGAAGTCTTTGCGCAGATGTTCTCTGTGGCTGATGATGGAGGGGTTACGGAGTTGGACACCGCTGCTCACCTATCGCCGCCAAAATTAGTTGAGAGATACGCTCGATTTCAAAATCTTAAATGGGTTGGTAGCGGCGCACACTTGCAACGTGATGTAATTGAAGGCTGCGCGCGCCTACGCGGTTTCCACTTCTTTGACGAGGTAACCATAGCAGAGGCTACTAAGGTGGAGGATAGTTGCTGGTATTTGGCGCCGCCGGAGCAAAATCTCGGGAAGCACGTTGCCGCTCTGGCTCTACAACTCTTTCTAGCCGGCAAAATACAATCACCGGACGCGCTTAGCGCCATCTATGTGCGCCCCTCAGACGCCGAGCTGAACCAATGTCGTTAACAGAGCAAGCAGCAGTGGAGACGGCAGACCAGGGTGTGTCTATCACCAGGATGACGGAGCACGACTTGCTCGAGGTTGTCGAAATTGAAGAGAGCACCGGGTTGAGCCGTTGGGGCTGGGCCGCATACTATGCCGAGCTCCAGGGCAACAACAAACACTTGATGATGGTGGCGCGCGTTCCCGGCGACGAACGCGAACCGGCTCAGCCCAGAATTGTCGGGTACATAGTCGCGCGTCTGGGTGCAGATGAGCTCCACATAAACAACGTCGCCGTGCGCGAAAGTTACCGCCGGCGGGGCATCGGGCGATCGCTGTTAGACTTGATTTTAATAGCCGGCGGGCGCACGGGTGTGGCGCGTGCCTTTCTGGAGTTGCGCGCTGGAAACTCAGCGGCGCTTGCACTTTATGAGGAGTGTGGTTTCCGCGTAACCGCCCGACGCAGTAAGTATTATTCGGAGCCCCTGGAAGACGCCCTGGTAATGATCGCCAACTTGAGCGAAAGGCTTGATCCGCTGCCATAATTGGGCTACCATTTTTCGTGTCCGAACATTCCCATGACGTTTCCAAGCACACCCCTCAAACTATCTTGCCGGTCCCATCGTCTGAAAGGAGACATGCACGAACATGGACATTACAACTGCGGATTTGCTGAAGGAAGAACTGATGAGTCGAGATCCTGAGTTCCGAGAGCTTGCCCGTGAACACACTCGATATGAAGAACGATTAACCGAATTAACAGCTTTGGCTTATCCGAGCGACGAAGAACAACTGGAAGAAGTTACGCTAAAGAAAAAGAAATTAGCCCTGAAAGATCAAATGTACTCGCTCATTATGCAGCACCAGAAGAATCAAAGCGTTAGTCATTAATTTTTCCGGAGAGGGAATCTCTCTTAATTTGGTCTACCTTAGGGGACGTGAGGTGTTACACGTCCCCTTTCTGTTCAATCTCCAGGCCTGCCAGCAAAAGGGATCGTCGACCTCTTAGAGATTAAGGAGTGACAATAGCTCGCGAAGGAATTGTTTACGTGCTGCTACCAGGAGCCCTGGCGGTTCTGCTTACCGTTTTGGGATTTTGGCCCATTGGCCTGGGCTTCGGAATTGTGGCAGCTTTCATGGCTTTCTTTTTCCGCGACCCGCGCCGAACACCTCCGACTGATTCGTCTCTTGTTGTGGCGCCCGCTGATGGCCGCGTAACGCGGGTTAGAAAGGTGGAAGACTCGGGCAAGCAGTCGGCAACCGTGGTGAGCATCTTCCTGTCGCCGCTCGATGTGCATATCAATCGTTCGCCGATCGCTGGAAAGATTACAGATGTATCCTACACGCGCGGCAAGTTTCTGATGGCGACGAACGAAAACGCAAGTCTGGTTAACGAACAGAATGCCCTGACGATCGAAGGCGAGACGATTACGATTGTGTGTAAACAAATCGCCGGTATCCTGGCGCGGCGAATTGTTTGCTGGAAGCAAGCCGGCGACCACGTAGCCCTGGGTGAGCGATTCGGTCTTATTAAGTTTAGTTCGCGAACAGACGTGTTGTTGCCCGCGAGTGTGGAAGTCCTGGTCGCAGAAGGCGCCAGGGTAAAGGGTGGCAACACGATCATTGGCAGAATACGGCAATAGCTTGGCAATGGAGACAAAAAATCCAGAACGACGTGGACTGCGGAAGGGCGTGTATCTGATCCCGTCCGTTTTTACCGCAGCCAATATCGGCATGGGCTTCTTCGCGGTGATGGCTGCGATGCGCGGCTTTCAGTTGATTGGCGGCGGTACGCCGGCCGATCTGGCGCAAGCCGCGGGTTATCTGGATAACGCCGCCAAGGCAATTGGTTGGGCCCTCCTTTTTGACATGCTGGACGGGCGCATCGCGCGGATGACAAAAACGACGACAGAGATCGGCGTCCAACTGGATTCAATCGCGGACATCGTGACCTTTGGTCTGGCGCCGGCGGTGTTGGCTTATGTCTGGGGCTTCGGCGCCACTCTGGAAGAGGGAAGTGGCTTACACAACCTCGCGTGGTTCCTTTCTTTCATGTACCTGATGTGCGGCGGGTTCCGGCTGGCGCGCTTCAACGTTCAAGCTTCACGCCCACGCATTCTTGCCGAGGGCCTGGTGAAGACTGACAAGAAAAACTTTGTGGGATTACCTATTCCAGTTGCCGGTGGATTGATCGCGGCAATTATCCACTTCGCGCCGATGCCGCTGGTGCATTACGGGCCAGAGCGCGCTCAAATCTACACCGTGCTTTTGATGGCTCTGGTAGGACTGCTGGGCGTACTAATGGTTAGCACGTTAAGGTTTTCCAGTTTCAAAACAGTAGGTACTCGCAGCCGCAGCATGCGGACGATAATTCTCGCAGTTGCTGTGGGCATGCTCATCTTTCTGTATTCGCGTTATGTCCTGCTGGCGATCGTTATCGGCTATATCTTAAATGGACTAGTGGCTCGCGTACTCGGATTATTCCGCCGCCGGACCGAACCGGGCGAAGCCGGCGTCCAGGTAAACCAACCTTAATCGGGTCAATTTCTCACCTCTCCGACCCACACCTTCGCTTATTTCGGTATTGGCGCCTCGCGCGGTTGCGTAAAAGCGAGCAGGCCATGTTCTGTCGTAAGCAGAACAACGCCTCGAACAGCCACCGGCGAAGCTGACGTTGCAATTTCTTCATCCGTGGGAAGGAGATTGATCTGGTGTCCATTTCGCAGGTCGAGCACAACACCCGCTGTGCTTGAAAACGGCATGAATAACGCAGCCTGCTGGGTGACGAAGGGCTGCGAGGAGATGCGACCGGGAAGCCGTCGCTTCCAAAGGCGCGCGCCCGTCAAGGAAAACTTGTAGGCGAAATTATCCAGCGAGGCCACCAGCAACGCTTCACCCGCCCGCACCAC
Source organism: Pyrinomonadaceae bacterium (assembly GCA_031365545.1). Lineage (GTDB taxonomy): Bacteria > Acidobacteriota > Blastocatellia > Pyrinomonadales > Pyrinomonadaceae > PSRF01. The sequence continues at coordinate 45,861 of JANLYH010000119.1, read as the reverse complement.
TGCCTCCACGCCGGCGCCCGTACGTTTGCGCCAGACGAGTTGACCCGTCGTAGCATTCAACGCGTAGAGATAGCCATCGCCGGAACCGAAATACACGATGTCGTTTCCGTTAGCGGCGGCGCCCCTTATTGCGCCCTTCGTCTTATAGTGCCAGAGCAGTTTCCCCGTACTCTCGTCAAGAGCGAGCAGGTTACCGTCCTCGCTGCCTATGTAAACTCGCGAACCGGAGACCACCGGCCGCGAGTTGAAGGGTGAGCCGTAATCGTAAATCCAGCGTGCCTCACCATTCCCGCTATCGAATGCGTATATTTTCCCATCGCTCCCGCCCCCGAAGACTTTGCCATTTCCCAGCGTCAAAGCGCCGCGCAGCGGCATCGCCAGGGTTCGTAGCCACTGTGTGACGCCGCCGTCGCGCCCGAGCAGACGCAAGGTGCCCGTAGCCCGGTTAGCGCCGCCTTCGGGTTTTCCTGTCTCCGACGCGACATAAGCGCCGCGTTGATCGGCAGCCGGAGAAGCTGAAAGCTCGCCACCCATTTCTGAGCGCCAGTTGAGTTGTCCATTCGCTCCCATTAGAGAGACCACAGTTCCACCCGCGAGCGGCAGGTAAACGCGCTCGTCATCAACAGCCGGTGTCAGATTTAGAGTCCGGCTCGATTCGTAGCGCCAGTGGATGGTCAAGGGTTGCGAAAAATCCACAGTGTCGCTGGGCTTGTTGCCAGTGTTGAGCTTTTCAGTGGTTTGAGCGCCGCCAGGCGGCAGCAGCGTTGTCAGAGCGAGGGCGCAAATTGCTGCTAGCTTCGCCAACTTCCGCGACTTCGTCGTCATTGTTAGCATCGGTTTCAATAGACTAATTCACGTGTGTTCTTGAGTTATTCAATTCGAAACGTATAATCCACAGTTCATCAAAATCGCCTAATGTGTTTGACGCATTCGGAGTGTCTAGAGGTCTTCTTTTTTTGATACCGGAAATTCAACACGAAATCGTCATAATACTTGACTTCGGATCGCAATACACCCAGCTAATCGCTCGCCGTGTGCGCGAGGCCGGGGTCTACTGCGAAATTCTACCTTTCAATACACCGGCAGAGACCATAGCTGCTCGCCAGCCAAAAGGGCTCATCTTGTCGGGTAGTCCCTCCTCCGTTTATCAGGATGGCGCTCCCCGACCGGATGCGAAACTGTTGGAATCGCTCGAATGTCCCTTGCTTGGCATTTGCTACGGCCTGCAGATTCTGGCTTTCGACATGGGTGGGCACGTTGCCTCGTCGCCTAATCGTGAATTTGGTTACGCCAGGCTGAAAGTTGTTGACCAGAGCAGTTTGCTCTTCAAGGATTTACCTCCTGAGATGGACGTCTGGATGAGCCATGGAGATCAGGTGACTTCAGTCCCGGATGGCTTCAGCATCACCGCGCTCACCGATGATGCTCTTAACGCTATTGAAAACAACGAGCGCAGCATCTACGGCGTCCAGTTTCATCCAGAAGTTGCACACACGCCACTCGGCGCTCAGGTGATTCGCAATTTTCTGTTTTCACTCTGTGCCTGCCGTGGCGATTGGTCGCCAAAGGCCGTTATCGAAGAACAAGTCGGTCGAATCCGTGAAACTGTTGGCGAAACTGGCCGGGTCGTTTGCGGACTATCCGGCGGTGTCGACTCAACCGTGGCTGCAGCCCTAGTGCATCAGGCGATCGGCGAACGTCAAACGTGCATCTTTGTCGATAACGGCCTTCTGCGCGATGGCGAGTTCGAATCTACTCTAGCCTTGCTGCGCCAGCAGATGAAGCTCAACATTGTGGGCGTTCGGGCTGGGAGTCGGTTTCTGTCGATACTGGCGGGCGTGACTGAGCCCGAGGAAAAGCGAAAACTAATCGGCAAGGTTTTCATCGATGTTTTCGAGGAGGAAGCGAACCGCGTTGGCGGCGTAGCATTTCTGGTTCAGGGCACGCTCTATCCGGACGTGATTGAATCGGTGTCGGTACGTGGGCCCTCCGCAGTCATCAAGAGCCATCACAACGTCGGCGGCCTGCCAGAGAAGATGAACTTGAAGTTGATTGAACCGCTGCGCGAGCTATTCAAGGATGAGGTGCGATTGTTGGGGAGGGAACTGGGAGTACCGGATGAGATTCTTACGCGTCACCCGTTTCCCGGTCCCGGTTTGGCGGTGAGGATAATCGGAGAAGTTACCGCGGAACGAGTACGTCTGCTTCAATCTGCAGACCGCATTCTCGATGAGGAACTGCGCGCGGCCGGACTCTACGGATCGGTTTGGCAGGCGTTTCCGGTGCTGCTGCCGGTTTCGACGGTGGGAGTGATGGGCGATGAACGTACCTACGAAAAGGTTGTAGCTATCAGGGCGGTGACCAGCATCGACGGCATGACGGCTGACTGGGCCCGACTGCCCCATGACCTGCTCGCGCGCGTGTCGTCACGGATTATTTCCGAGGTTCGCGGGATTAATAGAGTTGTCTACGACATTAGTTCCAAACCACCTAGCACAATCGAGTGGGAATAACGCTCCCTTAGCTCTCAGGAATCGCTTTAAATGCATTTTCTTCGTATTGTCGCTGAAGCTCTGTGACCGAACTTAAGTTATCGCGCAATCGAGACTCTCATTTGCGAAAGACGCCGCGCGCTGAGTTCGGTGAGCATGGTATAGTTGCGCGCGCCGACTTAATTTCAATCTCATCCGGGTATTGCCTGTTGCCAGACAGGCTGTGAGTCTTTTGTTTACCGTTATGTCCGATCAAAGATTTGCTCACCTTCATCTCCATACCGACTACAGCCTTTTAGACGGCGCAATTCAGATCAAGCCGCTCGCTAAGCGAACCGAGGAACTCGGCATGACGGCTTGTGCGATGACGGATCATGGCAACATGTTTGGGGCCATCTCGTTTTACAACACGATGAAGGGTCGCGGCATCAAGCCGATAATCGGCTGCGAGACTTACATCACGCGTGGTAGTAGGAGCGATCGTGCCGCTGCAGCCCCGGGGGAGAAAGCCAATTTTCACTTGATCCTGCTGGCCAAGGATTTGGAAGGCTATCGTAATCTCGTCCGCCTGACCTCAAAAGCATACCTGGAAGGGTTCTACTACAAACCGCGAATTGATAAAGAACTGCTGGCTGAGCATTCAAAAGGCCTGATCGCTCTTTCTTCCTGCTTGTCGGGTGTGCCGTCGGCATTGTTGGCGCGCGAAAAGTTTGATGAAGCGGTTGCCGCCACTGTGGAGTTCGAAGAGATCATGGGGAAAGGGAACTACTTCCTGGAGATTCAGGAGCACGGCCTCGAGGCGCAGCAAAGAATTCGCAAGCCACTGGTAGAACTCTCCAAGCGGACCGGCGTGCCGCTCGTGGCCACAAACGATGCTCACTACCTGACACCCGAAGACGCCCGCGCCCATGACGTGCTGCTCTGCATTGGCTCAGGGAAAACCGTCACCGACACAAATCGCCTTCGTTACGCCAGCCCAAATTTTTATGTGCGTTCGCCGGAGGAGATGTGGCGAATATTTGGCAGCGAACTTCCAGAAGCTCTAATCCGAACAGTCGAGATTGCCGAGCGGTGCGATCTTAAATTGCCGGAAAACATCAACCACCTTCCTAACTACCCAATTCCTGCCGGCGAAGCCGCCTCGCCCGACGACTACTTTGAGAAGATCGTGCGGCAAGGCTTCGAGCGCCGCCGGCAGCAGGTTTGGGAACGACAGCAGACCCGCGGCAAGCTGAAGCACCCGCTTTCAGATTATCAGACGCGTCTCGCGAGCGAGATCGCCATGATCAAGCAGATGGGCTTTGCGGGATACTTCCTTATCGTTTGGGATTTCGTTCGCTACGCCAAGGAAAACTCTATTCCGGTCGGTCCGGGCCGCGGATCTTCGGCTGGTTCCCTGGTAGCCTACTGCCTCGAGATCACTAATGTAGATCCTTTAGAGTACGACCTTATCTTCGAGCGATTCCTTAACCCCGGCCGCATATCCATGCCCGACATCGATATCGACTTTTGCGTGCGGGGACGCGGGGATGTCATCAACCACGTTGCCGATCTCTACGGCCGCGACTCAGTTTGCCAGATCATCACCTTCGGTACGCTTGCTTCGCGCGCAGCCATCAAGGACGTCGGTCGCGCCCTGGAAATGCCTTACTCCGAAGTCGATCGGATAGCGAAGATGATCCCGCCACCGGTCCGAGGCCGAAACGTAAGTCTCACTCAGGCGCTGGAACAAGTCCCGGAGTTGAGGAAGGAAATTGAAACCAATCCGAACGCTAAGGAGTTGATGGAGATTGCCCAAAGGCTCGAAGGGTGCGCCCGCCACTCCTCGGTACATGCCGCCGGCGTCGTCATTTCACCTGTGCCCCTGCAGGAATTGATACCTATTGCAGTTTCCGGCAAGGAAGAAATAACCACTCAATTTGTCATGTCCGACCTTGAAAAGACGGGCATGCTTAAGATGGACTTTTTAGCGCTTACCGCACTGACTGTTATAAATGATTGCTTAATTAGCATTAAGCAATCGCTTGGCGAAGAGATTAACTGGGAAGATTTAGCGCTTAACGACGAGAAAACCATGGCGGTTTTTGGGGAAGGGCGCACAGATGCGGTATTTCAGTTTGAGTCTTCAGGCATGCAGGAGATCTGTCGCAAGCTTAAGCCTAAGAACGTTGAGGACCTTTCGGCCTTAAATGCGCTTTACCGGCCAGGCCCGCTGGACGGCGGCATGGTTGAAGAATTCATTCAACGCCACCGGGGGCTCAAGACAGTGCGGTATCTCGTGCCCGAAATGAAGGAGATTCTGAGCAACACTTTTGGCGTGCTCGTTTACCAGGAACAGATCATGCAGCTCGCGCAGAAGCTGGCCGGATACACGCTAAGCGAGGCCGACCTGATGCGCCGCGCGATGGGCAAGAAGAAGCGCGAGGAAATGGCCCTGCACCAGCAGAAGTTTGTCGACGGCGCGGTCGAGCGCGGCATCAAGAAAGACAAGGCGGAAAAGATCTTCTCGCTGATGGACAAGTTCTCCGATTATGGCTTTCCCAGAAGCCATGCGGTGGCCTACGCCTATTTAGCGTTTCAAACTGCCTATCTTAAAGCTCATTTCCCGGAACACTTCTACGCCGCAGTTCTTTCGAGCGAAGCTCAGGACGCAGCTAAGGTTTTCAAGTATTCGAAAGAGCTTCGTACCCAGGGAATCAAATTGCTGCCGCCCGATGTGAACGAGAGCTATTCCGGCTTTACGCCGCTTGCCGGTGCTATCCGTTACGGACTTGCGGCAATAAAGGGATTAGGCTTGTCGACTGTCAAGGCAATCATCGAAGCTCGCAAGGCCGGGCCTTTCAGATCATTTTTCGAGTTTACTGAACGGATGGCACACGGCGGGCTGAACAAACGCGTGCTCGAAGGACTAGTGGGAGCGGGAGCTTTTGATTCACTGCAATCGGACACACGTGAATTGCATGAATGGCGCGGGGCCCTCTTCAATTCCATCGATGGAGCACTGGCCAGAGCACAGCGCGCCAAGCGGGAACGTATCGAGGGGCAAACCGGTCTCTTTGGTTCCAGCTTTGAAGATGAGAGCTTTGTAGAGCAACCGGCGACTACCGGCGAACCCTGGACGCGTTCACAACTACTGCTCGCCGAGAAAGCAGCGCTGGGCTTTTATGTAACAGCGCATCCACTCGGCAGCTACCTCGAGGTATTGCAAACAACCAAAGCCGCGAAGTCAGCGGAACTTCCGAATCTCACTAGCGGTGCGCGGATACACATCGGCGGCATCGTCAATGATCTTCAACCCCGGACCACCAAGAAAGGCGATAGGTTCGCACTGCTGCGGCTGGAAGATGAAGCTGGCGGCACGAAGTGTGTGCTCTGGCCGGAGACGTATCGCAAATACGCGACACTGGTGAAGAATGAGCTTCCGGTGCTCGTGAGTGGCAGACTTGAACTCAGTGAAGACAATCCGCCCTCGATCATAGTCGATCAGGTGCAGAGTTTGGACGACTTGGTGAAGGCGAAAGAAATGGTAGTCTTGCGAGTGCCCCAGGCTCCGAATGATGCAGCTGAGTTGTTTGACGACATTCTTCACTTAATCAATACGAATTCTGGAAACTGCGATGTCATGTTGGAAACTGCTGTAGACAATGACATCGTCGTGCGGGTAAGAGTCAGTTCCACTTTGCGAGTCGAGCGGAGCGAAAGGTTTGAAACGGCGGCGCGCAAGATGGGCTGCGTCGTGAAGATTGAGAAAATGGCACTTTCAGCCGGAGTCTGATAATAGTAGTCAAGAGGAAACGTGTCCAAAAAGGAAAAGAAAGCAAAGACGGCAGAGAGTTCGGCGGCGCCATTGGAGTCGGAGTCGCGCACCGCTATTGAACGAGTGCAACTGGCTCGACATGCCGATCGTCCTCATACGCTCGACTACATCGAGCGGCTGTTTGATGAGTTTGTCGAATTGCACGGCGACCGTAGATTTGCCGAGGATCCAGCCATCGTTTGTGGTTCAGCTCGCTTCCATGGTTTGCCCATCGTCGTTGTTGGTCATCAAAAAGGTCGCGATACCCGGCAACGAAAATTTCGTAACTTTGGCATGCCTAAACCCGAGGGTTACCGCAAGGCGCTGCGGGTGATGAAGCTGGCGGAGAAATTTGGGCGGCCAATTTTTTCGTTGATCGATACGCCCGGCGCGTATCCCGGCATCGATGCGGAAGAGCGTGGCCAGGCGGAAGCGATTGCTTACAACTTGCGCGAGATGGTGAAGCTCAAGGTCCCGGTGATCGTGACCGTTATCGGCGAGGGAGGTTCCGGCGGCGCCCTGGCAATCGGCGTAGGCGACCAGGTGATGATGCTGGAGAATTCCATCTATTCCGTGATCTCTCCCGAAGGGTGTGCCGCGATTCTTTGGAAGGACGCCAAGCTGGCCGATCAGGCAGCTACCGGATTACGTTTGACCGCCCAGGATCTTTTCGGTGAAAAGATCATCGATCAAATCATCGCGGAGCCGCCGGGTGGTGCTCATACTGATTACGATCAAGCCGCACGTTTACTCGACTCAGCCCTCACTGAACGATTAGCAGAAGCCGTTAGCTGTAGTCAGGACGAAAGATTAGCCAGGCGCTACAACAAGCTCCGCGACTTTGGTCGTTGGGGCACCGCGGTTTAACTCGGCAAGACGACCAGGGGTTCACGCTTCCCGCAGGCGCGCGTTTTCCGGCGCCACCTCTAAACAATAGTAGACTCTAATTCCTGCTGATTGCGCGCTGGTGCCGGCGCGAGCAATCGATACATGGTTTATCTGGGGTCGGCGAATTCAGAACGGGGAGCGGTAGCGACTTGGTTTGCGCGCGGAAGCAGTCGACAGTCGACAAAACCTGAACCTGTCCCGTGCTCCAAAGCTTGAGGAAGTCGTAATTTAACCCGGTCGCTAGTGCTCCCGGCGTGTCTTTTGTTGTCCCACGCCGAGAGGAATCAGTGGGTGCTGCTAGAACGGGATGTCATCGTCGGGAAGATCCGCCGGCGGCTGCTCTGCCGGGGCGCCTGAAGCGGCAGCAGCTCGCTCCATTGGCGCCTCGCCCTCGCCGCGGCCGCCGCCGATGAATTGCATGTCGGTAGCAGTAACCTCGAGTGTATGACGCGGCTTGCCGTCGCGATCGGTCCACTCCTCAACGCGCAACCTGCCCTCAATGTAAACGGGCCGACCCTTGGTCAGGTATTGTGAGGCGGTTTCTGCCTGGCGTCCCCAGAGAGTCACGCGAAACCAGGTCGTCTGATCCTGCATCTCACCAGTCTTATCCTTGCGGCGTTCGTTGGTGGCCATGCTAAAGCTGCAAACCGGAGTGCCTTGTGGCGTGTAGCGGAGTTCAGGATCGCGGCCAAGATTGCCGACGAGAATTACCTTATTGAAGGACATGAGCGACCTCGCAGTATTTTGTGAATTTTGGGAACTTGAGCGTTCATCCTACGCGCCCCGGAATTCGTGGTCAAGCCGCTCTTTCAACAGCTTTCGTGTGACAAGATGCAAAGAACTCCGTATCGCGCTTGGCTTATCGTTTCTGGTAGACTACATTCGCATTTGACTTCAGGAATTGTTTTCAAAAAAATGAAATCGCAAGTCTACATTGAGACGTTTGGCTGCCAGATGAACGTTGCAGACACTGAGCGCGCGGCGACCGGCCTGCGCAAGGCGGGTTACGATCTGACCGCTTCCGAGATGGCCGCCGATGTAGTCTTGTTGAATACCTGTTCCGTGCGTGAACGCGCGGAACGCAAGGTTTTTCGACGCATCAGTGAAATTCGCAGCCACGCCAGACGGGCCGGCCGACAACAACCATTGATTGGTGTGATGGGCTGCGTTGCGCAGTTGGAAGGCGCTGAGATTTTCGCGAACGCTCCGGCGGTGAACCTGGTCATCGGCACGCAAGCCACCGATCGCTTGCCGGCGCTGATTGAACGAGCGCGGGGCGGGGAAGCGTCGGTGATCGACCTCGATGAGCGGCAGGCTCATGAAGTGTGGGACGTGTCGCCGGCTGAACGTCGTTCTCCTTACGTTGCCTTTGTCCCAATCATTGAAGGCTGCAACAAGTTTTGTTCCTTCTGCATTGTTCCTTATTCGCGCGGCCGTGAGAAGAGTCGCACCGCCCAGGAGATAGTGAAAGAGCTAGGTCGCTTACGCGAACTCGGTTACCGCGAAGTGCATTTGATTGGTCAGAACGTCAATAGCTATCGACCAGGAAGTCAGGAAGGTTTGGAGGGTTATTCGGGAGCGACGCCTTTTTCAAGATTGTTGAGAGCGGTTGCCGCGACCGGCATGGAGCGGATCAAATTCACAACATCGTTTCCCCGAGACTTCCATCCTGATATAGTGTCCGCGCTTGAGGAGTATCCGAATCTCTGCGACTGGATCCATTTGCCGGTGCAGTCCGGAAGCGATCGAATATTGAAGGCGATGCGGCGCGGACATAGTGCGGCAGATTATCTTCGCCGGGTAGCTGTGATTAAAAGATCGAAACGCCGGCTGTCACTGACGAGCGATATCATCGTGGGCTTTCCCGGTGAATCAGAGGCAGACTTTGAAGACACGATGCGACTGGTTCGCAGTTGCGAATACGATGGGATGTTTATTTTCAAGTACTCCAGACGAGCGGGTACGCCGGCGGCATCCCTGGAAGATGGAGTGCCGGAAAAAGAGAAGAAAGCGCGCTTCCTGGCATTGGAAGAGCTGCAAGAGTCGATTCAAGAGCGAGTTTACGGGAAATACTTAGGGAGAACAGTCAGCGTGCTGGTAGAAAAGGAGAGCGCGCGGTCGCGGGAAGACATGACCGGCCATTCTAGTTGCCACAAGGTTGTTAACTTTAGAGCCGACCAGACTGAACCCGGTCAAATAGTCGAGGTATTGATTTCTCAAGCCAAGCCTTACAGTCTCTATGGAGAGCTGGTCAGCAAACTGGCGAACTGATTCGGGCGCTGCGCGCGACGGCTGTGGCCAGGGGTAGCGAGTATGGAAATAGAAGTAAAAATCAGGGCGTTGATGATGGACCCGAATAGCGGCACTCCGATCATCATTCTGAAAGACGTGGAAAGCGATACCATGCTACCGATTTGGGTGGGAGCTTATGAGGCCAATGCCATCGCACTGGAAATAGAAAAGATCGCTCCGCCGCGCCCAATGACTCACGACCTGCTACGCAACTTGATTATCGAACTCGGAATTCAGGTTGAAAGAGTGGTGGTAACCAGTTTGCGCGACAACACTTTTTTTGCCGTGATTGAAATGCGCATGAGCGATGGCAACCGCATGGTGCTCGACTCCAGGCCTTCGGACGCGATCGCCCTGGCTCTGCGTGCCGACTGTCCTATTTATGTTGACGAGGAAGTGATCAAAGCGTCGAAGAACAGCGTACCGACAGACGAAGAGGGCGGGGAAGAGTCGGCCTTAAATGAAGAAGAGTGGCCTGATGTAATCGGCGAAGCCGGCGACCTGCCGATGTAAGGCCGGAAAAAGTGAAAGGTGAAGAGTGAAAGGCACAGAGTTAAGAACATGAAGATTAAACCTACCTCTTTTCACTTTTCACACTTTACTGGACGACCTTCCTGATGTGTAACGAATGATTATTGCGATCGCAAATCAAAAGGGTGGCGTGGGGAAAACCACTACTGCCATCAATTTGGCTGCTGCATTCGCCCGGCTCGGCAAGCGCGTTCTGTTGCTCGATTTAGATCCCCAGGCCAACAGTTCAATTTCTTTTCTCGATCCGCTTTCCGTGGAGCGGTCCGCCTACGAACTGATGACTGACGGCCAGGCGCCGATTGAGCAGGCGGTCTATCGTACGCCGGTTGAGAACCTCGACCTTATTCCTGCGCGCATCAATCTCGCGAAGCTGGAGGCGAAACTCGTTGGTGATTTCGATGCGCCCTTTCGTCTGAAAGATCGTCTCGCTCCATTTCGCGAAGAGTATTCAGTCATTATCATCGATACGCCTCCGACCTTAGGACTGATTACGGTAAATGCGCTGGTGGCCGCAACGCATGTGCTGGTTCCGATTCAGTCGTCTTATTTCGCGCTCGAAGGCACTGACGACTTGCTCGAAACAATCGAGAAGGTGAAAGCGCGTCCTAATCCGGGGCTGGAACTACTGGGTGTGCTGGTTACGCTCCACGACAAGCGCACGACTCTGGCGCGCGAAGTTCACGAACAGATCAAAAAAGTGTTTGGGCCTAAGTTGTTTCAGACAGTAATAACCAAGAGCGTCCGCTTGGAAGAGTCGCCGGCTTATAAAGAGTCGATTTTTAGTTTTGCTCCGAATTCATCAGGCGCAATCGAGTATGGAAATTTATGTGACGAGGTAATGAGCCGTGTCTAAAAGGGGACTGCCGACAGGACTACAAATGCGCCACGACTCCCACTACGTTGAGGAGTTGACGCAGCACCAGCCCGCAGCAGTGGGACGCATGATCGATTTGGACAAGCTTGATCCGAATCCGGAACAACCACGCGTGGATTTTGGCGACTTAACCGAACTCACCGCCTCCATCGCAGAGAAGGGCGTACTGGAGCCATTGCTGGTGAAGCCGTCGCGCGGCACCGGACGCTGGCTGATCATTGCGGGAGAGCGCCGCTTCCGAGCTGCACGACTTGCTGGTCTCACCGAAGTGCCATGTGTTGAGAAGGATATCGACGCCGGCAGTGTGGCTGAGATCGCCCTGATCGAAAACATGCAGCGAAAGGACCTGACGGTTTGGGAAGAAGCCGATGGTCTACTCGCATTGTGCGACAGGTTTGGCTACACGCATGAGGAAGTTGCCAGGAAAGTTGGCAAGAGCAGGAGTACCGTTACTGAAGCGCTTTCGATCGCCGCGATACCAGCAGACGTCCGTGACATGTGCCGCCAGGCAGAGGTGTCCGCAAAATCGATGTTGTTGCAGATTGTTCGGCAGCCTGACGAAGAGGGAATGCGACGGCTTGCGAAACAGATAACTTCGCGCGGACTTACCCGCGACGATGCCAGGGAAGTGAGGCGTCAGGAAATGGGTCCGCGGGTGACGCCGGAAACCAAGCCCTACACCTTCAAATACGTTTCACCAAAAAAGGACTTTACCGTCGAAGTCCGTTTTCGTCGCAGCAGTGTTGATACCGTCGAGATCGCTCAGGCTCTGAGGTCAGTTGCTAAGAACATTGATGGTGGCGACCAGCCTACCGAGTAACCCAACCCTCAAACAGTTCAGATTCACTCCACGGGCCGCTACTTCGCGCCCGCGCTCCTTTTCTTTTCCGCCGCGGCCCGTTTTTGTAAACCCTTAGCCCAGCGCTCGAGCGTCGGCTGTAGCGGTTTAAAGAGACGCGCGCGAACGGTGTGCTGCTTTTCGTTCCAGGCCTTAAGGTGCTTTTCCGTGTAAGTCCTTACCGCGGGCTCCAACTGAGTCTTCTTAAGCGAGTGCTTTAGTGTGAAATGATAGTGCTGGCCAACCAGCGAGAAGAGCGTTGCCGCCAAATTTCCTTTGAACGAAAGCCGGGGAATGATGCGCTTGTGAATCGGTTTGTCACCGGGAAGCAACACGCCCACTGCCAGTTCGAGCCAGGCTCCTTTCGGACCCTGCCGCGGATGATACAGTCCCGGTAATTCCGAAGCCTGAAAAGCATTCCTTATTCGCGGGTCGGAAATAAACTCAACAACTCTGATTCGTTCGAGCCCGCGCGAGTGTTCGCGAGGCAAGCTGTCGAAAGCGTCCTCTATGATCTGTAATGTCTGCTTGGGTAGCTTTCGCTCGGTCTGGTTTTCAATTTTAATGGCCACTCTGCAAAACCTCGTACGGCACTGACTAAGAATAATAGGACTCGCCACTCTAAGGCCCGTTAGCGAAGCCGGTCAAGCGAGCCTCATGAGCAACCGCTTACGCGACCCACTGTAAGGCACTTTGAGGTGGCAAGGCACCCTGACCCCTTGGTGAGAGAAGCAGCGGCCCTTGTAAAACCTCGACTACTTAAGCCTCAACTTCGGGGAGGGACGGCGCATCCAGCCCCTAAACCTTTAATATCGGCTGCGTCTGATAATACATATTATGTTAGAAGGTTAGGAGGGGCTTTGCCTCATAAAGGCGATTACGGGCCGACTTATGAGGCAAACGGCGTTTCTGCCTCAAAAGTCTTGCCGAAAGCGATTTGGAATAGGCCGAAAATGGTCCTATGCAGCCAGGCCCATTTCCGAGAGAAAGCGAGATGTTCGTACATCCTATGCTGTTGCCGCCCCAACTGCTTCGCAGAATGTTCGTTCGATCTCATATGCAAAATTACTCAATCCGCTATCGCTTATAACCAAACAAATGTCGCAGGGGCGCCCAGGTCCAGTAATGGTATTTGTAAAAACCATCCACACACGCGATCCACTCGTTTGGTCCGATTTGATGGGGATCAAGAGTGTGCATCCCTTTGGCATTCCACGTGGTCCAGGTTAAATGCTTTGCGCTTCCCTTTAGTATCGGGCTAACTTCCGCTTCATGCTCTTTGTATTCGCTGGGACTTAAAGCGTCCACGATAAATGCTCGTACGCCTTTCCCATAGAAGTTGCTATCGTCTTGTGCATATCGGACAACCTGGTCGTTATAAACGATTACCCTTCCTCCTGGCCTGGCTACGCGATCGTCTCCCGATACGACCGGACTCTTCGGATGCTCAACCCAGGGCCCCATCAAATCGTCAGCATAGAACAAGCGCAGCTTATCGTTGCCGAGTATGTCAGACACGAACAGCCACCATTTATCTTTGTAACGAACAATCGCGGGATCAACATACATTCCCTGCATCAGAGTTCCGGCAAACGACCATCGCGTCGGGAAAACATCGGCTTTATATAGTCGAATACCGTTCGCCTCATGAGTCTCTGGAATCATGTAATAATCATTTTGCCACTTGAAGACGTAAGGAAAAGACATGGTGAAAGGCTCGCGCAAAACAACTTGCCGGTATCGCCAGTGAAGCCCGTCACGACTTTCCGCCATTGCGATGTCACCTTCCACAGCCTGAGTATTTACCACTTCAAAGAACATGTACCAAACATCGTTTTCTCGAACCATGAACGGATCTGCGACGATCTCCGTTTTGATGTCGGTTACGTCACTCGCTTTAAGAACCGGGTTTACTACGCCCGCGGCAGGCGACCATCTGAATGGATCATTAGCGGTGTAAATTCCGATCGAATACTGCATCCTGACTTTGATAAACCACTTATCGAATCTCCAGATGTAAAGAGGGAGTCCGATCAGCAATGCCGTGACAAGAACAGCGGCAAGGACTCTTTTACGCTGGACCGTCATTCTTCTATTCTTCGTTCGACCAGGCCGGCAATTATCGATTTGAGTTTCCCCGTCTCTACCGGCTTCGGCACAAACATCTGATAGCCTGCTTCGAGCGCTCGCATCCGTTCCTCAATCCTGACATATCCCGTTGAGCCAATCTCAAACGGACTACTTCTCAGGGGTTCAGAATCAACTACCCCCCTACCTTTCGCTTCCGGCTGACCTATGGTTTGCCATTATACCTTCTGACTGAATAGTTCTCATGCGTAGCGCCATAGCCGGTATTAAGAACCCCTCCGGTCATATTGTCATTCACATACTTCAACGTCTGATATTTTGGCGTACCATCGCCCGAGCCGGCATAGACCAGGAGGTTCCGCCAATATAGATGGCGCTATGTCCGTCGCGAGTAAATCGGCTTTCAACTCAGGGTCCTTTTCGTTGTCCGCCAACGTTTGCAGTCTATCGAGCGCCTGCTGTTCACTATGGTCGGCTTACGCATTCCGGTAGGATCGGTACTAGTCAACGGATTATTCAAAACATAGCTCCTCACCGCGTTGACCGCAGTTCTAAGCTCCGTGATGTGCGCGGCTTTCACTCTGGTTACACTCACGCCGGTCGGACCCTCGGGGCTGGAGGTGATGGTCGGGTCGGTGGGAAAGCTGATAGCCGCTCCGAGCGCGATGTTCCTGAAGACCGAGGTGCAAACGCCTTGTCCATTTGCCGCGCAGACACACCTAATTGGGGCAGGAGAGTTCCAAGGCAAGGCCGTTAGGAGGTTAGGAGGTCAAAAGGATTTGGTTGGGGATGGGGGTCCGATAGTAGTTGTTTCGGGCGTGGCGGCGTGGCTTACGGGGCCACCTCTATTATTACCTTGCCGCGGGCGTGTCCTTCTCCCAGATACCGAATAGCTTCGCGGACGTCACTCAAGCTGTAAGACCTGTCGATGACTGGCGTAACCTTTCCGGCCGCTATCAGATCGCCAATGATGGTCAGGTCCTCTTTCCTAATCTTCGCCATAAGCGTAACGAAGTTCTGGGTTACGAAGGGTGCGAATGCCAGCTGTGTGGTCATCCGGGCCAGAAGGCGGAGCATCGACCCGCGCAGGCCGAGGACGCCAGCCCCGAGGTACATTCCTTTGGGCTTTAAGACGCTCCTGATGGCTGCGAACGAATGGTTCGCGACGAGGTCGTAAATCAGGTCGTAGGGTTCTCCACTTTTCGTGAAATCCTGTCGGGTGTAATCAATGACGCGATCCGCTCCGATTGTCCGCACCATTTCAACGTTCGTCGTACTGCACACGCCCGTAACTTCCGCGCCGAACGACTTGGCGATTTGCACAGCGAAGGTACCCACCCCTCCCGCCGCTCCGTTGATCAAAACCCGCTGCCCCGGTTGAAGCTTCGCCTTGTCTCGCAGACCCTGTAAGGCCGTCAGTCCCGCCACGGGTACTGCAGCGGCTTGCTCAAACGACACGCTATTCGGCTTCATTGCCAACGCTGATTCGGTAGCACACGCATACTCGGCAAAGGCCCCACCGCACGCGCCGAATACCGCGTCGCCCGGCTTAAACCGTGTCACCTTGCTGCCCACCGCTTCGACCTCGCCCGCCACATCACGACCCGGCAGATTGGCCTTCTGTTTGCTAAGTGCAGACAGTATGCGACGCATCAACGGATGTCTCACCAGGTGATAGTCGAGCGGATTGACAGAAGCCGCTCGCACCTTGATCAAGACTTCATCCTCACCCGCCGTCGGTATTTCAACGTCGTCACGTTGCATAAGATCAGGTGAACCAGAAGGATGATAGATAATGGCTTTCATAATTGCGGTCTGGTTGGTTGGGTTCATGACCTTTAATACGTCGGCTGGACGAGGGCAGTTCGACCTCAATTCCCTGCTCTTAAGAGGGCAAAAAAGAGCAAGCCGTGGATTGACGCGGGTAAACGCGAATTTGAAAATGAGAACTGTTAGGTGCCCGCGGTCCCGCTGAAGAGCTTTACGATGATCGCAACGGTGAGGGGCTTAGGTGATGACCGGCTGGACCATCGGGAACAACTGGGTCCAGCCGATCATTTTAGACTTTAAGCATTACGGCGCGTATGCAGTTCCTACCTGTGCCGGCGCGAAGCTGCCCGCAACTTCCGGACTTGTCCTTTCAACTGTTCAATCTCCTTCTGTTGCTCTTTGATGGCGTTGAGCATTGTCCAGAGGATCGGATCATTGTTAACCATCAGGTAGCCATTGCTGTTCTTAGTCACAGCTTCAGGAACGACCTTCTGTAGTGACTGGGCGCCGAAGCCAACGTTTTCGATTTCCGACTGGAGCCCCAAAGCGTTGTCTTGCTTGTACTGGTAGCGGATAGGCTGTAACTGCATCACGGCTTTGAGTCCGCTGTTGAAGGTGCCTTTGATGTTTTTCAGGCGTTCATCCGAAAAGACCTGCCACGATCCGCCACCCACAGACTTGTCGGCGTCTCCGCTAACGGATAGCGCCAAATCGGGCGCGGCCGTTCCAATGCCGACTCGGTTGGTGCTCGTGAGCACGAGCGGAAAGACTGTGAAATCGGCGTTCGCGTCGGCTCCTGAAGCGTTATTGGCAAAGCCCATATACAAACTATTGTCGCTCGCCGTTGCGAGAGCCCAGGTGTCATTCGTGGTCGAGCGTCGCAGATGCAGTCCGCCGACGAAGCTATCTTCCGACTCTTTGAGATCGAGTCGAGTTCTGGGACTCGCGGTGCCGATGCCCACGTTACCATTAGCCGATATGTCGACACTGCTGGTTGGCGCGCCAGGGCGAATGCGGAACGGCAAGCGTGAACCGCCGGTGACATCGCGAACGAAGAAGTTTGCCTCGTTGCCGGCGATGTCCCAGGTTTGCGCGGTGAAACCGCCCGCGCTGGTCTGTTCGAGTCGATGGGCGGGAGTGTCGCTGGTGGTAATATGCAGATCCAACACCGGCGTAGCGGTCCGCAGTCCGACCTTGCCATTACTGCTTACCTTGAGCGCATTGGCTGGAGCACCGGCGTCAACCTCAAATATGATCGTGCCCGTCTCCGAGTTGCCAGTGGCGCCCTGATCCACAAAACTGAGGAAGCTGGCGCCGCCGCTGGCTGAGCTGTTCGCCCTTATTTGCCAGTTATTGGTGGGGAACCCAGCGGCAGTGCTTGTGTCATCAAATTGGATTCGATCGTTGTTCTCTTTGAGCCGGACCGTGTCAAAGCCAAAGGTTTCATTATTGACGCAATCAAGTCCGATGCAGGCGCTGCCCTGGACGATTAGATCGTCGGGGATCACCTGATCGGGCATGGAGATCATAAGCGGGTGATGTTGCTCGTTCTTAGTTACGGTGTTGCCGGAAAGCCGTTGCGTTGTGACCTTACTAACCGGTCGTCCTCCATCTTCCTGGGCCCCAGCGACATAAACGGCGCCGTTGAGAATTGAGAACGATCCCGACTCGACCACGGATGGCGCCGGCATTACGCTTTTGCGAGCGGCCCGCACAGCTTCTGGTTCATCGTCCTTGCCGCGACCATTTGAGGTTACGCCCTTGCGCGTAGCCGACGAGATCGGCGTTAGGCGCAACTCATAAGAATACTGTCCGTCCGGCAATCTTTCGCCTCTGTCGGCAAGTGAAAAATCAGGCGAAGACCCGGCTTTAAAGTCCTTGCTGAAAACCCGGCCGTCGGGCGCGGACACGATCAGTGTCAGTCCAGCATTAGGAGCGGAAACGTCCCACTTGACACTCGAGCCCATGGCGCTGATGTTTGCAACTCTGCTTTTGTCTTCCATCGCCTGGCCCGACACGGAAACGTGTAGAACAGAAATGATGAATATGGGACACAACACAAAGAGTAAGGACTTTAGACTTTTCATTTGAGGACCTCCGTTAATCGGCTTGAGCGCCGACAATTGTCAAACGATTTATAAGACCTGACTTGCCTAGCCAGCTTTAGGAAGAGAGGACTTACGTTGGAAAGGACCACTGAGTAGTTGCTGTATAGCAACCACCCGTTGAGGTGTCAAGGAAACTTGGGAAAAAGGAACCCCGACCCATCAAGGGTCGGCGAACGCTTTGTTGACTGACAATGACCCCAGGGTGTTGCCTGTCCCGGGCTATTACATTCCGCTCCTTCGGCGCTTCGACTGGACGCGCTGCGCGCGGCATTTATCAAATGCGGGCGAGCCGCCCGCGCTCCTAGTGAAGAGCTTGTAACTAACCACCATGCCAATCATCACTGACCGTTTACCACCTTGGTCACGGCTGGGCCGCCGGATGTGAGGCGGGGCTCTGCCTCCGCCTGGATGATTGAATTGGGCTGCGCCCTTGTATATTGTAAGTAACACTTCCGATCCATTAATGGTTAAGGTTTTCAGCGCGCCACGAGTCTCCTTGACATGCCCAAAACCAGACTGTTACATTACGCGGTCTTTTTACAATGCCCAATTTTACAGAGTGTTTACTATAAGGAGTCTGCTTGAGTACTGAATCAGGTTACTTGTTTACGTCGGAGTCCGTCACCGAAGGCCATCCCGACAAAATTGCCGATCAAATCTCTGACGCCGTGTTGGACGCGGCCTTAACCGAGGATCCAACCTCGCGCGTCGCGTGTGAAACCCTAATCACCACCGGGTTGGTGGTGATGGCCGGCGAGATTACGACCAAAGCTGTCGTCGACTACGGCAAGGTGGCCCGCGAGACTATCCGTGAAATCGGCTATACCCGCGGAAAGTTTGGCTTTGACTGTGACACTTGCAGCGTGCTGTCGGCTGTCGATCGCCAGTCGCCAGATATTGCGATGGGCGTGGACACCGGGGGCGCGGGGGACCAGGGCTTGATGTTCGGGTTTGCCTGTAACGAAACTCCCGAGCTGATGCCCCTCCCGATCCAGTTGGCCCATCTGCTCGCGAAGCGGTTGGCTGAAGTTCGCAAGTCGGGAGCGCTTCCCTACCTGCGGCCTGACGGCAAATCGCAGGTGACGATCGAGTATCGCGATGGCCGTCCGTTTCGCGCGAGCGCAATTGTTATCTCGTCGCAGCACGATGCTGAGGTCACGAATGAGCAACTGCGTGCCGAGATTGAAGAGCAAGTTATCCGTCACACCGTCTCATCGGAATTGATGAGCAACGACACGAAGATTCACATCAACCCGACCGGCCGCTTTGTTACTGGTGGTCCGCAGGGTGATGCCGGTCTGACCGGTCGCAAGATCATTGTCGACACTTACGGCGGCTACGCTCCTCATGGAGGTGGAGCGTTCTCCGGTAAAGACCCGACGAAGGTTGACCGCTCCGCTGCCTACATGGCGCGTTACGTGGCGAAGAACATTGTGGCCGCGAAGCTGGCGGATCGTTGTCTCGTCCAACTCGCTTACGCAATTGGCGTAGCCGATCCGGTTTCGGTGATGGTTGATACCAAGGGCACGAGCCGTATCAGCGAGCACGCGTTGGCCGAGATGGTGCGCAAGAGCTTTGACCTGACGCCGCGCGGAATTATCGAGGAACTTAACCTGCGTCGTCCTATTTATAAGGCGACGGCTTCCTACGGCCACTTTGGACGTGAAGAAGAGAGCTTCTCCTGGGAAAAGTCCGACAAGGCCTTAGCACTGCGCAACGCCGCTGGAGTTTAGTCTCCGTTTTAACTCTCTCTTGGAGTGCGGTGCCCAGTCGCCTTACTTCATCATTAATAGAAAAGGATAAATACCGTAATGAGTGCAACACGCTCGCTCGAGTTTGACGTGAAAGACATTGGCCTGGCCAAGCAAGGCAAGCAGCGCATTGAATGGGCTGAACGCGAAATGCCCGTTCTGCGATTGATTCGGGAGCGCTTCAACGAAGAGAAGCCGCTCAAAGGCGTGAGGCTGGTTGCCTGCGCGCACATCACCACCGAAACCGCGAACCTCGCGCGCGCGTTGCAAGCGGGCGGAGCCGAAGCGGTGCTGATTGCTTCCAATCCCCTTTCCACTCAGGACGACGTGGCCGCATCGCTCGTTTCCGATTGGGGCATTCCGGTCTATGCGATCAAAGGCGAGTCAACTGAAACCTACAATCGTCACGTGCGCACCGCCCTTGATTTCCATCCGGAGATAATCATTGACGATGGTTCCGACGTAGTGGCGACGCTCATCAAAGAACGCGGCGATCAGATCAAGGAATTGATTGGTTCGACCGAGGAAACTACTACCGGAATCCAACGCCTCAAGGCGATGGAGATTGCCGGAGTGTTGACCTTCCCCACTATCGCAGTCAACGACGCGCAGACCAAACACTTCTTTGACAACCGTTATGGCACGGGACAATCAACGCTCGACGGAATCATTCGCGCCACCAACATACTATTGGCCGGTAGGAATATTGTGGTGGTCGGCTACGGTTGGTGTGGCAAGGGTGTAGCTTCACGCGCACGCGGCATGGGCGCGAATGTGATCGTCACCGAGATCGATGCAATTAAGGCAGTCGAAGCAGTGATGGACGGTTTCCGGGTAATGCCGATGGCAGCCGCTGCGTCCATTGGCGACATCTTCGTTACGGTGACCGGTAATCGCCATGTGATCGATGGCCAGCACTTCGCACAGATGAAAGATGGGGCGCTGGTTTGTAACAGTGGCCACTTTGATCTCGAACTTAATCTGGTGGCGCTGAAAGAAATGTCCGCGGATGTTCAAACCGTCAGGCCGTTTGTTGAAGAGTATAAGATTAAGAAATCCGGGAATCGCGTAATGGTTCTGGGTGAAGGTCGACTCATCAACCTCGCAGCCGCTGAAGGACATCCGGCGAGCGTGATGGATATGAGCTTCGCAAACCAGGCGCTCTCAGTTGAATATCTGGTGAAGAAGCAGGGTGAGCTTCAACCAGGCGTGCACCTTCTGCCACCCGAGGTTGATACGGAGATTGCCAGCCTCAAGCTGCGCGCGCTAGGTGTGGACATCGATACGCTGACAGCCGAACAGCTTGAGTACATTTCGAGCTGGGAAACTGGGACCTAAGCACGGGGCAGTAGCCCGCACGTCAGGGACGGCTTTCGAGGGTAATGGAAAGGGTAAGGGGCAATGCGCTCCTTACCCTTTTTGTTGACTACGGAGGAGCCCTCCCCCACGGTCGGGCTACTGCCCCAATCAGCGCACCACCCACTAAGTTCTGACGCGAGAGAGAAAGTAAGTTCCGGCAGCGGCGAAGATTACCGGCGGCGCCCAGGCCGCTACCTCCGGTGTCAGCAGTCCATGATTTCCCAGTTGCTGAAAGCCGCCACTAATTCCCCAGTAAGCCACGCTCACCGCCACTGCCACGCATAACGCCACGATTGCTCCGCGCCTGCCAAACGCCAGCGCCAGCGGCATGCCGATAAACGCCATCACAATCACGCTGAACGGATTCACGTATTTGCGTTGCAAGGACAGCGACAGCGCCGAGACGTCGACGCCACGCTGTTTCGCTGCCTTCAGATAACTGCTCAACGCCAACACACTTAGTTGTGATGGCTTGTCCACAGTTGGTCGAAAGACCTGTGGCGGATCTACGCGGTTCACTATCGTCTCCGCATCGTGTTGTCGCTGCACCACCATATCGCTCAGGCTAACTGTCTCCGCATCTTTGATGAGCAGTTGATTGTTGCTGTTCCACACGCCGAGCTTGCCAGTAGTCACCTTACGAAGATGCACGGACTGATCGTCAAGCTCATAGATTGCCGGATCGCTTAAGACTTCTGATTGCTCGTCAAATTCGTATGAGTAAAGCCGGCCGTTCTCAACTGACGCCAGCCATTGACGGCCGGTGCCGGTTATCGCGCGCGCCTCGCCGCCTCTAATTCGCGCCCGTAAAGCTTCCTGTCTGACGTTGGCCGGCGGCATCAGGTGTTCCTGCACCAACCAGGTGCCGGCGCCGGCGGCGACCGCGAAAAGCAAACCCGGCATCATCAGCCGGTAGACACTTTGTCCGGAGGCCCACCAGGCGATTGCTTCGTGACGCCGGGCCAGCAAGGCGTAAGTGATGAGCACGGTGATCAGCATGGTGGCGGGAAAGAGTTCGACCGCGACCAGGGGTAGAAGGAAGAGTAAATACTTGCCAACGATCGCCGCCGGCACGTGATTGCTTCCAATAAAGCGCCAAAGCTCAAACAGTGTGAAGATGATGAAAATCGAAACCAGAGAAACAAACCCCAAAACAAAACTTGTCGTCAACGTGCTGAAGAGACTGGTGTCAAGCAAACTCGGAAACCCGGAACGTCCGACACCGAGCGTGTGCGCTGGTGTGGCAATGCCAAGCTGATCCTGTTTCGCATCTCGCTGCGGCAATAGCGTTCTGGCGCGAGTAAATTTTGGTAAACCTCTGAATCGAAAGAGGACGAGACTCAGCAGCAGCATTGCGCCGGTGGCCATCCATTCACCGGTAAACGCCGATACGGTGTTGTTTCTGGCGAGAGACTCACCAAGCAAAGTGATCAAATAGTAGATCACGACAACCGTGATTGAGAGCAGGATGCCGGCGCCGCGTCCTCCCCGGCGCACGCGCATCCCCAGCAGGCCACCAAACAGCGCGAAGACGAGTGGCGCAGCCGAAAGCGCCAACCGGCGATTCAGACTCCGCTGCGCTTCCCTTCTGTCGTCGAGATCATTTGAGTGGAGTTGTTGTTGCAGGTCGCCCCAATCCAGCTCTTCTATTTGCACATCCTTGTGGCTGAAACTTTCCAGCAAAGCGGCGCGGCCGGTATTGATGGTTAGGCGAAGCTGATCCAAGCGCTCAACCACATATTCCCGCTGGGCGACTTCAGGGTTGGGAATCTTCATCGCGACCGCGTCGCTCAACACAAGTTCGGAACGCTCGTTTGATGAATCGATTCTTCCGGAGCGCGCGGTGACTATTCGAGTGGAACCGTCGGCTTGTTGAGCGTAGATAAATACGCGGCCCCACGAGCCGGCTGTTTTGTCGCCGTCCCTTACGTAAATAACGTAGCCGGGAATCTCGGTGTTGAAAGTGCGCGGTTCCACCGGCGAATCCAACTTTCTCAGTGCACCTTGCAGCGCCACCCGACGCAGATCGCGCGCGGCCTGCGGAGCTTCCTTGAGGTGCAGGAAGGTTGTGGCTCCGGTAGCTATGACACCGATGAGCAGCACCGGCCATAGCAGACTCCAGGTGCCCACGCCCGCGGCGCGTATGGCGATAATCTCGCTGTCGCTCCCCATCCGCGAGAACCCAATCACAATGCCGGCAAGCACGGCCACCGGTAAGGTAAGAACCAGAACACTTGGCAGGAGCGCGGCTGCAATCTCGCCGGCAAGCGGGAGCGGCAAGTCGGTGTAGATCGCCAACTCGGCAAAGCGACCAGTTTGTTGTGTGAACAGGATCGCGGTGAGCAGCACTAGCGAAAGCAGCACGTAAGGGAGCACTGCCTGAATTACGTACCGTGCAATTAGTTTCCTGCCAGATAACATTAAATGTAAGTTCTAAACAGTAGGGTTTGAGCGGTGGCTCACTTGAAAAGTCGATCGTAGTCGCGGTTGCTTCTCGAGCACACGGCCGATCAGGCGGTGCGTGAGTTCAGCCATTTCGCGATGAGTGCTTTCCGGTACCACTCGCGATTCCTGTGCGAACACAAAAGGCGGGAGCCGCTGTGTGGCCCGCAGTTGAGTTTGCAGTTTCTTCGACAAGACGCGACCGGCGCCCTGGCTGCAGTCGCGGCAGCGAAATACCAAATCGGTATTCACAAAAGCAGTCTCTTTTTCATCGAAGACGCGATCGCATTCACCGCAACGGCGCATGTCCGGAAGATATCCTTCCAGCTTTAACAGCCAGATTTCGAAATAGCGCAGAATCACCTGCAAATCAGACTGCGACTGGCAAATCGCATCAAGGCAGGCCTTCACCATGCGAAACAAACGCTCATTTGGTTCATAAGGAGGCGAAAACTCGATAACCAGATCACCCATATAGGCAAGGCCGGCAAGCGTCTCGGCCTGACCAGACAAGTCGAAATGCGACTTTATGATCTCGGCTTGGTTTAGGGATACGAGTTCCTGGTTCTCTTTTTGGTAGTAAGTAATCCGCGCGAGCGTAAAGGGTTCAAGCGAAGCCCCAAACCTGCTCTTGAGTTTGCGGCAGCCTTTGGCCACGCCACGAATGAGCCCGGAAGCATGCGTCAAGCAGACAACGATCTTGTCGGCTTCAGCAAAGTTATAGGTCCGCAGAATCAATGCTTCCGTCTCGAGAATTGCCATTCAAACCTCAAACGCGAGTTACGTCGCCGGAAGGTCTAAAAAGGGATGAAGTAAAGTATCCAGGCGAGCACCAGGCCAATTACCATAAACTCGGCGAACACCTTCAAGCCATAAATGAACCGATCGTGGTTTGTATTCTTCGCTACGCTGCCGAAGACTACCGCGGCCAGAGCGGCAAACGCCGTCATGATTAGAAAATGTCTCATGATTTCCTCCCGGCGGCGATATCAAAGGCGTCGAGCATGCAGAGATAATTGAGCAAGCCGGCGACCAGCATGAAGGTCCAGGCATACTCGAAAGTCGGCAGCGCCGCTTGCTGCGGTTGATTCGTAAAGCCGATTCCCATAAACCAGCACCCGATATAGAGCAGGCCGGCGCCGAGGTCACCGATCATCGGCGGGATTTGCATTAGCGCAGCCAGGCCCGATTCGTTGCCGGAATACTTGAAGAGGTGACCACCCATCAGGAAGCCAGAAACAAAGCAAGCCCAAACTGCGCCGCCCAGCAGGAGTGCACGCCCCCAGGCTCCCTGCAGCAGATGCCCGAGACCGGGGACCAACCATCCTGCAATTCCCATTAGCCAGGCGCGCCCTGGAGCCCTTCCGCTTGCTGTTTGTCTGTCTGCTGCCGTAGTCAAATTAGCCTCCAATAATCTTCGCGTAATAGCGTCGTCTGTGTGTTAAGAGTTTGCGTTAACCCTCAAGCGCAGCAACCCCTAAACTTCACTTCACACATTAACGGTCGGCGCCACGACCTCTTAGCATTCACCTTAACATTTCTAGTAGAGCAGGTAACGTTCGCGCAACTTCATGAACTCGTCGAACGATCTGACCCAACTGCTCTGAATTTCCTCGAGCGTGCTGCCCCGCTCAAAAGCTTCTCTAATACTTGAGGTGCCGGCAATTACGTCAAACGGGTTGCGATCATAGACGTATTCATACGGCGGTTCCTTCCAGCGAAAGTCAGCGCCGCAGAGATCGTATGCGGCCTTTACCATCGCGACTCCGGTAATTACGGGTTCAAACTCGTCCCGGTTGGTTACGTGGATCTGAACGCCACCGCAGCTTACGCCAGCATGCTTTTGAAAAGTTGGCCGAAAGATGCAACTCCTAAAGAATACGCCGGCCAGGTCCATATGGTTTAGTGTCTTCGCATATTCTTCCGGATCGATGTAGGGAGCACCGATGAGTTCAAATGGTCGCGTCGTCCCCCTGCCCTCGGACATCTGGGTTCCTTCAAAATGTACGGTGCCCGGGAAAACCGTCGCTGAATCAAGCGTAGGCATGTTTGGCGACGGTAGGACCCAGGGCGCATCGGTGTCGTCGAGCCAGTGGCTGCGTTCCCAACCTCTCATCTTCACCACTTCCAGATCGCAGCCAATCGCAAACGCCTCATTAAACATTCGCGCCAGTTCCCCGAGGGTCATGCCATGTCGGGTTGGAATTGGAAACAGACCAACAAAAGACGCGTGTTCGGGCTCGAGTACGTTGCCCTCTACTTGTCTGCCGTTGATCGGGTTCGGCCGGTCGCAAACAATTAGCTGCTTGCCAAACTTACGAGCCGCTGACATGCAATTCGCCATCGTGTAAGCAAAAGTGTAGATGCGGCAGCCGACATCCTGCATATCAAAGACGAGGACATCGATATCCTTTAGCATGGCCCCAGTCGGCTCGCGGGTTTCGCTGTAGAGAGAATGAATCGGCAAGCCGGTTTTCTTATCAACCGTATGTTCAGTCTCAATCATGTTGTCTTGAACGTCGCCCCGAATTCCATGTTGCGGGCCAAAGAGAGCACGGAGATTGATGTCCGTGTGTTCACTCAGGAGATCGGCGGCGTGCTGGAGGTTGTGATTGACTGAGGCCTGGTTACAAATCAAACCGACACGCGCGCCCTTCAGCAGTCGTAACTGTTCTTCAAGTAATGTCTCAAGACCTAATTCGATGTGTGTTCGACCCATATCTGAACGCTATGCTTTCGCTGAGTTAATGTAAGACCTTACCTTCAGCCGCACAAAACAGAGCCGCCGTTAACATTTAGTATTTCGCCGGTGATGTGCCGCGCCCACTCACTACACAGAAACACCACGGGCGCGGCTATGTCTTCCGGTTTCGCAATCTGCCGCAGCGGTATCGTACTGGAAATCAGCTCGCGCTCTTGTCCATCTTCGAGCGCTTCTTTGGTCATTTCAGTATCGACCCAACCCGGTGCCACCGCATTAACGTTAATCTGCCATTCACCTAACTCATCAGCCAGCGATTTGGTGAAAGCAATCTGGCCTCCCTTGGAGGCGGCGTAGTTTGAATAGTTTGCCTCGCCGCGCTGTCCGGCAGTTGAGGTGATGATGACAATCTTTCCCGATCGCTGCTTTTTCATTTGTGGAACGACTGCACGGCATACGCTCCAGGTGCCCTTGAGGTTTATGTTGAGAGTGTTGTCCCAAAGCTTCTCTGACATTTCCTCCAGTGGAGCGCCCGTCCAGATCCCGGCATTGCAGACGAGAATGTCGATTCGTTTGAACTGCGCGAGGGTCACTGCAACAAGTTTGTCAGCTTGAAGTGGATTCGCAACGTCGGCGCGCACGGCGATCGCTTCCACTCCCCTTCCTCGCGCGGCGCTTGCGGTCGCTTCAGCGGCGTCTTCATCTTTAACATAGTTCACAACAACGTGAGCTCCTGACGCGGCCAGCAACTCAACAATGGCCTTGCCGATACCTCTTGAGCCTCCCGTGACTAACGCCACGCGCCCGCGCAGTTGCAAGTCGTTTGGATCCACGCTAACTCTTCCCCCGGCTCCAGATTACATTGGTGGATTCTTCTTCCCAATCGGAAGCAACCTCTTCTACAACTGCAGCGGTGACGTTTTCAATAGCATATTCTCTGGTCGCCGCGATAAACCGCGCAAACAAAGCTTGCGACAGTAAATCCTCTTTCCAGCCCAGTTCCGGATGCCACTGAACACCCAGAGCAAAACGCTCTGGTCGCGTATCCTCGACCGCCTCGATCAAACCATCAGAAGTCCACGCAGTTGCAACTAAATCTCGGCCTACTGTTTCCACAGCCTGATGGTGATGGCTGTTAGTCAATACCTGGTCAGTTGCCGCGAGTGACGCAAGCAGACTGGGACTGGCGAAGTTGATTGCGTGCGAGGGACGATCGCGCGGTACACCCTGTTGGTGGTTGATTGCTTTCGGCAACTGCGAAGGGATGTCCTGGATCAGCGTACCGCCTCTGGACACATTGAGTGCCTGCATCCCGAAACAGATGGCAAACAGCGGCAAGCGACGTCGCTCAATCTCATCAAGCACTAACAAATCTGTTTCGTCCTTTACCGGGTGCACGCTTCCCAGATTCGGATGAGGCTCGGCGCCATAGCGAAATGGATCGACATCAGAATCACTGCCGGGAAGCAGGATGCCATCCAGATCGTCCAGGACCGCGTTGATGTATGCTCGCTTTGGGATCAGACTGATGTGGACCGGAGCGCCGCCGGCTGCTTCGACGGCCTCGCCATAATGACGCGAGAGGTAAAACCTATCCGTCTCCAACTCCAGGCGCATCGTGATGCCGATGCGTGGTCGACTAACACCCATTAAGTCTTCGCCTCCAATCTGTTTGTCCCAGCCATCGTGAGGCTGAGGTAATAATTTGCGTTTGATAAATCCCTCGAACGCTATGATAGCCTAAAACAAATTTCCGATCTCCCATCCATACGGACGAAGACAGAACCGGGAGCCGCAGCGACCGGGACTCGGTTCCAGTTCGCACGAGCTTGGCGTTGAATGGCCCCGGTCGCGACTGCTCCCGGTTCCGAATTTGTACGGCTTTACATGAGTAGCAATATCTGGCCCGGGCCAAACTGAACGAGCATCCAAAATGCCTGCGCTTGACTTGCCTTCCAGCGAATTCCTATAGTGACCACATAACAATAATGCCAGCAGAAAAACCTATCATTCGCAGCACTACTGTGCTCCTCGTGCGGAAAGACGAACACGTTGCGCTCGCTGGTGACGGCCAGGTCACCCTGGGCGAAACCATCATGAAGGCAAACGCGCGCAAGGTTCGCCGTCTTTACAACGACAGCATACTGGCCGGCTTTGCCGGAGCCACCGCCGATGCGTTTTCATTGCTGACCAGATTTGAAAGCAAGCTGGAACAGTATCACGGGAATCTGGAGCGCGCCGCTATCGAACTCAGCAAGGAATGGCGCACCGACAAAATCCTGCGGCATCTCGAGGCCCTGCTCGTGGTGGCTGACAACAAGACCTCTTTTCTGTTGTCGGGTAATGGCGACGTAATCGCGCCCGATGATGGCGTACTGGCAATCGGATCCGGAGGCTCGTATGCGCTGGCAGCGGCGCGCGCGCTCGTGCAGCATACGGAATTGTCAGCGCGCGACATAGCTGTCGAAGCTTTGCGTATTGCCGGCGACATTTGTATTTACTCCAACCAAAACATCATCGTTGAAGAACTGTGATTTATCGCGTATTGATGAAATAGGATTTTGAACTTCAGATGGTTATTTATTTAGAAGGCGACGTGGACGAAGAGATTAAGCTCGACGACATGACTCCGCGTCAGATTGTTGTTGAGCTTGATAAGCACGTGGTAGGCCAACGCAATGCGAAGCGAGCGGTCGCAATTGCGTTGCGTAATCGTATCCGCCGGCAAAAGCTTCCACCGGAGATGGCGGAAGATGTGATGCCGAAAAACATGATCATGATTGGCTCTACGGGCGTCGGGAAGACTGAGATCGCCCGTCGGCTGGCGCGCATGTCTAATTCTCCCTTCCTAAAAGTCGAAGCGTCGAAGTTTACTGAAGTCGGCTACGTCGGCCGCGACGTGGAAAGCATGATTCGCGATTTGACGGAAATCGCGGTGGACATGACGCGGCAGGAACGAATTGACGAGATTGCGGAAAAGGCCGAGTTGAATGTTGAAGAGAGAATCCTGGATTTGTTGCTGCCGCCGCCGCGCTCCGCCTCCAGCTTCTACGACTTCGATGCCCCTCCCGGCGACGCGCCGAGCCCGGAACCAACCACTGAAGCTACTGCAAACGCTGCGACTCAGGATCAATTTCAGCGCACTCGCGAAAAGCTGCGCGCGCAACTGCGCAGCGGCAAGCTTGACGGCCGTCTGGTTGAACTCGAAATTCGCGAAAAGAATTTCCCGGTTATCGAGCTGGCTGGACCGCAGGGCGTGGAGGAAATGGGCATCAACATGAAAGACATGTTGGGCAATCTCTTCCAGGGCCGCACCAAGCAGAGAAAAATGACGGTGGACGAGGCGATCGAACACCTGCTCCAGGAAGAAGAAGAACGGCTGATTGATATGGATCAGGTGGCGCGGGCCGCGATCGAACGCGTTGAAACCTCCGGCATTATTTTTCTGGATGAGATCGACAAGATAGCCGGCCGTGAGTCTGGTCATGGACCGGATGTTTCGCGCGAGGGAGTGCAGCGAGATATCCTGCCAATCGTTGAAGGCACAACCGTCAACTCGCGCTACGGAATGGTGCGCACCGATCACATTCTCTTTATTGCCGCCGGTGCGTTTCACGTCTCCAAACCTTCAGACCTGATTCCTGAGTTGCAGGGACGCTTTCCCATTCGCGTTGAACTCGAGTCGCTGACGGTAGAAGACTTCAAGCGCATTCTGACCGAGCCAAAGAACGCTTTGATAAAACAGTATCAGGCGATGATGGCTACTGAGGACGTAGTAATCGACTTTACAGACGAAGCCATCGACTCAATCGCGAATTTTGCTTTCAAAGTGAATGAGCACACTGAGAATATCGGCGCCCGCAGGTTGCAAACCATAATGGAAAAACTTCTCGAAGATATTAGTTTCGAAGGACCTGACCTGGAACCAAAGAATCAGCGCATTGACGCCGCCTACGTTGAGGCGATGCTTGCCGAAACTGTTAAGGACCAGGACCTCAGCAGGTACATTCTGTGAAACCCTTCATTCCGCGAGTTGGAAATAGTTCCCGTAAGGCGCGAGCCCTGGTGTTGGCGCTGCTGCTGCCGGCGGTGCTTCTGTTCGCAAATTGTGGGAAGCGACGGCCCCCGCTGCCGCCCATCGAGCGCGTGCAACAAAGAACTGAGTTGCTCTCCGGCGTCCAACGAGGTAACCAGGTTATCCTCAGCTGGCCTGCCCCACGACGCAATGCTTCCGATTTCAGCGTGCAAAGTATTCGCCGCATCGATGTCTACCGGCTTGCTGAAAAGCCGACCGCACCTTTGGGCCTGACGGAAGAAGATTTTGCAACGCGTTCAACTTTGGTTGGCTCGGTCACCTACGACGAGATCAAGAGTGGCGCCGAAGTTCTGACTTACGTCGACACGCTTGAGCTTGCCGGCGAACCGGCCCGCTTGCGTTATGCGATTCGCTACGTAAACGCTGCCGGTCAACGCGCAGCATTTTCAAACTTCCTGTTGCTCGAGCCGGCCGCTCGCATCGCGCAACCGCCGACAATAATCACCACCGATAAGGAAGTCAGCGAAGAGGCGATCACCATTACCTGGCAGCCGCCCGCCGCAAACATCGATGGTTCAACTCCCGTGAATTTGCTTGGCTATAACGTCTATCGCTTGACTGAGCCGGAAAGCGAGATCACGCAGCCGGTAAACGACGCCCCGATTTCGGGAACGCAGTATCAGGACAGGAAATTCAAGTTTGGTGAAACGTATCGCTACGTGGTGCGGGCGGTATCGTTGGGCACAGAAGGCGGCCAGGTTGAAAGCTTGAGCTCAAACTCCATTGCTGTTTCTCCGCGTGATACATTCGCGCCGTCAGCGCCCGCATCGATCACGGTGGCGGCTGCGCCGGGACGACTCTCAATTTTCTTCCCCGCAAATCCTGAGTCGGACATCGCGGGCTATAACATATATCGATCTACAAATCCCGATCTGCCAAAGGACAAGTGGAACAAACTGAATCCGGGGCTGCTGACGCGAACAACTTTTCAGGATGAGAAAGTTGAATCGGGCCAGCGCTACTACTATTACCTAACCGCGGTTGATTCCGCTGGCAATACCAGTCCGCTCTCGGAGGTCGTTTCCGAAGTTGTGCCCTAAGTAGGGCAGGCATTCCTGCCTGTCCCCGTGTTTACAGCCAAATGCGTATCTGCCGTTTTACAACTTCTGACAGAACAACGCCGCGCTTCGGTCTGGTCGAAGGGGATTTGATTCTGCCGTTAGCAGACGGTGAGACGACTGAGTCGCTTCCGGGAGCTCGTACTGACCGAGGTGTCGCGCTTTCGGAGGTTAAGCTCCAGGCTCCGGTCGCGCCTTCAAAGGTCGTCTGTGTCGGACGAAACTATCGCGAGCACGCGGCTGAGCTCGGAAACAAAATGCCCGACGAGCCGTTGCTTTTTCTCAAAGCTCCTTCAGCGGTAATCGCGAACGGAGACTGTATTGTACGACCGCCACAGTCGCAGCAGGTTGAGCATGAAGGCGAACTCGGCGTGGTGATCGGAAGACGCGCTGAGAAACTTAGGGAGAGCGATGATCCGCTCGGTTATGTGCTCGGCTACACGTGCGTGAATGATGTCACCGCGCGCGACCTGCAGCGCAAAGACGTGCAGTTTACGCGCGCAAAGTCTTTCGACACGTTTTGTCCGGTCGGCCCGTTTGTTGTTGCTGGACTGGATCCGTTGAATCTTGTCGTGACCACACGCGTCAATGGCGTAGTGAAACAGAATGGTTGCACGGCCGACATGGCGTTTTCAGTTCCCTTCCTGATCAGATACATCAGCAACATCATGACGCTCTATCCCGGAGATCTAATTGCTACTGGAACACCCGCGGGAGTTTCACCGATGAAGGACGGAGACACTGTTGAAGTTGAGATCCAAGGAATAGGCGTGTTGCGAAACCCTGTTTGTGACCCTAAGTAATCGATTGAAAGCCTGGAGGACTTATGAAGTTTTTTCTTGATACCGCAAATCTCGACGAGATACGCGATGCGGCAGCTTTCGGCATCGCCGACGGTGTGACGACTAACCCGACGCTAATTTCCAAAGAGGGCAACGTCGATTTCAAAGAACATATCGCAGCCATTTGCAAGATTGTGAGCGGCCCGGTTTCCGCTGAGTGCACCAGCGAAGACGCCGAAGGGATGATTAGCCAGGGCCATGATTACGCGAAGATTGCGCCCAATGTTGTCATCAAGTGCCCGTTGACGCGTGAAGGATTGAAGGCGACAAACAAGTTGTCGAGCGAAGGAATCAAGGTCAACGTCACGCTTTGCTTCTCCGCAGCGCAGGCGATTCTCGCGGCAAAAGCAGGAGCTTCGTTTATCAGTCCGTTTATCGGCCGGCTTGACGATATTGGCGAGAATGGCCTGGTGTTGCTGAGCGACATCATCGAGATCTATCGAAACTATTCCTGGCCAACCCAGGTGCTCGCTGCCAGCATTCGCCACCCCATTCACGCGATCGAAGCCGCGCGCATGGGCGCAGACATCGCGACCATGCCTTTCAAAGTAATAGACCAGATGTTTAATCATCCGTTGACGGATAAAGGTCAGGCGCAGTTTCTGGCCGACTGGCGCAAGAGCGGCCGGAAGTAACTTCGATCGCTGGTTTGTGACTGCCATAAACGCTGGGAGAACAAGGCGGCGGATTGCTGGGACCGCGGGCGTCCCGTCCGCTGTGTTGAATGCCACCAGGTCGGACTGTTTATTTCAACCGTTCCTTGAATGCTTATGTTGCTTTGAGGCGGGCGAGGCGCCCGCGGTCCCACTAAGGAAGTTGAGTGCTGCGAGTTAACAAGCCTCGGATTGAAGTTCGTGCGTACAAGTACGATGGCGTCCTGCATCGCTCCTGGGATGCGAAGTTGACTCGTCAAGAAGGTTCGCTGGTGGTGCTTGACGCGAAGTTTCCCGAAGAGATTGTGCACGACCTGCTGGGAACGATTGCGAGCGGCACGCGCAGTCTTGAATACTACTGGCTGGATCGCTGGTATAACGTGTTTCGCTTCGCGCAGCCAGATGGCACACTGCGAAATTACTATTGCAATGTTAACGTGCCGGCCACATTTGACGGCGAAACCCTGAGCTACGTGGATCTGGACTTGGACATTCTGGTCGATCCAGACTTTTCTTACCAGGTACTTGATGTTGCCGACTTTGAAACAAATGCGATCCGTTATGGCTACCCCGCGGATGTGCGAATCAAAGCGCGCGAGGCGCTCGCTGAACTGGTAAGCTTAATTGAGCAGCGCGCCTTTCCCTTCAGCGATGCGTAACGCACGCCTGTTAGTTTGCGAACTGCTAAATAATCCATGACGAAGCAACAACCAAAACAATCCAAAACGAAACTTGAAAAGCTGAAAGAACGCTCGCAGCAGGCGGAACAGGGCGGCGGCGCGGAGCGCGTAGAGAAGCAGCACGCTGCCAACAAGATGACGGCGCGCGAGCGCGTTAATTTCCTGCTTGACGAGGATAGCTTTGAAGAGTTTGACAAACTCGTCGTGCACCGCTCAAAGGACTTTGGCCTCGACGAGCAGCTCTATCCCGGGGATGGGGTGATTACCGGTTACGGCTTGGTCGACGGGCGTCGCGTGGTCGTCTTTGCGCAGGACTTCACCGTTTTTGGCGGTTCCCTTTCAGAAACGCACGCGGAAAAAATTTGCAAAGTTCTTGATCTGGCAATGAAGGTTGGCGTTCCGGTCATTGGCTTAAACGATTCCGGCGGTGCGCGCATTCAGGAAGGCGTAGTGAGTTTGGGTGGCTACGCCGACATCTTCCTGCGCAACACTTTAGCCAGCGGAGTTGTTCCTCAAATTAGCTGCATCATGGGCCCCTGTGCCGGCGGCGCTGTTTACAGTCCGGCGATCACCGATTTCAACATCATGGTTCGCGATACATCGTATATGTTCATCACCGGACCCGATGTAATCAAGACTGTGACGCATGCGGACGTCACGAAAGAAGAACTTGGCGGCGCGCTGACGCACAATCGCACGTCGGGCGTGGCCCACTTTGCGGCCGACTCCGACGAACACGCGTTGCAAATGGTGCGCGAGCTGCTATCGTTTATCCCTTCAAACAACTTGGAAGACGCCCCGCGCATTCACCCAACCGATCGCCCGGACCGTACCGAAGCGAAGCTGAACACGATCGTCCCCGCAGCATCGAACCAGCCTTACGATATTCGCGAGGTTATCAACGCCGTAGTCGACGACGGCTATTTCTTTGAAGTACAGCAACATCACGCGCTAAATATTTGCGTTGGTTTTGCGCGACTCGACGGCCGCTCAGTCGGCATCGTGGCAAATCAGCCGGCGTTTCTGGCCGGAGTTCTGGATATCGACGCCTCAGTGAAAGCCGCGCGCTTCGTCAGGTTCTGCGATTGCTTCAATATTCCGCTCATCACCTTTGAAGATGTACCCGGATTTTTACCCGGTGTCGAACAGGAACACGGCGGCATTATTCGTCACGGCGCGAAGTTGCTGTATGCGTTTGCCGAAGCGACGGTGCCGAAGTTAACGGTGATAACTCGGAAGGCGTATGGCGGCGCGTATTGCGTGATGGCCTCGAAGCACATTCGCACCGATGTTAACTTCGCCTGGCCGTCAGCAGAGATCGCGGTGATGGGAGCCGAAGGAGCGGTTGGGATTCTGTATCGCCGCGAGATCAGTGAAGCTAAGGACAAAGAGGCGGCGCGCCGCGCGAAAGTTGTCGAGCTGGAAGATAAGTTTGCGAATCCTTACGTAGCTGCGGAACGAGGCTTCATCGACGAAGTAATTGAACCCGCGCAAACCAGACCAAAACTCATTCGCGCGCTTTCGCTGCTCGAAAACAAGCGCGACACCAACCCACCGAAGAAGCACGGCAACATTCCGCTGTAAGAGACTGAGTCCGGACTACTTGGGAAAACTAAAAACATCATCGAGCGCTCCGATGTAGATCATCGTCTTGCTTTGCGTAATCACTCCGCTCGAGTAACCAAAATCTAGTTTCGTTACCTCACCGCCGTTCTTCCCTACTCTACAAAACACGTCGCTGGTCATCCCTGCCTCATCGAAGAAGTAAACGTTGGTGTCGTCAACTACGATCGGTTTCAACGAATATCTCTTCACGATCGTTTGCGGTTCACCGCCCTGCTTCGAAATCTTTCGCAATGCCCAACGCGATTCGCCCGCTGCCCGCCAACCGAAATATAAGTTCTGCTCCGCAGGCTCGTTGGCCGTACAGTCTTCCCTGCTAATTCTGGGAGCCGAACACCGCCACCAGGATCATCAAGACGAATAAGATTGCTCCGACGAAGAGCGCGATCTTTCCAACACTGTAAGGACGGTCGCCGAGCACTTCGCCCGTTCGTCCGTTGACCATGATTTGAAACACCTTCTGATTCATGCGATACGCACCGGCATACACCGGTAGCAACAGATGCTTGAATGTGATCGCGGAGTAATTTGTGGTGACGTTATGAATCCTTTGCTCGTCGCCGCCGATGGCGCTGGTGACGTCCCCGCGAATCACGCCTTTGCAAACCTCCTGAACATGATCAAAACCCCTGGCGAGGTCCACTTGATAACGCTGCGCCTTGAAGCCTGACAGGAACGCCGGATCGTAAGGGCGCAACTCTGCAAGGTCCCAGGGCCCCAATGCTTCGAGACGCTGCTGCGGAATAGAGACCGAAGCCGGGACAAGTATGTCGTCGAACCAGCGCTCAACAGTCCCGGAAACATCAGACCAGCGAGTGTGCTGCACTTGTCTGGTACGCGCGACCTGATTGCCCTTATCGTCCGTTTCGTAATACGTCTCTGTCGTGTAGTAGTGATCACCGCGCTCGCCGGTGTAGAAGCTGGTTGTGTGAGTGTCGTAAGTCCAAAAAGGGAGATAGACACCTTGTATCGCATCCGGTTGCGCGAAAGTCTTTAGCGCATTGGGTGCGAACCATCTTGATTGCAGCCATTGCCGCAAGGCCGCGCTGGCCTGTTGGGAAGTAATGCTAAAAGGCAGCACTCCTTCAGGCGCTAGAGTCGGATCGGCAGACTTGGCTTGCGCCACGATCTGGACACCACAGAAGTCGCACTGGCGCGCGACCTCCGGTGGCACGAAAGTGACGGTCGCGCCGCAACTCTGGCATTGAACTGCGAGCGCGTTCGCAGCCAGTTGCTCCAACTGCTGTGGGCGCATTTGCAGGTAGCGTTCGAATGACCGCTCTTCTACCAGCTCGGGGCTCTTGGGAATCGCCTCTTTGCCTCCACAGTGTGAACACGTGAGAAAACCATCCTTTGGTTCGTAGAGGAGCTCTGCGCCGCAGTCGGGGCACGGGTAAGTATGAACCCGCTGCGCCGCGCCGGCTGAGGTTTGCTGGCTCATTCTTCTTCTATTCCTGCGCTTATCCGAAACGTGTGGCCATCGGGATGAACGAGGTGAAACTCACGAACGCCCCAGGGCTCATCGGTGGGCGGCTGCGTAACAGTCAGACCCTGTTCAACTGCGGTTTGGTACGCCGCATCGACCTCAGCGGGAGATCCGAGCCACCAGCTCATCCAAACACCACCCGTGTCGTCATCGTCGTCCATTACATGTCGCGGTAGCGGGCCACCACGCGATCCTTGACCACCCTGGCACAGGAAAATCTCTGAGTGGCCGCAGCACACCCCGCCGAATGTCGGCGGATCGCCCCAGTCCCAGCCTTTGGCCCAGCCGGCTTTTTGAAACCAAGCGAAACTCTCGACGATATTCGATACGTTTAGAATTGGAGTCAGGCGATGGACTATCACTGGCTATCAACCTCCGCTTGGACTTTTTCAATCTGCTGTTGAAAGTATCCGCGCCAGCTCTCTGGCAGTGCTTCCAGCGCTACGGCCCGGCGCAAAGATTCCAAATCTTTCTTATCAAACGCGTACAAACGCGTGATGTCGGCAATCGTAACGTTGTTTGGGTCTCGGGCCAGCAACTCGATTGAGTCGCCTGCGGCAACCTTGCCTTCCCGGAGAACCGCAAAGTAAAACCCCGAGCGGCGACTCTGCAGAAACTTTCTAATGATATCGCTGCGGCCAAACTTGATGGCCAGTTTGTAACACGGCATTCGCGGCTCCGTCACCCTCGCCTCAGCTTCGCCTATGCGAAACCGGTCGCCAATGTTGAGCGCATCTTCCTGCATTCCTTCGGTGGTAAGGTTTTCACCAAACATTCCGTATGGCAGATCCATCTCCGGCATTTCCTTTTTCCAAAACGCGTAGTGCTCGACCGGATAAGCGTAGACTGCTTTGCTGATGCCGCCATGGACGCTCAAGTCCGCTTGCCGGTCGCCGTCAAGATTAAGGGCGCGCATCATGATGGGCCCCGCTACTGGCTTCTTAAAAATACCGGTATTGACAGGTTCTCCGTTTACTTCGACCAGACGTGGTAGCCCAACGTTTAGAGAAATAAGTTTCATGATTTGGTCACGCAGTTTACCTGCGATGGTCCCTCCGTGTCTCGCTGCAAATTTGAATGTTTCCGCAGTTGCTGATCAAAACCCTAAGAGCGGCCCCACACAAAAGCAGAACCGGGAGCCGCAGCGACTGGGTCGTGGTTACACTTCACACGAGCTTCGCGCTACACGGACCCGGTCGCTACGGCTCCCGGTTCTGTTTTTGTGTGGTGAGCACCGCGCTATTATGATTCGTCGAGAACTAGTAGAGAGAATGGGACAAATGGCATGACCGCTAGCGAAGCATTGGCGTTCATTGAACGGCGCGGCCTGGTGCTGGTCTCGGCCAAAGGTCCGGTGCCGCGCTTGACCGAGGTGATTGCGGGCGAACCTATCAAAGGGAGTTGGTGGGGTCATCCTAAGGGTCAGCAGATCTTCGCCATCATTGAAACCGTTACTGCTTCGGATGACGTTCTCGTTTGTCGTCTCATAAAACGAAAACTTACGCTGGTGCATCGGCGTCTGTGGCCGGCGTTAGTCCGACTAGCTCCCAGATTCCCAGCCGAGCAAATCTCGAAAATACGACAAGAACATACCGTGAGTGGGCGCCACGTGAACAACGAAATTCCCTTCCCGTCGTGGGTTCCAGCGGCGGTCATGAAACAAGCGCAACGTTTGAGTGAAGCCGACGCTCTTCGTGCGCTAGGCGATTGGATTTAGCAGCAAACTACCTTCGATCGTGTTTGCAGCGGTCGCACCAGAAATGTTTGACAACTCAACCATACACGACTAGATTTCGCCAGCAGACCATTTCTGAATCGCGAGGCGACTTAGGCCTCACCAGGAGAAATATATGAGCATCGCTGGTTTTCATCGCTGTCTAATTGTCTGTTTCTTATTTGGCGTTTCGTTGGCGCTCGGTGCGTGTACGCCCGGCCCGCCGGGACCCGCGGGTCCTCCGGGACCTGCCGGCGCTAGCGGACCGCCGTACGTTTGGGTTTGCACGCCCGCTCATCTTCCCAATGGTGGCGGGAATCCGAGGTCTGATGTTTACGTCGTCAACGGCAGCGGGAATACAGCCAATATCGCTGTGAATCTCCTGGACCGGGACGGGAACAATCTGACGGGAGCAAATATTCCCGGATCAAGTCCCGCCAGAACCTACCCCGGCGAGGCTGGCGCTGCAACGGTGACTCTTCTGCCCGCTCACACGAGAGATGTTGACTGGGTCATGCCGCAAGCGGGACAGCCGCCTACAGCCGACCACGTTAACGTTGTGTTCAGTGTCAGAGTTACGTCTGATCAACCGATCGTAGTGGGAGCAAACTTCCAATTCAACGGCAACATACCAAGCGAGTGCAGCCTGTTGCCGAAGTAGTTTGGATACGAGTTTGGTCGCAAATAGCGGAGGAAAGGTCCTGAGCAATCAGGACCTTTCTTGTTTGTGGCCTAGTGTGTTTTCGAGTAGTAGCCCTGGCGATAAAGCAGTTGCGGTTTGTTTGGGCGCAGATCCGGGTTAATGATTTCAATCCTGATTCGCCGGTACGAGCCATCGCGGTTCTTGTTAGTCGGCGTATAGGCGATCAGATACTGTGAGCGCAACTCCTGATCGATTTGCGAAAATGCAGCCTGCAGCTCGGTGGGCTGCGTGGGAAAGAAAGCGCGACCACCCGTGCGATCAGAAATTTTTCTCAACGATCCGGTGTCGAGCTTGCCTTCAGGGAAGTTGCTATCGCGAATGCCAATTGAATAAATAACGATATCCGATTTTACTGCAAGGTCAATAACTTCCTGCTTCTTGATGGAGCTGCTGGTGTCGTCTCCATCCGAAAGCAAAACGATGGCGCGGCGCGTTCCCTCCGGTGTCTGAGAGAGAAGGTCTTTCATGGTCATCCAGATCGCATCCCAGATTCCGGTATAACCGCTGGGATCCTCGGCCTTGGGCAGCGGGTCCTCGCCGTTAGCAATGCGTCGTTCATTCTCGGGCGATATTTCGATCTTAACGCGCCCAATGCCGTGTTGAAGCTTAGTTAGATTATTGGTTGGTTCCTGTTCGACTTTAGGGATGCCGGTAAACGACACAACAGCCGCTCGATCTTTCTCAGGCCGGATCACGGAATCCACAAACACCCGCGCCGCACTTTTCTCATTCTCCAGCACGCCCCGCTGCGATTCGCTCGTATCAATAAGTAGAGCCAATGAGAGTGATCGATCGGTCTCGCGTTCAAAAAGACTAACTGTCTGCGGAACGTCATTCTCAAAAATGCCGACGTCGCTGGCGCGCAGCGAAGTAATGAAGTGACGGTCTTTATCGATTGCTGTGAAGAGCGTGTTGACGAGATTCGTTTCCACGCGCACCACTTCGGCCTCAGGTTCATCCGGCGTGATGGGGGGCGTTGGACTCGCGCTGGGCGCGACAAATTCGGCTGCTTGCGATACCGCACTCGAACTCACCGGTGCATTGAAATGGGCAGTCCCCGCATTGGGAACTGCCCACAGCATTGTTACCAGAGCGCTCAAGGCGATGCAGAGACTTGCCTTCATACTACTGCACCTTCCTGTTCGACTGACTAGTAACGTCTATTGCGGTTGCGGATTTTGTAAGTATACAAGGCGGAGCCGCCAGCGCCCCCGAGCGCACCAATCGCAGCGCCCTTCTTACCACCAATCAAACCACCGATGATGGCACCGCCACCAGTACCCATGGCCACCGTCAGCTTGTCGCGATGTTTCTGCCAAAAACTACGACGTCGCGGTTGTGGGGCATACGAGACGCGCGAAGAGCTTGTCGTAGTATGCGCATAGTTGCGGACGTTGCTCCGCGAAACCAGGCGCGGCGCGCTGCTCTGATAATTAGCCCCGCTCACCTGACTTCCGGCTGAGGATTCACACGAACGAAAACCGTCGGCGAATCCCGCCTTGTAGGCATTCTGTTCAGTCCCTGCTCGGTACTCGGCCGGAATGAACTGTTCCTGGCCAGCGGCGTTAGCCTGATATTGTGCTTCAGTGCTCGCCGGGGTTGAACTGGTAGCCGTTGGCGCGATGGCTTGATTTCTTGAATGCATCACAACGGCGCCCACTGACCCACCAATGAGGGCAGCAACCAAGGCAACCGGTAGCAGTTTGTTAGTCATAATCATGGCTCTAAATCTCCTTCAGCTTACTTAAACGTGTTTGCAGCCTTCGAACTACGCACTCTTGCTGGCAATCACTGTTCCCGCGTCGGCATAGTATCAGGTGAATCGGTCATTTGCTGGGAAGACACGCTGAATTCGTCTGAATGTAAGATGTTGGCAACGAAAACCCAACAACCCCCTTGGCTGAGAACTTGAGGCATACCCGATATGGAATCTTCGAATACTCGATATAGAACGCCGGCTGTCGAAACGCAGGTCGATGGTCTCAGGGTAAACAAAAAGGGCCAGGGAGCGCTCCCTGACCCTTTGTCTTGACTTGAAGTTTTTCTTACGCCGCCTTTTGCAACAGCTGCTTGTTTTCACGCAGAATTTCGAGCGCCTTCTTCATCTGAACGTCTTCGACGGAGGGCTTAGGTGTTTCTGGAGTGACCTGCGTTTTGTCAGGTGCCAGGCCAGGCTTGACCGCAGTATCGTCGTCGTTCCCGCTTAAATCATCAGGATCGAGGGCATCAGCGAGTTCTGGACGCTTAACTTCGACTGAAGGTGTAACGCCTGAATGGCTGCGATCCTCACCCAGAAAGGGCTTGCCATTGGCCGAGGCCCACTTGACTGTTGTCAGTAACAAACCGTCACCGCCACGTAGTGTGAATAGTTGCTGTTCGGCCCCGGCGCCAAAACTCTTCTCGCCCACAACCTGGCCGCGATTTCGTTCAATCAAAGCTGAGGCAACAACTTCTGCGGCCCCGGCCGTCCCGGAATCGATTAACGCTACAACTGGACCGGAAAACATTGCGGCCTTCGGGTCTGCGCTGAATACCTTTAAGGATTTTCCTTCGCGACCCGAGGTTTGGGCGATAGTTCCATCCTTGATAAACAGATTAGCTACCGCTACTGCTTCGTCGAGAGAACCGCCGGCGCTGCCGCGTAAGTCGATGACTAGTTTCTGCGCCCCTTGCTTGATCAAATCCTGAACTCGGGCGCGGGCATCCGCCGCTTCTCCCTGGGCGAAACTGTTAACTCGCAAAACTCCAATGCGCCCACTCTCCATTCTTCCTTCCGCGGCGGGAGCGCGAAACGCGCTTCGTTTTACTGCCAGCGTCAGCGGCCGAGCATTGGCGCGCAGAATGCGCAACTTAACTTCGGAACCAGCGCTGCCGTTCAGGAGTTGTTTGGCATCGTAGAGCGAAATGTCACGAGTGGCTTTACCGTCGATGTATTCAATAATGTCGCCGGCCCGCACGCCGGCTTGATCGGCAGGTGAACCCTTCATCGGGGCTATGACGTAGAGATACGAAGCAACTTGGGAAAGCTCGGCACCGATGCCAACCTGACCACTCTTGTCGTCTTTGCCATAATCACGAACCTGGTCTGGCGTCAGATAGGTTGAATAGGGATCGAGTCCATAGGCCAAACCGCGCAAAGCGCCAGCCCGAACCTTTTCCATATTCGGTTCATCCACGTAATCGTTTTGGATGTGTTGCAGCACGCTCTCGAAAATCCTGAGCTGAGCATTCGGGTCATTCGCCGGTTGCTGGGCACGCGTAGAGATCCAGCCGCCGACCAGGGTATAAAGCGCCAGCGTGGCCGACGCAAGAATGAGTGCGAACTTAGTACGAAAAGACATCATTTACCTCGGGCGATGCGTTGAAACAAAAAGTGGAAAACCGCTTGAGAACATGCGCTTTTCCTCATCGAGTCGTATCATACAGGCGGTCAGTAATAGGTGCAACTTAACTTTCTTAGGCATTTGCTCAGGGTTTTTGCGATTTTCCAGAGAATGAATAAGCCCGTCGATCAGCCCAATTAATGGAAACTGCCGATCCAAAAAATGCCCACTCCGACCCTCGACCGCCGATGATCGCCCTGGACCTGGGCGAAAAGCGCATAGGCGTCGCCGTCTCGGACGACCTGGCGATTACAATTACTTCGCTCGCTGCACTTCCCCGTACCAATTGGAAGCAATTGCTTCGAGACGTGTACGACCTGGTGCAACGCTTTGACGCTAAAACAGTGGTAATTGGTTTACCGCTAAGATTAGATGGCTCAAACGGCGATGCGGCTCTGCAGGTGCGGAGCGTTGCACATAAGTTCGCGCGTTCGTTGAGCGTTCCGGTCTATTTACAAGACGAACGCCTTAGTTCAGTTGAGGCGGAACACAACCTCCGCCTGGATGGGCACCGAGCACACGAGGTATCCGCGCTTGTCGACAGCGAAGCCGCGGCGATTATTCTGAGAGATTTCTTCGGGAGTAATCAGGATCGCGTGTTGGTGTCGCCCACAGAGCAAACCCTTTAGTTTTGCAGAGTCTCTAACAAATCCCATGAAACGCATACTCCTGGCCATTGGCTTAATTATTTTGATTACCGTGAGCGCTTCCGCAATCTGGGTTTACCGAGATTTGCACACGCCCATCAAGCACACAAAACACGGGCAATTTGTAGAGATCCCCCGCGGCGCTTCACCGACAGCGGTGATCGGCAAGTTG
Organism: Pyrinomonadaceae bacterium; assembly: GCA_031365545.1. GTDB lineage: Bacteria > Acidobacteriota > Blastocatellia > Pyrinomonadales > Pyrinomonadaceae > PSRF01. The sequence goes on along the minus strand of JANLYH010000119.1, from coordinate 2,874 downwards.
GCCGATGAGGGAATCATCCAACACAAGTTGCCTTTAACGCTTTACCTTAAGTTTACTGCAAACGGTTCACAGCTAAAGGCCGGCGAGTATGACTTCCCTTCGCCAATCTCACCGCTCGGTGTTTTCGCGAGACTGCGCGAGGGCGAACAACGTCTCACTCGCTTAACCATAGTTGAAGGCTCGACACGATGGGACATTGCCAATGCGATGTATAAAATCCCCGAGTTGCGACTATCCGACCCAGCCGCAGCGCTGCCGTTAATGAATAATGTGGGCCTCATTAGCGATTTGGATCCGAAGGCTACAAATCTGGAAGGCTATCTCTTTCCTGACACCTACGACTTTCCTCCTGATACCAAACCCGCGGAAGTAATCGCGATCATGGTTAAGCGTTTTCGCAGGGAGTGGAAGCCAGCCTGGGCTGAGCGCGCCAAGACCCTCAACCTGTCTCCGCGCGAAGTTGTTACCACGGCATCTTTGATCGAAACCGAAGCAAAGCTCAGTGAAGATCGCCCGTTAATTGCTTCCGTAATCTACAACCGCCTGCAGAGACAAATTGCTTTGGCCGTCGACTCAACCGTTATCTATGCTTCCAAGCTTGAGGGAAAATGGCGCTACGACGGAAAGGTTTACAAGAGCGATGTCGAACGGCGCTCGCCGTACAATACGCGTCTGCATGCTGGCTTGCCGCCGGGGCCGATCGCTTCGCCCGGCAAAAGTTCACTTGAGGCGGCGCTTTACCCGGCGGAAACGGATTACCTGTATTACGTGCGCGAACCGTCCCGTAATGATGGCAAGCACAACTTCTACAGCAAGGACAGCGATTTTGAAGCAGGCGTGAGAGCTCTGCGAAACTGGGAACAACAAAGGGACGCCGCAGCCGCGAAATGATGGGGACGCCGTTAGGTTGCCATTCGCGAAACGGTGAGCCTGAATCGGGAGTGAAAAGAGTTAGTTGTCTTCCTTGAAATTGATCAGTTGTTAATCTATTCTCACTTTCGATCTCCCGCAGTCCCGGCAATCGGCAAGGAACCACAAAAGGGTGTCTTACATGATGAAGTTTACAAGTTTGGCGTTGATAATCCTGCTTAGCGCTGTTTCAGTGTGGTCGCAGGGCAAAGGTGTTGATAAGACGGGTGAGCGCGTTCGCGACAGCGGCGCCGCCGGAAGCAATAGCCCGAAGACTGACACGGGCTCCGGCCGTGGCATCGATTTTGGTAAAGGTCGCACGCCCGAAGTTCCGCCAATTCCCAACCCGTATCGGCTCGTCGCGCGCCGCGATGTGATCCTTAATGCGATCGCTGAGCTGATGGGCGATCGCAAATTGATCGTGGACGAAGCCGCGTCGAAATCTGCCGATGGAATTATCGTCAGCCAGCCCTTCACTTTCATCAAAGGCGCAGTTGTCACTCAATCTGAATTAGGACGATATTCAGTGGTCACAACTTCTGCCACTCGCGGCTGGACCCGTGGACGCTACACGATAACCGTGGAAGTACAACCAATCGATGGGAACAGTGCCAACGTCTCAGTCAACGCCAGAATAGAAGGACGGTCTGACGGGGCAACCGGTGCGGAATGGACGACACTGAGGAGCTCCGGCCTGGCTGAAGAGGAGTTTCTCTCCGCGCTCATCACGAAGGTTACGGGCGCTCCGCCTCCCGGTCGGGTAGAGTAGTTTTCTGCTTGTTAAAGTAATACCTAAACTAATCGAATGATTGAATCACATCAGCCTGAACTGTTTGTAGAACCAAAGCGCTCTGCTTCGCGGATGCTGCTTGCGGGATTTGCAGCGCTGTTAATTACCGCCTTGGTGTTTATCGGATATGCCTTGCTCAGAAAGCGCCACGCAGAGGATTCCGGCACTTTGGCGTCTTCAACTTCCGCGACCACTTTGCCCGCGCAGCAGGTACCGAAGGCTTTGGTTATCGTTGATGAGGCAACATTGCAGGGTGGCTCGACAGTCATTGGCGGAGCCGTCAAGAATACTTCAAACGAGAAACTCCAGGGATTGTCCGTAGAAATGGAATTAAAGCGTCGCAAGGACGCCACCACAGAGATCAAGTCGATCCCGTTGAATCCCGCAGCGCTGGAACCACAGCAAGAAGGTCGCTACGCATTACAACTAAAGTCTCAGGACTACAGTTCGGCCCGGCTAATCGGCCTGACCACCGGATCAGATTCGCGGTTGGCCTACACTACTGCTCCGGGGCAGAAGCGGCCGCCGGAGCGGCTCGAGCAGAAAACAATAATTGTTGGCAAGCCACCTTCCAGAGGTGGTGAGTTTCTGAACTCACCCGACAATCCCGCTCGCGTACCCTGACCCTTTGCTTAAAGAGATTTCTGAGGGCGGCGTGGATGACATGGCCGTTGCCTATGATTGCCTTCAAGTTTTCGCTTAGAGGTCGGCACGACGACCAAACTTAATCTGTTTTATCAGCTAAGCTCTTAAGATGAATTAGTTTGAGTTTCTGAAGGGTGCAACTCATTAGTCAACTCGCTCGTCCAAGAGTAGCGCCAGAGTTCCCTTTCGCAACTTGAGATTCGAACCTGAGAACAATGATCCACGGTCTGTCACAACTGACAAAGAGACTCGCCCCGGTTTTGGCGCTCCACAGTCTTCTAATGGTTCCATTCACCGTTGCGGCGGCACAGCAGACTGGCCAACTCCCAAAGCCCAGGTCGGTGGAACGTGCGGACGATGATGAGAAGGAGCCGTTTACGGCCGTGGAGGAGGAGCTCAAGGCAAAACGCGCAATCAAATTTGCCGACAAGGAATACCAGCAAAACCTGGATAGAGCTCGCGATCTTTCGTCACTTAGCACCGCTATAGCTGCCGCCTATAAAGAGAAGAGGCGCCTCGACACGGAAGAA
>JANLYH010000106.1:0-42927 GCA_031365545.1 Pyrinomonadaceae bacterium | reverse complement strand
CCAATCGGTATTGTTTCAGCCGCGCTTGCCCATTAGCACTCTTGAGTTTTCCCAGTCGCCGTTCACTGCAGCCGAGGCCACTGGCAGCGTAGCGGTCACTGTAACTCGCTCGGGTGACACTTCGACGCAAGCCTCTATCGATTACGTGACTGTCGACGGCTCGGCCACGCAAAAGGGCGACTACTTGTTCGCTTCAGGCCGGCTAACGTTTGCTCCGGGACAAACCAGCAAATCGATTACGGTGCTGATCATTGACGATGTTTACCAGGAGGCGACCGAAAGTTTCAGCCTGGAGCTGAGCAATCCCATCGGCATCACAATCGGCGCCCGCAACATAGCGTCGGTCACGATTGCAGACAACGATACGGTGCCGCCAACCACGAATCCGCTGGACAACTCGGACGCGCGGTTCTTTGTGCGCCAACACTACATTGATTTTCTCAATCGCGATCCTGACCAGGGTGGGCTGGATTTCTGGAGTCATCAGATCAGCGATTGTGGCACTACGCAGTCTTGCATTGAGTTGAAACGTATCAATGTCTCCGCGGCTTTCTTCCTCTCGATTGAGTTCCAGCAGACCGGTTACCTGGTCGAACGGATGTACAAGGTCGCTTATGGCGACGCCAACGGCACTTCGACATTTAACGGCGTGCACCAACTGCCTGTGCCGATCGTCAGGTTCAGGGAATTTCTGGTTGACAGCCAGCAAATCGGTCGCGGCGTGGTGATTGGACAACCGGGCGCCGATCAATTGCTTGAGAGCAATAAAGTGGCTTTCGCTGCCGACTTCGTGACCCGCACGCGCTTTACAACGGCCTACCCGTTCACGATGACGCCGTTGCAGTTTGTGAATGCTTTGAACAGCAACGCCGGCAATCCGTTATCCACGGCGGAGCGCGACCAGTTGGTTAGCGATCTCACTTCGGGAGCGAAAACGAGGGGGCAGGTGTTGCGAACGGTAGCCGAAGATCAAGACTTGGATAACGCCGAAAAGAACAAAGCATTTGTGCTGATGCAATATTTTGGTTACCTGCGGCGCGATCCAAACGCGGGACAGGACAGCGACTACACGGGCTACGATTTCTGGTTGACCAAACTGATTCAGTTCAACGGCAACTTCGTCAATGCGGAAATGGTGAAGGCGTTTATCGTCTCGGCAGAATACCGGCAGCGGTTCGGACCAGGATAAGGGTGCGGATTGGCGTAGCGCACATCTAAAAAGAAGAGGCTGGATTCATTTGAATCCAGCCTTTTGTTTTGACAGACATCCTGTTCTGCCGTTGTGTTTGCTTAATGCCTGCCAGCTAGAAGCGACCCGTGTACTCGCCTGAAACCAGGAATGACCTAACCATTTGCGCGGCGTGAAAGTCGCCGCCATGGTTATTCATTTTCTGCAGCCAGAAGTCATAGCCTGTGTGGTCGGTGTCCTGACCCGAGTTTGGATCGCGACGCAGGTAACCAAAGTATTGCATCAGCACGAATGCTTTGTTCTTCTCAGCAATGTTCAAATCCTGATCTTCAGCAACGGCCCTGACTACTTGTGCCCGCGTCATTGTTCCCGAACTTAGTTGAGTCACCAGGGAATTGCGCTGCGAAGAGTCAAGGATGTTGCCGCCCGCATTTGCGTTTAAGGTGTCAACAAAAGTTGCTGCCGACATGCCTGCGGGGAATGCCGTGGTGAAACGCGAACGCGAGACAAAGTCATTCGCAAAAGCCACCTTGTTGGCTTCCAGCAACGCCTGCCAGTTACCCTGGTTCACTACAACGCCATTCGACATCTGCAGTGTGTCCGGCAAGAACTCGCTGCGTCGAACAATCGGCACCTTCAGCGTGTGGGTTCCGCCAAAGGTCGACGTCCCATTAACATCGCCATAAGCAGTTTTGTACATGCGCTCGACCAGATAACCGGTTTCCTGAAACTCAATGGACAGGAAGAAAGCGCCGGAAGTATTGTCGCGGCGTCCCTGGATGCATTCCGCGTCGCCACCGCAAGGAGCAGGGCTGGTCTGGCTGGTCCAGAAATCGAAACCACTCTGATCCGGAAAGCGGCTAAGGAAGTCGACGTATTGCTGGTTGACGAAAAAGTCAGCGTCGGCGATGGTGATGGGCGTGTTCGTGCCCGGACGCAAACGCAGCGGCTTAACTTTCGTGTTCCCGTAATAAAGGTCGGACGGCAAATTGGGAATCTCGGTTACTATGCGCAATGTCGGCGGCGCTTGTCCCCAGACGGTCAAGGCAGCGAAGGCTGTGATTAGTAAAGCGAAGGCAAATTTCATCTTATTGCTCCCGGCGTAACATTTAACTTCTGAGAAAAAGGCCTCGAAACGAGGAGTCGTCAATAACCAAAAGTTTAGACGCACCGACAAGGGCTAAAGTCTAACTCGTGACGCCAACTGGCGTCAATCAATGCCTAAACGCGCCACTTTCGCAAAAAAAAACTGGTTGAGCTGAGAAGTAACAGCCACTACTCAGGTTGCTCGGACCGCCTGGCCAGGCGCAAAAAAAATGCATATAGGACTTGATGGTCTGCCGCTCACTTCGCCGAAAACAGGCGTGGGCCATTACACCTTCGAACTGGCGCGGGCACTCGCCCAGGCCGCTCCAGAAAACACCTTCGAGCTCGTTTACCCATCAACTTATGCGCCAGTAGAGCTCGATGCGAATTCGGCAGGAGGCGAACTTCCGGCAAATCTTGGACTAAAGCGCGCGCTGGTCGGTCCGCTGGGTCGCCATTGGTGGTCGAATGGCCTTCCTCGTTACGTGCGCCGAAACAAGATCGAACTTTTCCACGGCACAAATTATGACGTGCCTTTGGGGCGGCGCTGCGCAACGGTCCTAACCATTCATGACCTATCACTCTTGCTTTATCCCGATACGCATCGAAAGCGAAGTGTTAGCCGGGCACGGCGCCGGACGCCACTCATGGCCCGCACCGCCGACGCCATCATTACACCGAGCGAAAGCGTGCGACGCGAAGTTTGCGACCTTCTTGATGTCAATGCCGAGAAGGTTTTCGCGATTCCGGAAGCGGCGCGTGCTGCATTTCAGCCAGTCGATTTTGACAGCACGCGGGAAGTTCGTTGCAAACTTGGCTGCGGCGATGAATTTCTCCTGGCAGTTGGAACAATCGAACCACGCAAAAATCTGAATGTCCTGGTGACGGCGTTTGAGCAGTTCACGCGCGCGCGACCGGACAGCAAATTAAAACTCGTGATCGCGGGCGGCCGTGGTTGGCTCAGCGATCCGTTTTTTGAAAATATCAAAAAGTCTGCCGCGCGATATCGGATCGTCATCACCGACTATCTTCATGACGCGGAACTGCGGGCACTCTATTCGTCATGTCGCGCGTTTGTTTACCCTTCGCTTTACGAGGGTTTCGGTCTGCCGCCGCTGGAAGCCATGGCCTGCGGCGCGCCTGTGATTGCCAGCCGCATTCCCGCTCTGGTCGAAATCGCAGGCGAGGCAGCGAGCTTTTTTGAGCCGACTGACTCAGCGGATCTCTACGAAAATATTTTGGCTTTATTGGAAGATGCCAACGCGAGGGGAAAATTCTCGGTAGCCGGGAAAGCTCGGGCTGCAGAATTCTCCTGGCAGAAGGCGGCACACAAGACACTCGAGGTTTATGAGTTTGCCTTGCGAGAGTTCTCCTCGCGGCGTTAAGTCTCAATGAAACTCATTAGGAAGCCGTGAAGCAGCCGAAGAAAAACATCTTAAGCGACTTACTCGCTCGTCCTGCCTTGCTTATCTTTTTGTTGACCTGGTTTGCTTACGGGGCGGCGATCAACTCCAGTAACCTGACCGCGTTTGACCTGCAACAGATCGGCGTAGAGGCGATGGTCGAGCGCCATCACTTTTACCTGGAGGGCGGGGCGACGCCGCAAATGACAACGAAGGGTGACGTGTTTCGCTATAACGATCACCTGTACGCCGCCAAGCAGCCGGGACAATTTATGGCTGGTGCCGTTGTGTTCTTTGTGCTGCGCATTTTCGGTCTCACTTATCTCAACAACTATCTGCTGACTTCCGCTCTGGTTATCTTCTTCACTGCTTCGCTGGTGCTCGCTGCTTCGGCCACCGCCTTTTTTAAGCTTGCGCGCGGCCTGACCGCGAACCCAGGCGACCGGTACTGGCCCCTCGGCGCTACGCTTGCTTACGCCTTTGCAACCACAATCTTTCCCTATTCAGGCATCGCGCATCACGACGCGCTGGCCACGGGTTATCTCGTGATTGCTTTCTATTTTATTTTTCGACTATCGCGCCACGAGGTTGATGGGCATGCATATCTGAAGTCAGGCGCAGCGGGTTTGTTGTTAGGACTGGCAATCACAACTTCGATGTTGCCGTTCTTTATGGTTCTACTTTGCGCAGTCTATTTTCTGTCGTTGCGGCGCTGGAAACTTGGGCCGGTATTTCTAATCGGCTTGCTCGGCGGATTGCTGCCACTCTTCATCTTTGACTGGGTCAGTTTTGGGAATCCATTTCGCCTGGCAAATATCGCTGGGGCCAGCATGTTTGCGGATACCTTTTGGCACTTCACGCCAGGGAACTTCGGCAACAAGTTGGCTTTCTATTCAGGCGCGCTGGTGTTTTATGTGCCCGTGTTCGCGATTGGTTTGTTCGGCTTGTCGTACTTCCCGCGTGAGATCAAACGCAACGCGACGTATCTAACGCTGCTGGGATTAATGATCGTGCTGGCCGCATATGTGCTTAACATCCCAGCAGACGGCGATTGTCAGTTTGGTCCACGCTATCTATTGCCGGCGATCCCATTCGCCTGTCTCGGTATCGTTGGCTTCAGCTATCTGTCTCGTCCAACGGAACGCGTGCTGGCGGCGGTCGCTGTGACGCTGACCGGCGGGTTCTCGTTTTCGCTGAATCTCGTTGGCGCGTTGCGCGGGGCCATGGGTTGCCCCCATGGCGAGAACGCTTTTTTGAACCACCTCAAGGCATTAGGCCAAGGTGAGCAGCTCGATTACCCACTCGCCTGGTGGCTGCTGGTGCCGCTATTGATTTCTGCGACGCTGTTTTTCCTGCAGTTCGCAGCGCGACGCAGGCGAGGGAAAAGTTCACCCTTGCTAACCCCGGGTTGACCACAACTAATTCCTGGTGATGGTTCTAGTCTTTCAGCCGATAGAGAAAAATTGAGTTGCCAAATGTCGCCTCTGGAATGCGCGTGCGGTAGGCCGCGAGATAGTTAACGCGCTGTTCGTCTGAGACGAGTTTTCCGTGTTCATCAGGCGGAATGGCGATAGTCGAACCGTTCAGAAAACTAGCGCCAATCGCCACGTAACGAGTTTCCGGAATGACGCGGCCTGGCTTTGGAAACATTTCATGATAGCGAATTCCATAGAACTGCAGCGTGCCCCAACCGCCGGAAAGCGCGCCGCGCACTTCGGTCTCGCCATGCGCGTGCAAGTAATCCGCCAGTTCGCGTGCGTCGTCGCCCCACTCGACGTTTGAATCAGACAAATACCACCAGTGCGGATGGCTCGAGGCGAGCTGGTTCATATAAGGAATGTAGTTGGGAAAGGCGCGTAGCATCTCAACGCTGATCCAGCCAAATAACAAAACGACAATTGCAATCGTTAAGTGCCGAGCAAATTTCAAACGCAGCAAGCGATCGAGGAAGGCGCCGGCGGCTATGAAGAGAAACGAATAAGCGGGCAAAAAATGTCTAATACCAATATTGATGTTGCTCGACATCGACATCGCCGCGTAGATAGCGAAAGGAATAATGAGCCAAAGAAAGCGCCAATCCCTTTTCCAAGTTGACCACAACGCCCAGCCGAGCGCGGCCGCAGCGAGAATGAGAAACGGCAATGACGTTTTCAGTGCAAAGGCCACCGGGAAGTAGTACCACCAGCCGTTCTGGCTGTACTGGCCCAACAACGAGGTCGCATGGCCATCGCGATTGTGAAGCATGACGTTGTACTGGCCGAACAGCCAGTAAGTCGGCACTACCTTCGAACCCACTCGAAAAAATGTCATCCAGTTGTTGAATGAGGACGCAGACTGTGTCTGCACCCACTTAACATCGGCGGCCAGGATCGGCGGGCTGCGAAAGTAGTAAGCAGCGTTGACCACAAAGATCATGACACAAACAATTAGCCCCAGGTGTATCGCGATCCGCTTGCGATTTTCCTGCAGACGCGCCGCGAAAATAAACCCGGCGATCGCCAGAATCGCGAGCACCGGCAACACGACGATCATGGAAAACTTAATGATCAGCGCCAGACCGCTGGCGAGCCCTAGTAGTAACGCCCGCTGCGGTGTGCGTTCCTTTAGGTAATACCGCAGCACAAAGAAAAAAAGCAGGAAGCCAAAGGTCGCCGGCAGATCCGTATGCACAATGTGTCCATGCGCGAGTACGGTCGGCTCAAGCGTGTAAAGCGCCACGGCAAACACAGCAGCGCGGTCGCCAAACAGATCTCGGGCGTAAAGAAAGATCAGAAGTCCAAGCGCGAGCGTGATCGGGATCATCATCGCGCGCGTCCAAAAGAAAATTGCTTCGAAGTGTTCGCGATTGCTCGGCCAAAACAGCTCCATGTACTTCCAGGTTTCTTCTGAATAGTTTCCCGTTACTTCGTCGGCAGGGACTTCGTTTGGCTGAATAAAGAGGAGCGGCAGCGCCGCCCACATCTTGACGAGCGGCGGGTGTTCGTTGTTGAGTTGGAACTTTCCCGCAACAAGGTGGTAGTATCCGGCCGGAATGTGAACGATTTCATCGTTGGTGAGGCTCTTGTGCGAAATTGCCGCGAAGAGGTTGGCGGCCATCACCAGGAGCAGCGCGGCGCACACCGCTTCGGCCTTGCGGGCGGCGATCAATTGCCTGATGGCGGCGAACGCGTGAACAATTGCGTCCCCAATCGTCGTTCCAGCTTCCTGTTTGTTTAATGCAACTTCCATTAAGTCTTCGTTCCAAAATAACGCCGAGTTGTGCAACGGCGATAGCCGTCTCGTTACTGCCGCTTATCTATTTCTTTCCCGCCACGCGCGGCAATCTGATTATCTCGCCCGACGACGGCGTCATTTTTAACATCCCGATCCGCGTTGCCGTCGCCAACATCATTCGTGCCGGCCATCTGCCACTTTGGAATCCCTACGTTTTCGGCGGCATGCCATTGTTTGGAGCGGCGCAGGCCGGGGTGCTTTTTCCGCTGAACTGGTTTTACTTGCTTTTCAGTATACCGGTCGCGACGAATTTGATGATGCTGTCGAGCTACATGCTCGCGGCTCTTGGTGCTTACCTCTACGCGCGGCGAACCCGAGCGAGCATCGCCGGTGCCGCGCTGACCAGTCTTGTTTGGCAATGGAGCGGTTTTCTCATTGGGCAAATCGGACACACCAATATACTGCACACTGCGGCGCTTTTGCCCTGGCTGCTGTGGCTGATCGATGGCTATGGCACCAGTGGCAAACGAAGTCGCGGCGTACTGCTGGCCGTGCTCGTTGCCCTACAAGTGTTCGCCGGTCATCAGCAAACATTAAGTTATGCGCTGCTGGTTTCAGCGGCTTACGCCGTAGTTCGGTGGCGCGCAAGTCGGGCAACCACACCCGCGCGCTTGGCGTATCCATGGTCGCTGGTTTTCATCGCCGCTGGACTGGCGCTGGCCGCGGTGCAGATTTTGCCCACGCTGGAGCTGCTGCGCAATAGCTTGCGCGCTGATGCTTCCTACGATTTCTTTACCTCATTTAGTTTGCCGCCGCGATTCCTGTGGACATTCTTCGCGCCCTACGTCATGGGCGGCGGTGACGGCCAATTGTTTCGCGCCCCTTATGTTGGGCCGGCGTTTTATGGCGAGTACGTCGGGTATGTTGGCGTGGCAGCGATTGCGTTGGCGGGTCTCGCAGTTGTGCTCAAGCGCGACGTGGTAACGAAATTTTGGACCTTGGTTGCAGTTGTTTGTTTCCTGCTTGCGCTTGGTCGCTACGCACCTTTTCATTTCTACCGACTAATTTACTTCGTGCCGGTGCTCAATCTGTTTCGCGTGCCGGCGCGCCACCTCATGGAAGTTGAGTTTGCGCTCGCCGTGCTCGCAGGTCGGGGACTAACCGCAATCACCGCCGCGCGAGATCGCAATAAGACATTACGCTGGGTGCTCATAATTGGCGCCGTTGTGTTCGCCTTGACGTGTCTTGCCATAACGGTGGGACGCCCCGCAGATTTCCACCTGGGCCGTACTGCACCGGTGTCCATCTTAAGAGCGCCTGAGTTGTTCCTGCCGCTGGTGATCGCCGCGCTTAGCGTCAGCGCGCTGTGGTTTGTTGCGAGCCAACCTCGACGTACCAGAGTGTTGTTACTGCTGCTGGTGGCCGCAGTCGATTTGGTCGTTTGGGGACAATCGACTGGCTGGCGTTTATCCAGTCCGACGCCGCAGATGACAGTCTGGACCGAGCCTGCGACCGTGCGACTGTTGCGCGCGCGCGCTGGCGGCGACAAAAATCCCTATCGCATTCTGACGGAGGACCAACCATTCGATCCGGCCGTTGGATTGGGTCCGTCAACACCGGGGCGCGCCTGGGAAGTGTTGCTGCAGCCTGACATTTACATGATGCACGATGTCGAAAACGCTGCTGGTTATGACGGCTTTGGGATGGCCCGTTACAGTCACCTGGCCGGCGACATGAAAGTTTGGGGTGAACTCACCGACGCTAAACGCACCCTGGGCAATGACAGTCGCGAGCTGGATTTGCTGAACGTACGCTATTTGCTCGCGCGGTCCGCCTTCACTTCACCCACTACGTCCACGGAACCGCCTGATGGAAGCGACCCGGCAAACAACATGACAAACGGGTCCGCTGACTTTCCTGTGGCCACGGAGGTCTATGGCGGCCAGCACTTTGGTGCAGAAGACTTGAACCTTCCGACTCTCACTTCCGGACAGCGCCTGCTGTTCAGTATCCCGCCCACCCGCGTGGATCGCATAGCTTTGCTTACAAACCTTTCATGGTCCGAGGCTGTGCCCGATGGCACGGTGGTGGCGCACCTCCGCTTGCAGAGGGAAGATGGAAAGAAGTTGAATTTGGAACTGCGCGCCGGCGAACACACGTCCGAATGGGCCTATGACCGTAGCGACATACGATCACGAATAAAGCATCAGCGCGCCCCAGTGGGAACCAGTTATGAAGTGGAAGATGCGCAAGGAAAATACGAAGCACACACTTACGCGGCTTCTTTGCCCTTATCTGCAGCTGCCGTCGTTACCGGTGGAGAGTTGACGGTGGCGCGAGTTCCGGCCGCGCCGGAATTAATATTAAGCGTAAATCGCATCGCGCTTGCGGATGCTGACCGAACATTTCCGGTGCGCAGGGAATGGGTAAAGAAAGAGCTGGCGCTGAACGCAGAAAAACAGCCAGCCGCTGCCAGCAAAATTGAACAAAAGCCAGTTCAGCCCGAACTGATCCAGGCGAACCAACGCTGGCAACCTATTGGGCAAGTCGAGAACGTCGCCGTCTTTGAGAACACGCGCGTGTTGCCGCGGGCATGGCTGGCGACGGAGGAACTGGTGGCGACAGGAGAAACTCAAATTGACATCATCCGTTCCGGTAGAACTCCGGGCGCCGAAAGCTGGAACCCGTTACAGACAGCTTTAGTGGAAGTTCCCACCGGCATTCAATTCGGAAAGCCCAGCGAGTCGCCCGGATCTGCAAAAACAATTATGCTCGATCCCAACCAGGTGGAAGTGAAGACCGAAGCGAGCGGTCCCGCGTTGTTGGTGCTGAGCGCGAATCACTACCCCGGCTGGCGCGCTTACGTTGACGGAAAATCTGCTGACACCGTGCGCGTCAACTACAACCTGCGCGGCGTCGCTGTGCCTGCCGGCGCTCATTTAGTTACGTTTGTCTATTGGCCCAAGTCGGTGCTGATTGGGTTGATGATTTCGCTGTTGACGTTGGTTGCGCTTCTTTGGTGGTCCAGGATGAGATGATGTAAAGCAATCTGTTAGATTGCGGTGGTTGGGTATTCAAGTGTTAGGTAAAGAGCAATCAAGAATGGTAACCACCACCGCAAACCAGCAGTTTGCTTTACGTGAAAACAATGAGTGAAAAGTTGGAAAGAGATTTGTTGTTCGAGCAGCCGCGTTTTGTCGACCGGCTCGAAGACTGTTTCTTCTATCACGCGCTGGACTTGCCCGGGTTTGGCCTGGTGCCGGCCCACTGGGATTTGCGCGGCCGGTTCGATGATTACGTCGGCGGCGTCGCGGTTGCAGGCAAGTCAGTCCTGGACGTTGGCACTGCAACTGGCTTCCTGAGTTTTGAAGCCGAGAAAAGAGGAGCGGCGCGCGTGTTGTCGTTTGACATGAGCGACCCGCGACAACAGACGTTCCTGCCTTTCAAAGACAAACTTTACTCTCGCGACCCGGACGCCTGGGCTGGGCAGTACGGCAAAGAAATCGAGCAATGGAAGAACGCCTATTGGCTAGCACACCGCCTGCTGAAATCCCGGGCCGAGGTTTACTACGGAAACATCTACGAACTGCCGGCGGAGTTGGGACAGTTTGATGTTGCGATCGTCGGCTCGGTATTGGAACACTTGAACGATCAGATCACGGCGCTGGCCTCGATCGCGCGGCTGACGAAAGAAACGATCGTACTCACCTCGCCGCTGCTGCAAACCGATGAACGGATCGCGCGGTTTGAATCACTGGCAAGTAATCCTGAGAATGACTTTACCTGGTGGACTTATTCACTCGGCGTTTATCGTGAAGTGTTTGGCATGCTGGGCTTCAGCATCGCAAAGGTGAGCAGCGCGCAGTATTACTACATGTACGGCGATCGGTTTGAGGAGCGATCGACGATCGTTGCCGTGCGGGACTGAACAGTCTAAAAGTCAAAAGTCCAATGTAATTCTTCGAAACTAGACACTCGGTTTAGACTTTGAACTTTGGATCTTGGACTAGTTCACGATCAGTTCCTGCCTTAGCGTGCCCGAGCCGTGATCTTCAAACCAAGTAATGTGCTCAGCGACCATATCAAATTCCACAATGTATGGGCCGGGTGTTTGCGGAGCACGCAACTTGATTTCAATCTGAGCCGCTGCACCCGGTTCCAGATCCTGCGGCAGCCGCGCCCGTCCATAATCCCAGTCAACTTCCTCTTCCGTGTCTTGCAACAGATGGGAACCGAGATAGACGGCGCCTTTACCGGTAACATCCTCGCCGCGGGTTGGCCAGCGCGCCATGCCGGTGTTTTCCACGCGAACCTGGAAAGTCAGTTCTGAAGCTGGGGCGCATTCGCGCGGTCCCTGTTCAAGTGTCAGTTGAGCGACGAAGTGTTTCAGCGCCTCGGGTTCGTCATTTGTTGCCTTGGTCTTGCGGCAAACAACGATCGCGCGCTCGTTTTTTGCTTCCACGACTTCTACTTCGCTGAACCCGGTACTGCGCAACAAAGCCTTGAGCGATTCCACGCCCGGCAAAAACCAATTGAAGACCTGTTCCTTGGCGTGAGCCGGATTCTCGACAAAGGCGAGACTGTGCAACAACATTTCTTGTTCGCCCAGAGGATGTGCGAACGATTCCGGCGTGCGTTCGGGAGGCATGATCGCAGTTTCGATGATCAGCAGTTCCTTCGTAACTTGATAGAGATTTTCCAGCGCCAGGATCGGATGTTTCAGGTGATAGAGCAGGCCGAGCGCGAGCGTGATATCAAACTGCCCGACCGTGCGCGGGCTGAGTTCATAAACATTCAACCGGCGAAACTCAACGTCGAGGCCAAGAACTCTCCGTACAAACAATCCCTGCCGCACGTGTTGGCGCTGACCATCAACTCCCAACACGCGTTCAGCGCCGCGACGCTTGGCATCGAAAGCGTAGAACCCGGCGTTGCAGCCAACGTCCAGCAACGTCTTGCCGCTGAGGTCGGGCGGCAACAGTTTTTGCATCGTCTGCCAGGGACCAAGCGGATGATCGACCGGCTCGCCCATCACACTTTCGGTTTTGGTGAAAATACCGTCGCCAAGATCGATGCGGTGGAACCAGGGCTCGAGCCGCTTTAGTTCGAATAGAATTTCGTCCTGCGTCATTTAATGAACTGCGAAGTGCAACGCGAGTGGCTGCGATCCGCTTTCTGCAAACCAGCAGACGTGCTGGTCCACTAAGTCAATACTGATCGTATACGTGCCGGGCGCCGCAGGTGCGACTAATTGGATTCCCAAGTTGACAGTCTGTCCGGGCGGCACAGCATGCGGTAGCATTGGCTGTCCATGAAGCTCAGTGACAATCTCGCCGCGGGCGTTAATAATCCTGACACCCGGCATCACTACGCCGCGGCGCACTGTCTGCCCGCTCAGCCAGAGCGTATCGCCGGTATTTTTGACAGTTAGCGCCAGTTCAAGTTTCTCTCCGGCGCTGATATGTTCCGGCAAAGATCCTTTCAGCTTGAATTCAGCGCGCAGCATTCCCGGTTGCCGGCTATCGAGCACGCTGGTCGCAGACTTGCCGTCGGTAACTTTCATGCAGGTAAGGTAATGATATTCAGTCGGTAGCGTGCGCAGCGGCAACATTCGATCGCCGGCTTCGCCTGCAAGCATCTCGCGTTCGAAAAGCCCGTTGACACTGACGTAGTCGCCCACCACCGCAAAGCCATTCGCGGAAATCAACTGGCGCAGATACTCGGAACTGAAAGGAGATTCGAGCGTTCCGTACTGCTGCATCACATCGCGTAACTCATCGTCTGTTGCGGAACCGCTCTCAGGCTTGTGTCCTTCGAGAATAAAAAGCAGGCCGCCGACATCAAGCATCGCTGCGAGGTGCTGAAATACGGCGCGCTCGTCTTCAAGGTGATGCAACGAATCGTAACAGAGCACCGCAGCAAACTTTTCGGCGAGGGCCGCAGCTTCGATATCGTGTGTTTGAAAGCGGCAGTGCAGCGAAGTCTCGTGGTCCACGCCGTAAGGTATTTGTTCCACGCGCTCCCGGGCCATGCGAATAAGGTCATCGCTAATGTCGATCCCGGTGACGTCATAGCCCAGGCGCGCGAAATACTCGCTGAGCCATCCTGAACCACAACCAACATCGAGAATTCTGGCGCCCGCCGGCAGTCCGAGTGCGACGGCCATGTTTGCGAAGTCGCAAAAGTGCCGGTGCGTTTCCGCATCCATGCCGTAGCCGGAATGTTTCACCGGCTTGTGCGCCAGGTTATAAAAAGGCTTGGTTCGCAGATAGTGGCTGCGTTCTGCATCCAGCAAGCTGGGATACTCAAGCGCCGCGCGTTTGTAGTCGATGCCGGCGAGCTTAGGCAGGCGTCCCGGCGAATTTGCTGCCGGCGGCGCGGGCCTTTCGTGACCATTGCCGGACACGAAAGTTGCCGTGTTTGACGGTTGGGCCACACGGTTTGGCGGCGGTGCTTGCGGGGCCAGCACAGCTACCTCGCCAGCAACCTTTTGCAGCAATCCAGCTTGATTGTCACGAAGGCCGAGCAATGCTATTTCGTCGCCAATGCGATTTAGGAATTCATGTCTTGTGCGCCGGGACACGACCTTGTGGATAAAGGCGAGATAGGCAGCGGCGCCCTTTTCCAGAGTGTGTTCCGCGAGCATATAGCGACTGGCGTTCGCGCCAATGCGCGCGCGCAGACCCGAGTCCTCTATTAGCCGCCGCAGATAAGCGCCAAGCAGCGCGTCCGCGTACGCATCGTGATCGATTTTTATCACCGCGTCGTTTGGTAACTCTGAAAACGCTCCCACGTCGTAGACGATCGCGGGAACCCCAGCCGCCATGATGCGGCAGAGACTTGCCGAAGTTTCACCGACAGTGCGGTCGCGCAGGTTGAGGGCGATGTCCGTCGCAGTGATGCGGCGCTCAAACTCGTTCAGCTTTACATGGCCCGTGATGGTGACGCGGTCCTCCATATCGTATTGCCGTACCAATGCGCGCACGTCAAAAAACGAATTGGGCTCGCCCACGAGAGTGTAATGAAAATTGTGATCGGCCTTGAGGGAAGCGAGCGCGCGCAGCACTTTCTCAATTCCTTTACCCGGCGTGATTAGTCCGAAGTTAGCAATTTGCACCGGCGCTTTCTCGTTCAAGTTTTGCCAGGTGTCGTGCGCCGGCGGCTGCTTAACCGGCATGCTGATGTGCGCGACCGGAACCGCCGGCGCAATTTCCGCGAAGCGCGCCCGCGCCCACTCGGAATGAACGATAATGCCTTCGGCGCGGCGCGCGATGCGACAATTCAAGGGGAAGTCGAGCGGGCGAGCTACGAGTGGCGGAACGCTGCCGCGCTGCAAAGCTTCAGCCGCCTGGTAAGTTGCGTCGTAACCGTGACAAGCTGCGACTTCTTCCAGATAGATCTCCATCTGTCCGCGCGCCTGCGCCAGGCCGAGGAAAAAATCCTGCAAGGCGAAGTCATGAAAGACGACGATGCCCGGATACTGGCGCGCAACTTCTAATATGCCCGCGTGATAACGGTGGTCATTTCCCAGGTGATAGACCACAGCGTCATAGTTTGCCAGAGTCTGGAGCACGGCCGGTTGACGTTTGTAATCAACATAATCAAAACTTCGGCGCACGCTTTCATTCGCGGGCTCAAAGCCATCGACAAAGAGCGTGACGTCTGCGCCCGCACGCAGGTGCGGCAGAAGGTCTTCGCTGTAATCTGAGATTCCCGATTGTTGCGGATTTAATGGTGTGAAAAAAGCAAGCCTCATGGTCCCTGGTGCGCCGGCCGTAGCGACGGCTTTCCTAGTCTCCAACCTTCACTTTTACCTTGGGAGAGTTGTTTCCTTTTTCCGAAAACCAGGAAACCATTTCCTGCACTAAATCAATCTGCAGCAGATACTCGCCGGGTTTTCCGGGAGCGGTAATTTCCAAGGGAAGGGTTACGGTTGCGCCGGGCGGCACGTCGTTGGGCAGCCCGCTTCTAAGATAAGGATTATCAGTGATTCTGGCATCGCCAGCGAACCAGACATTCCCAAGGTTCACCTGGAAATAACCGTCGCCGCTGCGTCCGTGTGCGGGCCAGGTAGCATTACCTATGTTTTTTACGGTCACCTCAAGCAGCTCTTTTTGTCCGGGGCGCAGCTTCGTGGGCGGGGATGATACGGAGATGCTTGCCTTGAAAGCGCTGTCTGGCAACGGGCCAGTAGCCAGCGATCCAGCAATTGGCGATTGTTCAGCCCCGCGCCCGCCTGCGTCGCTACTGGCAGTATGGCCGGGGCCGCAACCAATCAGCGCCAGCGCGCCGGCAATAATCATCCAGACAGGAACAACGTTGCGCAGGGCCATTCTAAAGCTCTCCTTAAGGCACTTTGTAATCTGCTGAAACTACTCAAACATTTCTGATCGTAAGCGCGCCGGGTACCGATTAAATACTTGGCCGATCAGCGCGGGACGGGGTGTCGCTTGACAGTCTCAGCATTGAGAGGCTAGAAAACCACCGCGAAATACTCTACTGTCACCCACACAGAAATTTTTCAATACTGGACGGGGTTCGCTGCACTTTACCGCCTGGCGATTGAAAATTCAACCGAGCGCTATGTTTGGTAGTGCCTTAATTTCGTAAAAGAAACTGTTAGTTTGCGATGGTTTAATGATACCCAACGGCCGCACCCTAACAGTTTGGTTTACCAGAATCTAAATTGGGCTCGTACCTTACGTTGCTGCGGCTTTCAGATCGAGGTGGGCTACCTGGGATCGGACTACTAAATGACTCGTAGACTAATTCTGCGCGACATTTTTCCTTTCATAGCCTTTATCTGCCTGACGGTCATCATGACCTGGCCATGGGCTCGCATGATCCGCGACGCGGTTCCCGATCCGGGTGACCCTTATCTCAATAGCTGGATTCTGTGGTGGGACTATCATCAAACGTTTCACGATCCGCTAAATCTATTTCAAGCTCCGATTCTTTTTCCTTATCACTACACGCTTGCATTCAGCGAGAACAACTACGGAATCGCGATGCTGTTCTTTCCGTTATTTGCTCTTGGGATGCGGCCAGTAACCGTGCAGGGCTTTGCTGCGTTACTCGGATTCATACTCTCAGGCTACGGCGCGTTTCGGCTGGCCCGCACGCTTTCGGATTCAGACGGCGTGGCGTGGGTAGCAGGAATTGCTTTTGGATTCACACCCTATCGCTTTCATCAACTGGGTCACCTCAACTACATGTTTTGCGGCTGGATTCCGCTCTTGCTGGAGGCGCTGGTGCTTTATGCGCGCCAGCGAACCTGGAAACGCGCAAGCTGGTTGGGTATTGCATTTGCAATGAACGCACTCACCTGCATTCACTGGTTTGTCTTGACACTAATACCGCTGGGACTTTCAGGGGCATTTCTACTCACGCGTTACCGCATTTGGAGAGAGCGTGATTTGTGGCTCCGAGGAGCGACCTGCCTTGCCGTGGCTGGACTGGTGCTGCTTCCTTTTCTGCTGCCCTATCAGAAGGTTTCGCAGATGTATGGAATTATTCGCACAGTGCCGGAGTCTCTCCGGTTCTCGGCACGCGTGGGTAATTGGCTGACAGCGGATCCCGCAAACAAGCTTTGGCGAGGCTTTGGTCCGGTTCCCGAAGCCGGTGAGCGCGCCCTTTTTCCCGGCATGCTGCCGCTACTCTTAATGGCCGCGGCCTTCTATTTCGCCAGCCCGGCCGGCAGATCGGCGAGCGCTGCCGCCTCTGATCGATCTAATCGCTTACGAGTCTTGGTGATCGCTCTTGATTTGTTTGCGCTCGCCTGCCTGATCGTCGCCACCCTGGCTTTTGGTTACGAACAAGGTATTAGGCTTTTCGGTTTTGAGTCACTCCGAATAACTCACGCCGGAGGCCCGCTGGCGCTTTTCGTGCTGGCCGTTGTAATTCGCTTTTGCTTTGCCTTTCCCCGGGCTTCGTGGTTTCGGGGCGAGCGCAATCTGCTGGAAACAATTCGCTCCGAGCGCCATTCAGAGATTCTAATACTCGGATTGATTTGGACAGTTGTGGGCTTCTGTGGCTCGCTGGGAATGCATTTCTTTTTTCACCGCTATTTGTTCAACTACGTCTTTCTCTTCAGAAGTGTGCGCGTTCCCGCACGTTGGGGAATGCTCGCCTGCCTTGGTATTGCACTGTTGGCAGGGCTGGGCACTAATCGGCTTGTCAAAGCAATTCAAGCTCGCAAGCCTGCTATTCCCGGTCTGCCGGTTTATGCACTCGTTTGCGCGCTATTGCTTTTTGAGCAGCACGCGGCGCCGCTCAATCTGGTTCACGGCGAGGTAGACCCAGATGCTCTTACACTTTATTTCAAGCAAACGCCGATGCGCGGCGGAATAGTTCACCTGCCTGCGGGAGGTGAAGAAGGAAACTACCGCTACATGTTGCGGCAGGCGGATCACAATCGGCCGTTGGTGACTGCGGTTTCCGGTTTCGGCACGCCTATCTTGAACGAGATCGAATCGCTCTTTCGCCAGCAACCGATTCCCAATCGATTTCTCGACGTACTGGAAGAGACTCCGGTGTCGTACCTTGCGGTGCACCGTTCGCAGCTCCGGCCGGAATATCGCGTCGCCGTGGAGAATATGCTCGGACGCGGAATCACAGCGGGGCGCTTACGTTACATTCAAGGTTTCCCCGGGAGTGGAATCAATGGAAATGAAGGCGCCGACCTTTATGCGGTAGTCAAGACCGAGCCGGAAACGAAAGCCAAAAGTGAGTTGCCGTTCGCGCTTCCAGTTAGAGAGTGGGACGTCTTAATTAAACGAGATCCCGTTAATGTGTTAGGGCAGTACCAAGCCTGGGCCCAGAAGCTTTACCGGTTTTACGTGGCCTCTTACGGTCAAATGCCACGCTATGCAGAGTTCCTCGACGACATAGATACAATCAGTCGCGGAATAATTACCGATGAGGCCGAGCAGAAAATCATTCTCGACGATCGTATTCGCAAGTTTAGCGAGAGTTGGGTCGCACGCCCACGGTTTCAGGCGCTTTACAAAAGGGCATCAGATGAGCTTTATGTTGACGCCCTGATTAGAAATGCGGGAATCACGCTCGCGGCTGAGGACCGAGCTCAGCTTATCGACAGGCTGAAGCAAGGAACCAGCACACGAGCGCAAGCGCTGGTTGAGGTGGTAGACACCAAGGCCTTTGTTGAAAAAGAAGAGATTCGCTCACTAGTGCTGCTTCACTACTTCGGGTACTTTCATCGCAATCCTGATGACCCTCCTGACAATAATCTAACGGGTTTCAACTTTTGGGTTAGAGAGGTTCAAGAATCAGGAGATACCGGCAGGTTGGCGCGCGGGTTCATGGCATCGGGCGAATACGTAGATAGCGGAAGAAAGTAACCGGTAGTTGTCACCTTTAAGGAATCGGAAATGAGTCAGTGGGAATCAAACAATCAAGGGAGCGGAATCGAAAAGCTGGAACCGGAATACCCGTCCTGCTTGTCGGTGGTGGTTCCTGTTTTCAATGAAGAAGGGACATTGGCCCAAGTGGTGCGCAAGTTATTAGACGTTCCGTGCCTGCTTGAAATCATCATCGTTGACGACTGCTCGACCGACGGCACGGGCGAGCTGGCGGCCGAGCTGGCGGCGACGCATAGCCAGGTGCGTTTGGTGCGGCAGCCGCGTAACGCCGGCAAGACCGCCGCGCTCAAGACCGGATTCGCCTTGACTACCGGAGCGATTGTGATCGTTCAGGACGCGGATCTGGAATATGACCCGACGGACATTTATGGCGTGATTCGTCCCATTCTCGAGGGGCATGCGCACGCGGTTTTCGGTTCTCGCTTTCTTGTGCGCCGGGCCACGCGCGTTCTGTACTTTTATCACTACGTCGCCAACAAGCTCCTGACTTTTCTTTCCAATGCGCTGACCAACCTGAACATGACTGACGTCGAAACCGGTTACAAAGCGTTTCGCGGTGACATCATTCGCAACATGACGATCGTCTCGAGCGGGTTTGGCTTTGAGGTTGAGGTCGTGGCGAAGATCGCCAAGTTGAAAGTGCCGATTTACGAAGTGCCGATCAGTTATTACGGCCGCACTTATGATGAAGGCAAAAAAATTGCAATGATTGATGGCTTGACGGCGGTCTGGCTGGTGCTTCGCTTCAACTTGTTTTGCAGTCTGCGCTCATCGTTTCGGGTACTACCGGAAGAGAGCAAACAGTAAACAGTAAACTGTAAACCGTAAGCAGGAAGCAGTAGTCAGCAGAACAGTGCCCGCGTGATTCCGGCTGTTTACTGTTTACTGTCACTGTTCACTCTTTGCTGTTTACTTTATAAACACGAAATTGTCCGCGCTCCGAAATCATTTCACAATTTGTGCAAGGCAATTCGTGGCTGATCACTAACGCACCGGGTGGCGGCGGGTTCGCTTGGCTGGCGCGTTGAAAATTATGCAGGTCCACACCGAGCAGCGTCGAATACCAATATGCGTACATGTAGGCAGCCGGAGTCTTGTCCAGCAGATAAATGGGGCGTTCGGGCTGGGCCAGCGCCGCATTAAGTAGTTCCGGGTAATAGCTGTCAAACGCATCCACGCGTGCCGGAGCAGCGTAAAACTTCCACTGAAACATCCCGCCCTGGACCAACAGCAAAAGTGCCAGCGCCGCGAGTAAGGTTCGTCTGGCGCGCGGCCGTGGGCCAATATCCGCTGACAGAAACCGGATTGCGGGCATCATCAGCACCAAAAGAAAAATTGGCAGTGCGATCAGGCGCAGCGTGTGAAAATGATCAAGCGTGAGAGATGCCGGAATGGGCGCGACGGCCAAGCCATAGAGAATGAAACGCCACCACGCCTCTCGCCAGTGCCAGCGGATTACAACGACAAATCCAATTGCCGCCAGCAGCACCATGCCGAGCAGCAGGCTCCCGTACCATTGCAGGTGATGGCGCGGCTCCGGGTCGCCCTTGAGGAACCAATTCCCCGGACCAAAGTTGCCGCCGTAGTTTTTTATGAACCGCACAACGATCTGCCCGGTTGTGTCTCCCGGCTTTACGTAAGTAACAAACTTGTATCGTTCGCTGAGCGCGCCCGGATGGCGCAGGCTGAAGGTCGCCAGCGGCGCCAGCATCACCGCGAAAACAATCCAGGTGAGGATTACTCCACGGCGACGGCTGCGCGTGAAAAAGAACGCGAGCCCCAGCGCGAACAACGGCGCGAGCAATCGTCCAATCGAATAGGTGTAGGTCATAAGGCCCAGCAGGACGCCGAGCCCAACAGCGATGCGCCAGGACCATTCCGCGCGACGCGAAGCTTCGAAGAGCAGCAATAGGAAACCAGCGAGCAGCGCGGGAAATATAGCAACTTCGAATACCAGCCGGCTAATCTCAAACGTCCACGGTGTTAGCACAACACTCAAAAAGACGAGCAGCCCAGCGCCAGGTCGCTTCGTAATGCGCGCGGCCAGTATTCCAAGCAAGAGCGCCGCTGCCATTCCCAGGAACGCGCTCAGCAAGCGCGCTGCAAGCACGCTGGGACCGGTAAAGCGATACAGCGCCGCCAGCGCATAGATGTAAACAGGATTTTTGTATTCGCCGAAGGCGCGAAAGTAGAGCGGAAACCTTTGGCCGTGTTCATCGAGGCCGCTTTGGGAAATGGTGTGCGCATTGTAGGCGATCGACGCTTCGTCGATGAAAAAGTTAGGCGTCTTGTGCGACACCTCGGCAAAGTAGACTGCGCCGGCGAGCAGACTGACTGCCAGTAGGACCACCTCGAGGCGGCTGAGTTGCGGGCGCTTCATTTAGGGTGTCGGGCCGGAGAAACGGCGGCATCACATTTGGCGATTTCGCGCGCAACCTCTTCAGGTTTCCCCGAGTCCACGCGACTCAGCTTGTGCTGGTCACGCAAGCTATTCCAAATTTCCAAGCTCCTCGATAGAGGATCGCGAGCCGCCAGCCAGTTTGAAGCAACTTCGCCCCGTTTAGACAGCTGCGCGAGTTGAGCGGAGATGTGACCTTGCTCCATCAGTCGCAGCGCGAGACGCGTCTGCAAACGGGCGTTTGCGGGCGACTGCTTTACCAGTTCCTCCGCTTCGGCTGAGGCTCGCACAAGAACCTCACGCCCGCCTCGTAGATCACCCATCTCACCGAGCGTCAAACCGAGCCCAGCAAGTCCGACGGAATGGTCGTCGTGAGCTTGTCCATTGAGTGGCGCCGCGGCAAGCAGCGCTTCTTCCATACCTACAGCACGCCGGTAGCCTTCAAGGGCAGAGGGAAAGTCGCGGCCAGCAAAATCGGCTTCGGCCTTCCGCTGATAAGTTAACCAGACGGTGCGCTTCATGTCGGCGCTGGTCGGATCCATCTCTAGTAACTTTTCGTTGATGGTTAAGGCACGCGCGTGGGCCTCGAGGGCCCCTTTTACGTCACCCAGTTGGGTAAGATTACGTCCCAAAAAATTCAACGCCATCGCCAGGTTGTAAAGAGTGAGCGAATTTTTGGACTCACTCGGTATCGTTGCTTCCAGGTGTTTGATCGTGCGCCGGGCAAAATCTGCGGCTTCGGCGTATTGGCCGTCGTCATACAACACACTGCCGAACCGCATATACTCTGTCAGCAGCTCCATGTGATAGCGCGCATTGTCGGGCTCGGCCGCCGCCAGTCCTTCCAGCAACGCGATCGAACGACGCAGTTGTTCGCTGGCTCCCTGGGTGTCGCCCATCGCGTTAGTGAGAAATCCGACGCTGGACAGGCCGCTGGCTAGCTCAAATTGCCATTCATGGTTGGTTGCGTTAGATGCCGCGAGTTCCTGGCGTAGACGCAGCGACTCGCGGTGGGCGATCAACGCGCCCTGAGTATCGCCAAGGTTCGAACCGCCCGGTATGCCTTTGAGGTCACCCAAGTGCGAATACAGAATGGCCAGATCGTTACGCAGCCCCTCATTCGCCGGATCTTCGTTCACCAAGCCGCGCAGCAGACCCACTGCCTTCTCGTAGTTCTTTAACGCTTCCGGCAATTCAGTTTTCACATACAACAGGTCGGCAAGACCTGCGTAGCTCGCAGCTAGCTGGCGCTGGAACGCGCGCTTGTCCGGTGCGGTTTTGGTTATGCGTTCCAGTAAAGCCACAGAAATCTGATAGCTTCGCAATGCACCTTCAGTGTCGCCAAGATTCGAGTAGTAACTGTTTCCCTGAATGCTGCCAATCCGCTCATAGGCGGTGGCGAGTTCAAGTTGGAGCGCCGGATCGCTTGCCGCTTCCTGGGAAAGGCTGTCGAGATATTGCAGCGACCGGCGAACCACCAGCTCTCGCGCCGGGGTGGCGCCTTCTAAATCTTTTATCGAATCGTCGAACTCGAAAAGGAAAGAGTTTGCCAGCGCCCGCACGTCGTTGAAGCGTCGCTCAGCCCGGCGCGCTTCCCATCGGGTTGCAAAAATCCCAGCCAATAAGACCAGTATTACAACTGCAGCGGCCGCCACTCCCAGCCGGTTTCGCCGGATGAACTTTGAAGCACGGTAATCAAACGTGTCTTTGCGCGCCCGCACCGGCAGTTTCTCAAGATGGCGGCGAATGTCTTCTGAAAACTGCTCGACGGACTGATAACGCCGCGCGGAGTCTTTGCGCATCGACATCAACACAATATTGTCGAGGTCGCCGCGAAGGCTGCGCCGGAGCTTTGCAAGTTCGCCGTGACGATTCTTACTAGTTGATTGCGTCGGGGTACTAGATGCCGCCCCTTCAGGCACTTCTGCAACCCGGCTGATGGCGGTACTTGGACGTTCGGGCACGCGCTCGGAAATGATCTGCGCGATTTCGTGAGGCAGGCGATTCTTTAAACGATAAGGTCGCTGGCCCGTCAGCAGTTCATAAAGCACCACGCCGAGCGAATAGACATCGCTGGCGGTCGTCATGCGTTCACCGCGAGCCTGTTCCGGGCTCGCATACTCCGGCGTCATAACGCGCAACATTGTTTCGGTCAGCTGCGCTTCGCGCGCATCTTCGGCGTTTAATAGTTTCGCAATGCCAAAATCAAGCAGCTTCGGAACGCCATCGCCCGTGACCAGGATGTTTGAAGGCTTCAGGTCACGATGGATTACCAGATTCTGATGGGCATAACTAATGGCAGAACAAACGGTGCGAAAAAGTTTGAGCCGGTCTTCCACGGATAGATCCTGTGCCTCGCAATATTCATTGATCGGTTTTCCCTCGACGTACTCCATTACGAAAAATGGCAGACCGGCGTCGGTGGTGCCGCCGCTGTAAAGGCCGGCAATATTCGGATGGGTAAGATTCGCCAGGATCTGCCGCTCGTTACGAAAGCGCCGCACAATCTCGTCTGAGTCCATGCCGCGCTTGATGATCTTGATCGCTACCTGCCGCTGATATTGGTTGTCGTTTTGCTGCGCCAGATAGACCGCGCCCATGCCGCCGCGACCGATTTCCCGCTCGACCTGAAAAGGTCCAATTTGCGCGCCGGCCATTTCATCCTGCGCTTCGGCGCCAACCGAGCGCGCGGTCACTTCTAAAGCGGAAGTCTCAATAAAGTTTTCGTTGCCTTCCTGGAATTCGAGTAACGATGCCACTTCAAGACGCAACGGGTCGTCACGGCCGGCTGCGTGGTTGAGAAAGGCGGTTTGCTCTTCGGTAGGTTGTTCCAGAACGGACTGGAGTAGATCCTTAACCTGTTGCCAACGCTCTGGTGTCATGTTTTTGGGTTAGGTTCGGCTCAGTTCGCGCAGCAGCCACAGTTTTGCGGTACTCCATTCACGTTTGACGGTGGCTCGTGAGGTGTGCAGTTGCGCGGCAACTTCTTCAATCGTCAGCCCGCCGAAGAATCGTAGTTCGACAATTTGACTTTGCCGTTGATCCATCTCCTCGAGCCTGGTAAGTGCTTCATCAAGCGCCACCAGATTTACGTCTCGCTCCTCAAAAAAACTAATCGCTTCGTCGAGTGAAACGCGAAGAACGTCAGGACCGCCGCGCTTATCGGCATGGCGGTCGCGCGCATGGTTTACCAGGATGCGTCGCATCATTTGCGCAGCGATGCCAAAAAACTGCGCGCGGTTTTCCCAGGCAACACTGTTTTGGTCAATCAGACGCAAATAGGCTTCGTTAACGAGAGCGGTGGGTTGCAATGTGTGATCGGAACGTTCGCGCGACAGGTAAGAGGCAGCCAACCGATGAAGCTCCGCGTAAACCAACGGCATCAGTTGGTCGAGGGCGGTTTGATCCCCTTTGCTCCAGTCATTCAGGAGTTGCGTGACTACTTCAGGCGAGGTCATTAAAGGCTCTTCTCTTATGTCGGGGCCGCCATCTTACCCCAATTTGCTAAATATCTCGATCCGCTGAGCCCTTTCGCCTCGATCCCGTGCGTTAGTAAGTAGAGAAAGATTTCAAAAATGGGTGTGCGGCTTAGCTTCTTGGAAGATGCTTCCCTGATGCCGGCTCATTACGAATTGATTTTATCTGTCGCCTCAGCGCCGCAAATCTTCGCCCGTTGGAGGCTCACATTTGAAATCCATCCATCTTTGTCGGGACTTATTGAAGGAGAGACTTATGAAACGCGCTAATAGTTATCACGTTATTTCAACAGTTGTATTTTTGGCACTCGCAATCGCTGCGGTGGCCTTTCATCGTTTCATCGCCCACGCCGCCGAAACAACGCAACAAGAGTCAGCCCGCGTGGGCAAACTAATAGCATCCGCGATTGAACCGCAGCAGGCGATAGGAGTAACGACCGAAGCAGTAACGAACGGCAAAATCGCGTTTGTGAGAGATGGTAACCGAATCTACATAATGAATGCAGACGGCAGTGGTGTTGCTCCATTCTTCTCTACGCACATAGATGCTGAAAGTGAACCTGCGTGGTCGCCGGACGGAAGCAAGTTGGCCTTTGTCAGCGGCACAAATAATGGCAATCAGGAAATCTACGTAGTAAACGCCAATGGCTCCGGACTCACGAGACTCACAACGGATGCCGCCGGATCAGTCTTAAACGACATCAGCCCAGCATGGTCGCCGAATGGGAATAAGATTGCCTGGAAAAGGCCAGCAATAAATGGCGGAGGTTATGACATTTTCGTCATGGACGCGGCGGACATTAACGCTGACGGCAACGGCGATAACCGCGTACAGATAACGAATTTGGCGGTGGCAAATAATACGCCCGGCAGACCGTCGTGGTCACCGGATGGTACGAAGATCGCATTTACGAGAAGCTTTGCAGGCGGCTCCAACCAGATTGCGACAATGAATGCTGATGGCAGCAACCAAGTTCCCGTTCCGACAACTGGCAGCGGACCCAATGCGGACGACGACGCTGCGTGGTCACCTGATGGAAGCAAGATTGCTTTTAAAAGGGGTATTAGTGGGGCACCGCAGATTTTAGTAGCTAATGTTAATGGCTCAGGATCCACGCAGCTCACAAACAACGTGGGCAGCAGCCAGAAGGAGCCGGCCTGGGCCCCGGACGGCATGAAGATCGCATTCAACAGCGATCAAATTGATGGGACCAATAAAGAAATCTATGTGATGAATGCTGACGGTTCGAATCAAACGAGACTCACGAGTTACGCGGGAACTGATGAATGGCCCACTTGGCAGGCTGCTCCGACGCCGAGTCCATCGCCTTCCCCCAGTCCATCGCCCAGTCCCTCGCCATCACCGACTTATTCCTTCAACGGCGCGATTGAAGATGCTGACAGCAGCAGGCTAGACGGCGCGCACTTAATTCTTGCAGGCGATACCAACAACGACGGGGTTACTGACATCACTCGCTCAACGACCACCGCCGTCGGCGACCGTGGCTTGTTTGACTTCAGCGGTTTGCCTGCGGGCAGATATATTCTCACGGTCAGCGCCGATCATCGCTTGTTTAGTCCGGATACGAGAACGGTAGCCTTGCCGACAAATTTCCCGAACGGCAGTGTCACGGTGACGATTCGCGCAGCGAGCGCGACCGGCGTAACGCCCGCTGGCGACAAGATCCAAGTCACAATCGGCAGCACGACGATGTCGTTTTACCGCGTGGTGGGGAATGGCGTAACTACGCTAACCAGCGAAGATCCGAATCAATTTCTCACTTTATTAGTGGGTATGGGCGCCGGCATACCGCTGTCGGCATTTCATATCTCAACCAGCGCTGCCGTAGTGCCACCGGTCGAGGTTTGCTTTCAAGCGCCGGACGACATTTCTTACATGATGATCAACATCGTAGCGGGTAGCGCGAGGAACATTACGACTCGCAGAGACGACGCGACGAATACAATCTGCGGCAGAATCGCGACGGGTCCACCACCACCGCCACCACCCCCAAGCGGGGGTGCGGGGCGCGCGGAAGACATTGTTTCAGCTGCTAGTGATACCGACCTCGGTACGATTGTTATCGCCCGAGCGACCAACACCGTCGCGATGAGCACGTCCAGCGCGAATGTTAGCGAAGGAGCAGGCACAGCAAATATCAACATCACCCGCACGGGTGACACATCAGGCGTCGCGTCAGTCGACTACGCGACCAGTGACGCGGCGGGATCGAATGCTTGCAGTGCAGGTAGCACCGGCATGGCTTCGTCGCGCTGCGACTATGAAACAACGGTGGGAACTTTAACGTTCGCCGCCGGCCAGACTTCCAAGACGATCGCGGTTCCGATTATCGACGACGCGTACGCTGACGGGCTCGAAAGCTTTACGGTGGCCCTGTCTAATCTGCGCGGAGCAGGTCTCGCTAACCCGAGCGGTGCCACCATCGTCATTACCGACAATGATGCTGTAAACGGCGCGAACCCGATTGATCAGGCAGGCTTCTTCGTTCGCTTGCACTACCTGGACTTTCTCAACCGCGAGCCCGATGCGAGCGGACTTGGCTTCTGGAGTAATCAGATAACCGAGTGTGGCACGAACGCAGTCTGCACTGACGTTCGGCGGACTAACGTGTCGGCTGCCTTCTTCCTCTCCATCGAGTTTCAGGAAACAGGCTATCTGGTGTACCGCTTCTACAAGGCCGGATATGGAAACATTAGTGGTCTTCCCGTACCACTGCGATTGAACGAGTTCCTGCCGGATACGCAACAAATCGGTAGAGGAGTGGTGGTCGGGGTGGGTAACTGGCAAGCTCAGCTAGAGGCAAACAAACAGAGCTACGCTCTGGATTTTGTAACGCGACAGAGGTTCGTTGATGCCTATGCGAACTCTATGACACCGACCCAATTTGTTGACGCGCTGTTCTTGAAAGCTGGTGTCACGCCGACGGCGGCGGACCGGACCGCAGCTATTAACGAGTTTGGCGGTGCGGCAACGTCGGCAGATACAGCGGCACGGGCGCGCTCTCTTAGACGGGTAGCAGAGAATTCGACGCTCAATACGCAGGAGAACAACAAAGCGTTCGTGTTGATGCAATACTTTGGTTACCTGCGTCGTAACCCTAACGACGCGCCGGACGCAGACTTTGGGGGATTCAACTTCTGGTTGGGTAAGTTGAATCAGTTCAACGGTAATTTCATCAATGCCGACATGGTCAAAGCTTTCATCACGTCTGGCGAATATCGCGGCAGGTTCGGCAAGAACTAAATAGACTTAAGCTCGGTCGCAAGGGGAGCAGCAAGCAGTACAACTCCAGGCTTTAGTTGCCGGCGCCTCGGAGGCACTCAACAGGCCGAGTAAAGGGTCTGCGATTAGAAGCACGGGAGAGCACTTGGGCTGCTCTCCCGTGGTTTTGAAGCTGCGATGTTCGCAGGTGGTTAGTTACGGAGGCCCGCTATCAGAAGATGAACTTCAGCGCTAATTGTACGTTGCGGCGTTCGATGTTGCCGTTTGGTGTTACACCTTTGACGGCGCCGACGAATCCGCTCGTAACGTCCTGCGTGCCCGGCGCGATGTAGAGATTCGCGTGGTTCAGCGCATTGAACATTTCTGCGCGAAGCTGAAGCGTGTAGCGCTCATTCAACTTCACGTTTCTGCTCACGCCGGCATCGAGGTTCCATAGACCGGGACCACGAAACTGGTTGCGCGT
Source organism: Pyrinomonadaceae bacterium (assembly GCA_031365545.1). Taxonomy (GTDB): domain Bacteria; phylum Acidobacteriota; class Blastocatellia; order Pyrinomonadales; family Pyrinomonadaceae; genus PSRF01. The sequence goes on along the minus strand of JANLYH010000106.1, from coordinate 15,074 downwards.
TGTCATGTTTGCCGGATACGGACCAAAGTCGGAGCAGCCGCCGCACACTGGATTGCCAAACGCTCCCACTGGTTGACCAGTCAGGTTAATGTAGTTGAAGAAGTTGGCGTTGCCGGTATCGGTGACGTGAACGTTTAGGGGTCCGCTCGCAACCAATCTCGGGCTCGAGAAATTGGCGTTGCTGCCGTCGAATATGGTGAAGGGTGTGCCGGTGCGGGCATTGAAAATCCCCGTCACTGACCAACCGTCAAGCAAAGCCTTCGCGACCCCGTTTTTGTTCTTCGCGAAAGGTATCTGCCAGATCAAGCTGCCCACAAACCGATGCCTGACGTCGAAATCCGCCGGCCCATAATCAAAACTCGGATTGTAGGGATTCGTCAGTCCCAAATTGCTGTTGAAGGCGCCTTCACTGAAGGTGGAACTGAGATTGTCATTCGCCTTGGCAAGAGTGTAGTGCAGCGTAAACTGCATGCCAGTGTTGCGGAAGTTGTTTCCGTCAAGGGCCACAATCAAGGCGTTGTAACGCGAATAGCCCTCGTTGCCCCGCGTGTTGATGTTGGAAAACTGGTTATTGATCCGCGAATTAGGATTTGCGTCTCCAAGATAGAAAGCTCCCGACCCGGTGATGTTCGATGGCGAGATCGAATAGAGCTTTTCACCCCGCGAGCCGGAATACTCAACTGACAACACACTGCCTTTGCTTACTTCGCGCTGGAACGCGAAGCTATAGAAATGAGCATAGGCGTTAACAATGTCCTCGCGCACGTGACGAAGACTGGTGGCGGGCAATAACTTGGTTGGCGGCGAAGTGCCGGCCAGCGGTCCCGCGTTGTTGGTGGTGATCTGTAGATTGGGTACGTCTACATTGTTGATGAGCGACAACACCGCGTAGCTCGGTGGATTCTGAATTACGTTGAAAGTAACGTTGCCGAAATTGCGTTCGTAAGCCAGACCGTAGCCACCACGGATGCTGGTTTTGCCGTCGCCAAAGAGGTCCCAGGCGAAACCGACGCGTGGCGCGAAGTTGTTCTTATCGGGTTTCCATAATCCACCCACCGGACTGTTGCCCGCTATTTGAGCACTACCATTGCGGATGCGTTCCTGCAGGGTGGCGCCAGTGCCGAAGTAGAAGTTGGAATCCAGATTTGGGTTCTTATTGTGCTGTACGCCGTAGTACTCGTAGCGTACACCAAGATTTACAACCAGGCCCGGTCGCACGCGGAACGAATCGTTGATGTAGCTCGCCCATTCGTTGTAACGATTGCTGCGCGTGAAGTCAGGCGGAGTAACCGGCAAGTTCACTCGCTGCCCCGGGAATTTTCCCTGCGGGAAAACCGCCGCCTGAAACTGGTTGATGTTGCCGGTGACAAAATTTCCCAGCGCCTGCGCGTAATTGCCCTGAGTGCCAAGACTCTCGACCGCGTTCTCATAAGCGCCGAAGGTATTGGTGTTTTGAATGTAGATATACTGACCGCCAAACTTGAGCTGGTGCCGCCCCAGCGTATAGCCCACGTCTTCGTACACCTGTCCCAGATTCTGCGGTCCGCCAAAACCTGCTGGCGAATTTGCCGCGTTGTAAGGCCAGTAGCCTGGCATCGCGATGGCATTCCCGCCGATGGTCCCGGTGGCGCCCGGAAAAATGAAGAGCCCTGGTCCTACCGGGTTGGCGCCGTAAGGCTGACTGTTGTTTAAGCGATTGAACGCGATCTTGCTTTCCGAAACCAGACGCGGTGAAAATGTGTGCGTCAAGGAAACGAGAAAGTTGTTATTGAGTGCAGTCGCCGGTGTGTCGAACCCCTTGTAAGGGCTAAACGCCGAAGTGCCGTTGAAGAAATTCTTGTTCTCTCGGGCATAGCGGCCGTAGAGCAATGTATTGGAACCCAGGTTGAGGTCGACGCGCGTGACCGTGGAGTAAGTGTCCTGGGGAATACCGCCCCCGAGGTTGGTAGGCTCAGAGAATCTCACCAGTTGAAACGCCTGCAGATTCGCCGGTAGTGCCGCGAAGGCGTTACCCGCTGGAAGATTGAAGGTGCTTACCAATTGTCCAACGGTGTAGCTGGTTCCGGTTGGCGTGCTTTGCAGCGTATAGCCCGCGAAATAATTGCGAGTTGCCGCTGCGGAAGCGTTAATCAGAGCCGCCGTGGGGACCACTGACAACACATCGCCGGCACTGCGAACGCGAGTCCATTCAGTGCTATTGAAGAAGAACAACTTGTCCTTGATGGCCGGGCCGCCAATCGTATAGCCAAACTGGTTACGAGTGAAAACTCCACGGGCGATTCCGTTGGCGTTGTTGTTAAAGCCATTCGAAGCCAATCGTGAAATTCGATTAAACTCGAAGCCGGAACCGTGAAATGCGTTTGAACCGGCGCGCGTAAGCACGTTGATAATGCCTCCTGATGCGCGTCCGTATTCAGCGGAAAAGTTGCTAGTGACAACTCGGAATTCGCCGACCGCATCCAGCGGAATGTTCTGACCGAGTGCGGCATAGTAGACGTTGTTATTGTCAACGCCATCGAGCAGCACGTTGGTGCTGGCGGCGCGCAGGCCGTTGATATTGAAGCCCGCACCGCGTCCGGAAACACCAACGCCCGGCACTGCCGGCCCTGGATCGTCGCTCGCTACGTTATTCGCGAGTCCGATCAGGTCGTAGGGATTTCTGGTCAGCGTCGGCAGCTCGCGAATTTGCGTGCCGGTAACAATGTTTGAAACCTCGGCGGTTTGCGTGTTTACCTCTACGCCCTCGCTCGCAATCACGCTGATCGTTTCACCGACCACCTCAGTGAGAGCGAGTTGCGTGTCGACCGATACTTTCGATCCGATCGTCACCTGCACTCGCTGGTTGCTCGCCTTGAAGTTGCCGCCTTGCACGGTCACGTCATAGAGCCCGGGCTGCAGCGCGGTGATTGTGTAGCTGCCGTCGTTGTCCGAAATCGCTGTGGTCTCGCGTCCGGTGTCGACTGACTTCACGTTGACGTTGGCAGCAGCCACAACTGCGCCATTGGGGTCGGTCACCTTACCGACGATTTGGCCGGTGGCGCTCTGGGCAAATGCAGCGCCGGCCATAAAGGCCATGGCAAACACGACTGACAAGAACGCGAGGGTTCCGGTCGCGACTGCTTTTCTTAGTTTGGTCTTACTCATATCGATTCCTTTCTTAACCTGTGTCCCTTGAAAGAGAACTGCCATGTGATCGTAAGTAGGCTTGCGCGTCCTCACGAAGAAGGGGAGCGTCTCAGTGTCTTCAAGTGTTGCTGGATTGTGGCTAAGGGGAGAGTTTTGCCGGCAATGACCTGCGTTCCAGTCTCCAAAAACTCGGAACGCTGCTTGGAGTCACCGGCGATCGCAAGTGCAACGCTTGTGCCTTCTCGGTCGTACAACTGGCAGGCCAATCCGTCACCGGTCTCGGCCAACTCGTAACAAGATGTCGAAACTCAACTTGTGGATTTTGGATGCTCCAGCAGGGGAAGCTTGTGGTTATTGGATTTTGTTCGCGGAAAAGTTTTCTTCCAGATCCGAGGATTACATATTTTCGTCGCTGTGAAACCCAGGCTTATGAAAACAAAATCACCCAGCCGGACAGACTGGGTGATCTCGATCCTGAACGTTTTCGGCGCGGCAACTCAGGCGTGTTGAAGCTCGGCAATATTATGCGAATCGGCCAGCGGAAAGACGTTGCCGAGTCCGGTGGGACTGATGTGGTAGTGTTTGATCTTAGAATTGAGCGTGGTCACCTTCAGGTTAAGGAGCCGGGCTGCCTGCACCTGATGGCCTCCGGTCTGAAGCAACGCGCGCTTGATAAGATCTATTTCGAATCGACTCACCTCATCGTAAAAGTCGCAGCCGTTCTCGATGTTTAGCGGACTCGTCTCGTTAATACACTGCACTTCGCTGAGCAGCCGCAACACCAACTCCTGAAGGGCGGCGATGTTGTTTCGGGCCGTTACTGACTCGCTGCTTTCATCTGTTGGAGCGGTTACTTCCAGTTGTTCGCTTGCCTGTGTTTCCCAAATTGCGGTTGCACTCATACTCTCCTCCATGGGCTCCTGCCGATTTTGATAAGGGAATCTGACCGCAACTTTATACCCCGCTACAATTCCCGGGCGGGTAGGTTTTGTGACGGAAGGGCAGAGGTTTGTGACTAGCGGGCTTGATATTGGGATAGCCGTAGCCCCGACCAGGTAGAAACCGGCTCAGGGGAGTTTACCGAGGGCTTCCTGAAGCTTGTCTCGATGGTTGCGGGAGAGGGTCAGTTGCGTGCCATCCTGCAGAATGACGCGATATTCACCGTGGAACCACGGTTGCAGTTCCAGGATGAAGTCCAGGCGAACTATCGAAGAGCGGTGAATGCGCACAAACTTCTTGGGATCAAGTTGCGATTCAAGACTGCTGATGGTCTCACGAAGTAAGTGGGTCTTCTTACCGCTGTGAACGGATACGTAGTTGCCCTCTGCTTCGATCCAATCAATCTCGCGCGTATCAAGGAAATAGACGCGTCCAGTCGCCTTGATTACCAGACGCTCAAGGTAGTTATGGCCGGCCTTTAACTCTTCCAGCAGTGCGAGAATCCGCTGGTCCATTCCTCCGCCATTGTTTTGGTCGCGCCGGATTTGCGCTTTGGCATGTTGCCAGGAGACATTGAACCGTTCCTGATCGAAGGGCTTCAATAAGTAGTCAAGCGCCTGCACTTCAAATGCGCGTACTGCATATTGATCATAGGCAGTAACGAAGACAACGTAGGGAATCTTTCCTTTTCCGAGAGTACTGAGTACCTCAAAGCCGCCCACCTCGGGCATCTGCACGTCCAGGAAAATCAAATCCGGCGCTTCGTCGCGAATTGCTTTTAGCGCTTCACGACCGTTGCAGGATTCACCGATGATCTCTACGTCGGGATCGCCCTGCAGCATTTCGCGGAGCATCTCACGGGCCAGTGGCTCGTCGTCGACTAATAGCACGCGGATTTGAGGAGAGCTGGTCATGTTGTCATGAACCGGAGATTCCGTTTCAGATGACGCCGGAACCTCGGTGGTAGTTAACCAGAAACTTACAACAGCCGACGTGGTGGTAAGTAAAGTTTTTCCAGTTGCGCTTCCTGAATTCTGAACGAGGGCTGGAGATAACGGGACCAGACTGCTTTAAGTCAGGCTATTTCCGAGTGGCTGGGAGCGGCGCTGTCTGTATGAAAGGGTATTTCCAGGGTCACTATCAACCCGCCCGCGGGATCGTTACTCAGGTCGAAAAGATGATCCGCTCCATATAACCGTTTCAGCCGAGTCTCGGTATTAACCAATCCCAGACCCTTCTTAAACTGATTCTGGGAGGTCGGATGTTCGGGAAGGCCCGGGCCGTTGTCTCGGACTTGAATACGAAGTCGGCCATCGAGTTGTTTCGCAGCGATATCGATAAAACCCGGTGACGATCGAGGGGCAATCCCGTGGCGAATGGCATTTTCAACGATCGGCTGGAGAATCAGGTTTGGGACCTTGGCGCGCAGGGTTCGTTCATCCAGTTCCACGCGGGTAACCAGTCGGTTTTGGAAGCGGATGCGTTCGATTTCGAGATAGCAGGTGAGAAACTCCATCTCTTGCTTGAGAGTTACTTCCTGTGTGCCGGAGTTTTCCAGCGTGAGACGAAGGAAATCTCCGAGCCGCGTGATCATCTTGCGGGCCGACTCGACGTCTTTGTTCAAGAGCGCGGAGATGGAATGGAGGGTGTTAAATAGGAAATGAGGATGAAGCTGCATTTTTAGCGCCTGCAGTTGGGCTTGTGATAACTGAGCTTCGAGCTGCAAAGTCCGCAACTGACCTTCGCGATAGCGAGTGTAATAGTTGTAGGCATAGCTGGTCAGGGCTATCAACATATAAATGCCGATACCCTCGCTGAAATTGCTGACCACAAAAGTGGTAACGCTTTCGAAGGTGAGCGGCTTACTCATGCGGTAACCAAAATTCAGCCAGATGAGCACGCGCCCCAGCGCGGTCAGAACTACGCTCAGAACAACGCTAATCGGAATGTGCAGCAGCGTGCTCCGAATCCAGTTGCTGCGCTCGATGGGTAGTCTCGCGGCTGCCCAAAGCACCAGCGGCGTCACCAGCGCCCAGAGATAGGACCAGGTCATCTGGATGTAGAGCGAATCGGTAAAGAGCATTGGCCGCTCGGAGCGATAGGAAGTGAAGTAGCCCTGGAGAGTAAAGACGGCGCCGATGAAGGTCCAGATTCCCCAGATAGCTGCGAGGCGAACCCAGCGGCGTTGCCGGATTTTGATGGAGCCTTCGCTCTCAATGTCTGGAAATGTGTTGCCAGTCATGCGAGACAATTGTTCTTCAGGGATTTCGCTGCGACGACCAGTGATAGCGAATTTGGCAAGGTCAGAATTGTCCGATTTAGTCTTAAGCTCAATCGAGCAGACAATGATCTTGATTGATCAGGGCGCATCATGTTCCCGCTAATAGTAGACCTTCGGAAGCAGGGGAAAGCAACTGGCGCAGCAACTCACCCGCCGTTTGCGCATCGTTGAATTGCTGAACATCATGAAGGACCGAGCGTCGTCAGTCCGCATTTAGCGGACGACTGAAAATAGCCCAGCGATTTATCGCTGGTTCGTCTGCGAAGCGGACTGATACAAAGTTACTCTTTGTGCAAAGCCATTTAAAACAGTGCGTGGTGTTGGGACAACCGGATTGTGATGAAGTGGCCGCGCCGACTGGTCAGACGGCCTTAGCGAATGACGGCAAAAACGCTTCCAAAAATTCGTGTGTAGTGGCGCATGAAAATAGCCCTCGTGCAGGCCTACCAGCGCTCCGGTCCAACGAGTTGTTGAATGCGTGAACGAAGAGCGGTCGTTAGTTCCGAAATGGCTTATCCGCATCGGGGTGGTCCGAAGCCCCGATACTATCGAGATACAATTTACTCTCCGTTTTCAGTTCGTCGCCTGCTGGGCCTTCCACGCGTCCTTTGCCATTTTCGAGGATGAAGTGAAAGCGCAATTCTCCCTGAATATGTCCCGGTACGCCGTAATCAAGCTTGTGGTTTTTCCCAATCTTCCATTCTTTGACCGCCTGAGTCACCGCTTCGGTGATCGACGAATGCGGGGACTGTAAGACCGCGATTTTTATGAGGTCACCTTTTTCATCGAAGCGGACGGCTGCAATTACCAGCCCTTGCGCCCCGGCAGCCATGGCGTCTTCGGGATAGCCAGGGGTCACTGTCTTGACCGCATCGTGACGGAGGTAGCCTTCCATGGTTAAGCCCACCATCGGTCGCAGAGTTTGTGTTTGAGCCGAAACCAGCGCGCTTGAACCGACAATCAGCAGTAGACAGACAATGCAAATGATTCTTGATTGAGTCATCGAGCTACCCTCCCAGATGTTTTATCCATTTCACGAAGCTTGCGAACGATGGTTCCAAATAAGAGCATCCGAACGCTGGGGATCAGCACTCAAGAAGTTGTTGGGCGATAGCTTCCCAACTAAGCTCGTAACGCCTCGATGACGCTGAACGGCGAGTGGGTGGGCATGACTCGCTCAAGCTTGAAGCCTCCCGCTGCCAGCAGGGTTCGATACTCCGCTTCGGTGCGCTCCCTGCCGGGGCACAAAACGAGCATGTTCAGATCCATCGGCTGCGCCATGCTCGGCGAGTTGTCGGGTGGGACAACCATTTCAACCAACAGAAGCTTGCCGTTCGGCTGCAATGCCTGATGACAGTTTCTCAGTATCGTGGTGCACTCCGAGTCGCTCCAGTCATGGATGATCTGTTTGAGCACATGGAGATCAGCCCCAGGCGGAACGTTCTCGAAGAAGTTGCCGGTGACCACCTCACATCGTTCCCCGATGCCCTGACTGTTGAGCGACTCCGATGCTGTTGCAGTGACGTGTGGCAGGTCGAAAAGAAGACCGCGCGCGTGAGGGTTTGCTTTCAGTATCGCAGCTAGCAGGATGCCGTGCGATCCACCGACATCCACCACCTTTTGCACCGTGGAGAAATCATAGACGCGTGTAACTTCGGCGGAGACGGCCGCCGAGAGGTTGCCCATCGCCCCGTTGAAATACTCGCCCTCCTCGGGATTCTTCGAATACCAATCAAAGAGCTCCACGCCGAGAGTTGGCTTACACATCGGCTTGCCAGTCTTGATTGCTTCGTACATCTTTCCCCAGGGCAGCCAATGCCCCGGGGTTGTTTCAGCAACCGCGAAGTCCCTTACTGAACCGGGAACGCCAGAGCGTAACGTATCTCCCAACGGTGTCAGGCCAAAGCGTTCCTGTTGGTCCATCGTGAAGACACCGATGCTGGCAAGCATGCGCATGAGGCGGAAGAGGTTCACTGGATCAGCACCTATGGCCTCAGCCACTTCACTGCTTTTTTTAGGGCCGTCGGCAAGCTGATCAGAGATGCCAAGCCTGGCCGCGGTGCCGACAGCCTGGCTTATCCAATAGCCCGTGATCATTTGAAGCATTTGTGCTGGTGGCGGAAGTTCGTTGCTCATTGAAAATTCTCCTGGTTTGAACGCCAAGTTCGGATTCCAGATTTGGCTCTGCTGTAAATACGCATTGAAAGCGATCTAACTAGCGTGTGGAAAGAAAGTTACGCCGATGCCTCATGATCTGGTTCTCTTGTGCAACAGCGCGAAGATGATGAAGAAGAGTAATTAGCGCAACTACGACCAACACCCTTAAGAATGAGTCGCTGACCCCTCCAGCAACTGCCACGATGCCATTGCTGTCTGGCTGGCTCGACGCAATTCTGTCCCAGAGACTGCTTAGGATCAACGATATCACCGGGTAAAAAGTGCAAAAGGCTGCGAACAGGAGCGTCAGGGACAATGAAAGCACAAGTGCCAGCAGCATGTTTCTGCCTGTCTTTGCTCGCATCGAAACTAACTCCTACCGACGAGAAAGAAATTCAACGATTGAGTTGCCGCGGCGGCGCGAATCTTTTACATCGCCTTAGGAGAATGCAGAAAACTTGCGCAAGCGCTGACACGCGAGCCCTGGGGTCAGCAGTTCGGCTGGCACCGATGCACTGGCCACAAAACCCGCGTGTCCCCCCGCTTCTGAGTTTGACTGCTCCTTAGAAAAGCGGCGCCGTCTCATTGAAGACGTGGCTCACCGCAGTCGTGTTAGTGGTATGACAACTAAAGCAATTGTTGCCCTGGAAGAATGTTTCCAGCGTTGAGTTTTCCAGCTTGTTGGTCCCGACCTGATTGCCGCCGCTGGGACTGGCGCCGCCGATCGTCCAGGTGGTGCCTTCATGGAAATAGTTCCTGCGGATGTCGGCCGCATCGAGCAACGAACGCACAGTGCCGTTGATGCTTATGACTTCGGCATTTCCATTGGCGTTGGAACCAGGAAGCCCAAAGGGCATCGTTCTGAGAATGTTGCTCGGACTAATTGAGAAGGGTGAATTCGCCACGACATGATCGCCATTCGGGCCACCCATCGCCATGCGCATTTCGTTAAACGGACCGGTGGATCCATTGGCGCAGAACACCCAGGTGCCCACTGTATTCTGTGGAACGGTCGTGTTGCCGCTCGAGTTATTTGTATAAGTATACGCGGCGGCGGGATCGTTACTGAGGTGTTCAAAAGTCGCCCAGAGCATCTCCCCATGACCGCTGGTGCTGCCCACGATGTGAATTCCCACCATTGCCAGCGTTACGGTTTGGGTTCCATTTGGCACCCAGTCGTTGGGGTTGCTCTTGTCATAGGTAGGCACGATGGCCTTCATTTGAATGAACTTGTCCGCATCGGCCAGTCCCGCGGCCTCGACCCATGACGACTTGATCTCTATAGCCAGGGCCTCCGAATCGATGACCGGGGCTTGTCCATGTGCTGCCGCAAATGAGGTGATGGCATTAAGGTCAGTTTGCGTCAGCGGAAACTTTGTTCCGTTTGGCACTGTCGCGCCCTGCATCGTGCGGTAAAGAGCCATGACGTTGTTTACGGTAAGCGCGTAGTAGACTAACGACCCGTTCTGGGCCATGAGCACTCCGCCATCTGCCTGTCCCTGCTCTGTCTCGGGGAAGTTTCCGAACAAATCGATCAGGACAAAATCCTTCTTATTGAAGGTTAGCTTTTGGACCAGCTCGGCCTTATCAAACCCTTCCATTCTGGTTAGCTTTTGTTCGAAGGGTCTCAGCTTGTCATCTCGTTTTGATCGCAAAAGGGCGCGCGGCGATTTGATTTCCTTGCCGTCGGCCGTAAGCAGAATCGGTCTACCACCGTTGTCTGGACGTCTTACGTCAGCTACTTCCACTTCATTCCCGTCACCATCCGCAACCAGCTGCTTGCCCGATGGACCAAACACTGGAGGAATGATTTCGAGTACGCGCAGCGATTTCTTTTCGAGGATGATCGGAAGATCGAGGATACCTTGTTGGGCCGTGCGCAAATTGAAAGCTCTGATTGCGCCGGAGGTGTGGGGCACAAAATGTCGTTGCCCTGATGAATCGGGAAGCGAGACGTCAAAAAAGGCGTTGCTGTTCATCACCAGGCCACCACCGCCGCCATACCGCGGTGGCGCTGGGGAAGTTAGCCAAAGAAACATTTGCTCTGACCACTTGTAGAAACTGCAGTTTGGAATATTGGGAAACGTAACGCTGTTGGCCGGCTTGACCGCGCCGTTTAGCGAAACAGCGCCGGAATCGAACCAACTGTTAAATTCTGTTGCCGTCAGCGAAGTTGCGCAACTACTGCCAGCATCAGTCGGTAGTGGTTGTTGGGTAAGGTGACATCCAGCAATCGCAAGAGCTGCGATGATGGCTGCAAGAGCGAGTTTGCAGGTTTGTGAGTTCATGTTTGTCTCCTGTTAGAGGGTGAGAAACTTATGTGCTCCGCCTGCGATGTTTGGTCTCATGCGCATCTGCGAAGGCTGTCTTTGGGCGATCTGAGCATGGCACGTCGAGACGTTTGCTCAACTTCCCAATGATCGGTAAATACGGGTGCTAACAATCAGGTCTAGTTGGAGAGAGCCCGAAGAGTGAAGACATTTCTCACTAGATCTGGGTTACTGAGGAAACCCCTGGATGAGTAACGAGTGGCATTCTAGCACCGGTTGTGCCCCCCACTACAACTTTTTGGTGCTGTCCCAATCTGAAATCCAAGCTGCCGGGTTCGAGCAATATCACTGGATGGTGAGCAAGCGACGGCCAGGATCGAGTGACATAGGATAAGATTCCCTCGAACTTAAAAGTAACAGAGAGATTGCCAGGTAGTTTAGATAAGGAGATTTCATATGATCGTAAAAAGTTATGGTGCCTACGCTGCTGAGAAGCCCCTCGAGCCAATGGACATCGAGCGTCGTCAGCCAGGTCCGCACGACGTACAGATCGACATCGCCTATTGCGGCGTCTGCCATTCGGATCTGCACACGGTGCGTTCGGAGTGGGAGGGGACATTGTATCCCTGCGTTCCCGGCCACGAGATCGTGGGCCACGTGACCGCTGTTGGCGGCGAGGTTAGCAGTTTCAAGGTTGGGGACCCGGTCGGCGTCGGCTGCCTGGTGAACAGTTGCCAGCATTGCGATTCCTGTGCGGAAGGCCTGGAGCAGTATTGTGAAAACGGCTTCACTGGTACCTATAACATGCCGGCGGTTGAGCCTCCCGGACACACGCTTGGAGGTTACTCACAGCGGATCGTCGTTGATGAAAAGTTTGTGCTCAAGATTACCCACCCCGCGGGACAGTTCGCGGCGGTTGCGCCACTCCTATGCGCCGGCATCACCCTGTATTCGCCGCTGCGCCATTGGCAGGCGGGCCCGGGCAAGAAGGTGGGCATCGTCGGTATCGGCGGACTCGGCCACATGGGTATCAAGCTCGCGCACACGATGGGCGCGCATACCGTCGCCTTCACGACATCAGACGGCAAGCGGGAGGACGCTAAGGCCCTCGGCGCTGACGAGGTGATCGTGTCACGAAACGCCGAGGAGATGGAGGGCCATGCCGGCAGCTTTGACTTAATCCTGAACACGGTGGCGGCGAGCCACAACCTCGACGCTTTTATCAATCTTCTGAAGCGCGACGGAACGATGGTACTAGTCGGCGTGCCTGAGCAACCCCACCCTTCGCCGGCCATCTCGGCGTTGATTTTCAAGCGACGGGCCATCGCCGGTTCGCTGATCGGTGGCATCCCCGAGACGCAGGAGATGCTCGACTTCTGCGCGGCGAACGGAATCGTCGCGGATATCGAGATGATCCCGATTCAGAAGATCGACGAAGCGTACGACCGCATGCAGAAGAGCGACGTCAAGTATCGTTTTGTAATCGACAACGCGTCTCTGGGAGCCTGAGGCTATTGCCGGCAAAGGATCGCACGACTATTTGCCGCCGGGTACCGCGGAGCTCAAAAAATCCAAAAGGCCGTCTCAACTAAGAGACGACCTTTGGGTTTTCCAAGAGATTTTGGCTCCGCAGGTAAGACTCGAACTTACAACCCTCCGGTTAACAGCCGGATGCTCTGCCATTGAGCTACTGCGGATTAAGCGCCCACGCACAGCAAAACTATGCGAGGGCGCGGAAAGTTTTTATAACAGATGGCCTAAGGAGCGTCAAGGCGACCCTTTTTGCGTTTGAGCGTTATCACTTGGCGGGTTTTCCAGGTTTCCTCGCGAGCTTTTTCGCCTGCTTAGGCTTGGACTTCGACTGGGCTGCAACCTTTATAGTGTTTTGCCACGCAAGTGTCATCGCCTCGCCAAGCTTGTCTTCATCCACTAGGGCGAGCTGAACGGTAGTGGAGCCTGCACGACCCCAAGCGCCGCTAGCCGGAGCGAAAGCCGCCGCGTCGGCACTGATGAAGTCCCCCTGTTGCTCCGGTTTGAGTTGTACCATGCCTCGTTTGCCATCGGGATAGAGTGTCGCAAAGATTCTTCCGTTAGCACGGAAGTCGGGATGGCCCATATGCGCGCTCTCAATGGCGTCGGGCATTTTGAGCGCAAGGCGACGGAATTCGGCAGGAGTCATGATGGCCTTCGAGCGAGCAGTGGCGTTACGCTGATGTTAGTTTCTGCGAGGTTCAAAAGCAATCAGGTGGATGGTCGAGTGCCCCCCGCCGCGCTTGCGCTCAACCGTGAACTGCGAGAACATCTCGCACTGCAAAATAGCAGTTAAATGTTCTCAAAAAGGCCGCGGGTCACAACCGCCTGAGAAAGGTATTCATGGAACGCCGCATAACGTCCTGGTTCAGTCAAAACTTGAGCGCTGAGATGCCGTTAGTAGCCTACGGCCACGCGGGCCAGCCACTCTTGATGTTTCCCACCGCGGCTGCCGACTATCTCGAGTATGAACGCTTTCATCTGGTGGACGCGATCCGTCCGCACATCGACAGCGGCCGCATCCGTGCTTACTCGATAAACAGCGTCAATAAATACAGCCTGCTAAACGAAGAGATGCCACCGCACCTGAAGGCTGAGCTTTTGACGCGCTTTGATCGCTACATTACTGATGAAGTGTTGCCGCTGATTCGCCAGGACGCGGGCGACGATGCCCGACCGTTGACGACCGGAGCCAGCCTCGGTGCGTTTCTCGCAGCCAATGCTTATTTCAAGCATCCGGATTTGTTTCGCGGCGTGATCGCTATGAGCGGCAGCTATGACGTGCGTTCGTATTTGAAAGGTTATTACGACGATAATGTTTACTTCAACAATCCAGCCGATTACCTGCCGAACCTAAACGATGACCACCACCTGCCAATCCTGCAAAAGGCGAGTGACATTTACGTTCTTTCCGGTCAGGGGAATTACGAAGCGCCTGATCGGAGTCAGAATTTGTCAGACATCCTGAAAGCCAAGGGCATCCCCCATAAGCTGGATCTCTGGGGAGCCGACGTCGATCACGATTGGCCCTGGTGGCGGAAGATGCTGCCGTACACGCTCGACAGGATTCTTTAGTAGGACAGACATTCCTGTCTGTCCCTGCCGGAATACAAAGCAACTTGCATTGAACAGATATTCCCCTTTGTTCCCCCTCACTACATTGTCACAGCTGGACCGGTGAGAATGTCTGCTGCCCATGTTCTACCGCAGACACCTCCCTCATTGGCAGCGAGCCGACAGCGCTCTGTTTATAACCTGGCGATTGTACGGTTCACTGCCGCAACGAAAGCTCGCTGCAAGTTTCAAAGAGTCAAGTCTTGGCAAGAGATTCCTACTCCTTGATCGGGAATTGGACAAAGCGGCTCATGGGCCAACTTGGCTAAAGGATGTTCGGATAGCAAAGGTGGTTGTGGACGCTCTCCATCACGGCGCTGAACCTCTCCAGCTTTATCGACTGAGTGCTTATGTGGTGATGTCGAACCATGTACACATCCTCATCTGGCCCAAAAAGTTATTGCCCGAAATTACCAGAGCAATCAAAGGCTTTACTGCACGCGAGGCAAATCGTATTTTGGGCCGGACAGGTGAAAAGTTTTGGCAAGATGAATCGTTTGATCACGCGGTCCGAAGCGAAGACGGGTTTTATCGAATCGTGAGATACATTGAACAGAACCCGGTGAAAGCGGGATTGGTAGAGAGCGCGGAGAACTGGCCCTGGTCTAGTGCGAGAAGAGAATAAAAGTAGGACAGATATTCCTGAACCGGACAGGCAGGAATGCCTGTCCTACCCCGGTTCGTCGCCGCCCTTCTTCCCCTTCTTCTTTGCCGGATCCACTTCGCGTGGACGACTAACTGGTGGTGGCGGCACCTCCACTCGCGGCGTTACGGGTTCCGTTCGCGGTTGCGGATTTGCGGGGCCATCCTCAGCGCGGGGCGGCGGTGGCAGAGTTATCTGCTCTAACTTCGGTTCAGTAGTTGTTGCCGGCGCGGTGGTGTCGTCTTCGTCAGTCTTTTTTGAATACTCTTCACCAAGTTGAGCCCGTTCGGCCGCGAGTTCACGTTGACGTTGGCGGAAAAGCTCCTTCATGTCCTCCGGCATTCCCGGCGCCTTATCGAAGTCTTCTTTCGGTTTTCCCTTCAGGAAGTCCTTCATGAAGCTAATAAACATGGGCAGCGCCCCGTGGCCGCCGGTCATGTCATTGCCGAGTGGTTTCTTTCGTCCCGGATAGCCCATCCAGACGCCGGTCACGTAAGTCGGCGTATAGCCGATA
>JANLYH010000052.1:0-11110 GCA_031365545.1 Pyrinomonadaceae bacterium | reverse complement strand
TCTTGGCCGGCGCTTACACTGTTGCTTAACGCACAATCCATATTGCTTCGGCATCCGTATTGTCCCGTCAAGAGACAAACTAATAATCAGAGGTTGTTACGGAATTTGAACCCACCATCCATAGGGTAAAATTTTCAGCTTACGATCAGCGGCAACAAGATTGAAGAAGCGGGTAATTGGTCGTATATTGATGTTACGTCGCGTAAATGTGTTCATCGTTACGGGTTGAATGGAAGAACTAAACCCAGATATAAACGTTTCCATCCAGTTCCATTCTTCCTGACAACTTGCCTGCGCGCATAATTCTCCCTTCGTCTCTTCAGAGCACGGCAGGGAAAACCAAGCACCACCTAACAAGATCGCCACCGCTGGCCCTTTCCCACTTCGGCACAGCGAGGCTAATGAGAGGAAACTCAATGTCGAAAAGACAAGGTTGGTCGAAATCAAAGTTCAGCAGGCGAGAGATTATTAAGCTGGGGCTGGCGTCGGGCGGTGCAGCGATGATAACCCTCAATAGCAAAGGGGCGCTCGCGCAGTTCGGTGGCGGCGGCTACGGCGACGGCTCAACGTCAAGCCCGGCGACAACAGCCTTCGTAGATGCACTGCCCATCCCTCCCGTGGCACAGCCGACGGCGATGCCGGGAGACGTGAATACGTCAGTGTTCCAGCGGTACAACGAGTTTCCCGCGCAGAAATTCTATGAGATCAGTCAGGAGGAGCGGCTGCATAGCTTCCACCGCGACTTGCCGCCCAGTCCGGTCTGGGGGTTTAACGGCATCTTTCCAGGCCCGACCTTCAATGCCCGGTACGGCGAGCCACTCATCGTGCGCTTTCGTAACAACCTGCCCGCCAACCATGTCGGCTTCGGCATCCCGAGCGTCATCACGCACCTACACAACGCCCACACGGGTTCTGAGAGCGACGGATTCCCCGCAGACTTCTATGAGGTCGGCGCCTTCAAGGATCATCATTACCCGAACGTCCTCGCCGGCTACGACGCATTCCCGCCGAAGGGCGACGTGCGCGAAGCGTTATCCACCCTGTGGTATCACGACCACCGCATGGAGTTCACCGCGCCGAATGTTTATAAGGGGTTGGCGGGCTTCTATCTGCTTTTCGACGAGCGTGATTCCGGCAACGAGAACGACACCAACCCGAACGCCTTCCGGCTGCCGAGCGGCGAGTTCGACGTGCCCCTCATCTTCGCCGACAAACGCTTTGACGCCAACGGGCAGTTGTTCTTCGACCAGTTCGACTTAAACGGCTTCATCGGCGATAAGTTCACCGTCAACGGCAAGATTCAGCCGTTCTTTAAAGTGGCGCGTCGCAAGTATCGACTACGCCTCTTGAATGCCGGGCCTTCGCGCTTCTACGAGTTCTTCCTGAGTAACGGGCAGTCGTTCGTACAAATCTCAAACGACGGCAATCTCCTGCCGCAGCCGCTCACGCACACCAGCATCCGTTTGGGCGTGGCCGAGCGCGCCGACGTGATCGTAGACTTCTCTCAGGTGCCTCTCGGTACGCAACTGTTCCTTCAGAACCGGCTCAAACAGACAAGCGGGCGCGGCCCCGCCACACGCGACGCCATCGAGAGTCCGGGCACATCAGTGCTGCGCTTTGATGTCGAACGCAACGCCGCCGACCCAAGCCAGGTGCCCGCGATACTGCGCGCACTGCCCCCTTACAACGTGAACGAAGCGGTCGCGACGAGAACCTTTAACTTCCAGAACCAGAACGGCGCGTGGACGATCAACAACAAGTTGTTCGATAGTAATGTTCCCCGTTTCACGGTTAAGAAAGGCACGGCTGAGGTCTGGGTGTTGAAAAACTCTTTCGGCGACTGGACCCATCCGATCCATATCCACTTCGAGGAGTTTCAGATTGTCTCGCGCAACGGAGGCGCACCGCCAGCTAATGAGGTGGCGAGAAAGGATGTCGTCCGACTCGCACCGAACGAGGAAGTAAAAATATTCATGCGCTTCAGGGAGTTCACCGGCAGGTATGTCATGCACTGCCACAACACCATTCATGAAGATCACGGGATGATGCTGCGCTTCGACATCGTGCCTTGATCGAGTGTGTGTACTCCTCAATCGTTGGAGTAATCCGTAAGCGAACAAGAATGGCAGGCACGAAAGAGAGAACAAAGTGAGACGAAGAGACCTCTTGACGAATTACAACTTGGCTTCACTAGTCCCCGGATTTCCGGCGCAGGAAGCCGCGAAGCGTCAGGCAACATCACCCACCGGGCCACGAGCGAACTATTTCCCGAACGTCATCCTCCGCACCCACAAGAACCAACCGGTGCGCTTCTACGATGACCTGATCAAAGGCAAGCTCGTGGTCATCAACTTCATGTACGCAGAGTGCGAGGGAATCTGCCCCGGGATGACGGCGAACCTGCTCCGGGTTCAGAAACTACTCGGAGACCGGGTTGGTCGCGACATCTTCATGTACTCGTTGACGCTCGAACCGGAGAAGGACACGCCGCTGGTGCTCAAGCATTATGCGGAGATGCATGGAGTGAAGCCCGGTTGGTTATTCCTGACCGGCCACCGCAACGACATGGAGACGCTGCGCCGTAAACTCGGGTTTGTGGATCCGAACCCGACCATCGACGCAGACAAGTCGCAGCACATCGGTCTGGTGCGAATTGGCAACGAGGCTCTCGATAGGTGGTCGGCGTGCCCCGCGCTGTTAAAACCTGAGCAGATCGTCAAATCAATCCTCTCGATGGAAGGACCTAAGAGCAAACTCGTCAATTCTTAGTTTGAAAGTGTTGTGACATTTTCCATCTCCGTACAGCCCCGCTGTCCCGCAGTGGAACAATGTCTCGCGCGGTAAGTTATTTCTTATAGGACTGGCCTAACCATAACCTTATCGCCGGAGTTGACCCCTGACCAAAAATCCAATGTTGCTGTGAAAGTGAGGCATTATTGGCAAAAATAAGATCGACATAACACGGATCATCTTTGCTGCCAGGCGGGGGTGGGTTCGCGCATTTCTTGATAAACCAATCAGGAGGCGTTGATGCCAAATCACTCATTCCCGCAACACCGTTTCCCCATGTCTTGGGATCGACGCCGGGATCAAGTCCGGTGAGTTGACCATACCCGAGCCCGCCATATGGCAAGCTCAAAGAGATGTTTCCAAGATCGCTTGCGCTGCAACCCCCCGGTTCGCCTCCATTGAGGAAAAACAGCAGCACATTTAAGCGACCGTTCACGATGAATGCTTTTGAACCAGAGTTGAGACTGAGGTGACAGTGTGGAACACAGCCCTTAACCGCTCCGCCGTTTCGATATTCGACGCATACATACTCTTTCGAAGTGGGACAATCCCAGCGACCTGTAGCATTTAGCTTACAACCTGCGCTTTTCAGAGCATCTTCCGCTTCCTTCGCGCTACCAGACCGGGCCATAGCCAACGCATGATCGCCCCAACCGCAAAAATTTACGACACCCTTTTTCAAATATGAAAGGCAACTCTGATAAGCCGTCTCCGATTTACAGAGAAACTCGGACTTTCGACCGAGGTAATACTGACAGCCCTTGGCAATCAGATCTTTGTCGGCGGCAGCAGACGCGAGGGGCGCGGAAACTTTCAGCGGTGGATTATTGGTGACGGGATTGAATACTGGTTTCTGGCCCATGCCGGCGGTGACAAACGAAAGGGCAACAACGAATAACCCGATTGCGAATAAACCACTGATTTTGAATCGCATAATGAACCACCCTAAACTGATTAAGTATTAAACAGCTGACTTCTGACCGCTGAATTCTGACCGCTGACTTCTGACCGCTGACTTCTGACCGCTCACGGATCAAGCGGGTCATTCGCATCAAAGAATAATGAAGCAACCGCTGGCCTAAACTCCGCCACGGCCGGAGATATTTGGGTAATAGACTCCATTGGCAAGTATCCAAATTCCTTCAAACAACGACTGCGAAAAGTCTCGCTCGCCGTGTAGGTAATGTGGTCTTCGCTTGAGGTCACAACCGCTTTTAGATCAGTCGGTATGCCATACCGAAAAACGAGACGCGCGGCGTCTCGAAAATTAGTCGTTGTATGACGTGCGTAAGGCTCGATCAAAATACTCCGCTCCGGTATCTTGAATTTTTCCATCACGTATTTTTTCATCTCGATCGCCTCGCAATAAGGCGTTTGCATCGGGTGAACGTGGCCTCCGGACAACATAATTATTGGGGCTTTGTGCTCAAGGTATAGTTGTGCAGCCTGGTCTGCCCTTTTAGCCCCTACCGGACTTAGCCTGGCAGAGTCCGCCGGGCCCGAGCCCAGCACTAAAATGAATGAATACGGATAGTCGCTCCACCTGATCTTTTTCATGTTGCGAAGGAACGCTTTGTTTTCTCCGGCTTCAAGTGGCTCGTAACGACCGGCCTCATCACGCCGGTTAGCTGCCAACACCTTTAGAGAAAAATTGAGCGTGGGTTCAAAAAATAGCGGGTCATTGGGAAGCTTAATCTGCGTAAGCTTCGTCTTAAGGAGTTTGGGGTATTCCTCTTTCGAAACATCAAAGCTAACCCTGTCAATGTCCTTATAAACCGGGTCCTTGCCGAGACAGTAGACACTCAACAGCTCGTTCATTCCGTGCGCCGCATCTTGCCAGGCGGCAACTAACATTTCCGTATCGGATTGCCGGTTGTATTTGATGAATACACCTGACCGGCGCATATCCATAGCGAATGTCTTGAACTCCCGATGCTGCGCCAATCCTTCAAATTCGTTTGCTACCGTTTTGATCTCTGGATCACTGAAACGAAGTAGCCGGTCGAAGCAGGCGACGTCCCTACAATTCGCGGCCATCCTTAGACTTTGCAGCTTATCGTTGGACAGCCTTTTTAGTGCGCTGTTTTCTCTTAGGAGTTTTCGAACTTCCTGTTCCCTCTGAAACAAACTCAACAGATAAAAGTTCTTGTCTTGAACCGGCTCACGAAGCTTTAGCTTATAAGTGCGGTCAAAGCCTGACGAGTTGAGCTCTGCTTTCTGAGACAATGCAAAGCCGGCCGGGTTGAGTCTCGCCGTCTGCGCAAACGAAGTATTTGTTACTAGGACAATGCAAAGAAGTAGGTGTCGAAGCATCATGATTTCTCAGCAGTAAGTTAGGGGAAGACAACGTGCGAGCCAATGGGGCGCCCGCGCTTGTCCTCTGTTTGGGTTAGGTTCGCAGATCTTTCATTTTGGTGGCGACCTTATTTGAATTAGATCGTGCAGTCAATCTTTTCTACGACTGGGCCGATGTTCGATCGCCGATCGCCGACTCCAAGCGTTCATTCTGCCGCCCCGGGCTTACCTGCGGCGCGGGCCACTCTCAAGAACGCCGTCGCGGCATGAGATAGGGTGGCTCCCTTGCGAGCTTCGTTGACGTTCGGGATTGGGAATACAAATAGGGATGAAGTTTGGTGGCTGGAGTTTGAGATTCTCTGTGCTTCCTTTGTGTTCTCTGTGTCTCTGTGGTGAGTATTTTGCTTAACGCTTTTTCCATCGCGGAGACCCAGAGAACACGGAGGTTTCACCGAGAAAGACAATACCTGAAATCAACATGAGACCATTTCGAATTCACACCGGCAAAGTCGCAGTTCTTGATCGGCCAAACGTCGATACCGACCGGATTATTCCCAAGCAGTTTCTGAAACCCGTGGAGCGTGACGGGTTTGGTGATTGCCTTTTTTCACGATTGGCGCTACCTACCTGACGGCACTCCTGATCCTTCTTTTCCCTTGAACGAACCGCGCGTCACCGGAGCGTCGATCCTGATCACCGGAAAGAACTTCGGTTGCGGGTGTTCGCGCGAACACGCGCCCTGGTCGCTTGCCGACTATGGCTTCCGCGCAATCATCGCGCCCTCGTTCGCAGACATCTTTGCGAACAACTGTTTGAAGAATGGCCTCTTGCCGGTGGTGCTTAACGAGCCCCACGTGTCGGAGATCATGCGGCGTGCGGCCCAGATCGAAACCTATCAACTTACGGTCGATCTCGAACAAAAGACCGGCGCGGATGCGCACGGCTTTTCTGCCCAGTTCCCCATCGCCGACTTTCAACGTAATTGTTTGCTTGAAGGCATTGATGAAATTGGCTTGACGCTGAAGCACGACGACCTGATCGCTTCCTACGAAGAGCGTCGCCCCGCCTGGCTATAACGATGACGGCAAGTCAGTGCAAGAAAAAGTCGAATCCGCAATTACGCAGATTGTGCCGGCGAGAAATAGTTTAGCTTTTGAATCTGCGGACCCTGTGTAGTTTTGCGGATCTCATTACTTCCCACTGCTCATTGCCCGCTTCCCACTGCTCATTCCTGTTTCCATTCGAAACAGCTTCCGTTCCTCTCTGCACTCTTTCCCCACGTCTGCACCCCAAAGCCCTTTATTTGAACGCTTCCTTCCGTCGCCTCAAATTTGCATAGGCGATCTGGATCATGAACCGACGCATCCTCGCAATCATAGTGTGTTCGTTGCTGGGTCTCGGTGTCCTCGCAGCATTCCTTCGTTATCGGGACTTAATACGTCTTAGCCAATCCGACTATCTGGCCAATCGTGCCAACACAGAAACCACCGATGCTGACCTCTGGGCTCGCGCTGTCGATAAAGTAAAAGAAGATCGAGGCGGAATAGGAGACGTTGCGATTGAGATTCCCACCCAGCTCCGGCATTACGAAGATCGGCATTGGTTCCTGGCTACGCAAGTCGCCGAAATCGAAAAGTTCAACGTGCAGACCTGTCAGGACTTTGTGGATCTCGCCGCCATGCTCGAGCGCGGCGAGCTGGTTCCCTTACCTGCCGTCACTGACAACTACGTTCTCTTCGGCGTTGGCGCGCGAGCGGATGACAAAGCGTTCAGCCGTTACGTTGACGATCACAACATCGCACTTTACAACGACGTCGAACTTCGCGATACCTACGCGCGGCTCGACACCGCGCGCCTGAATCTGCTAACGGAAATATCCGATCTGCAGAAGCGGCAAGGCGCACTCAAAAAAGCCGAGCGGTCCAAGCGACAAGAAATGGCTGAGCTGCAAAAAGAAATCACCGAACGGCAACAGCAGTTGCAAGCAGATGTTGACGAGAAAGCACTGCTCGATCGAGCTTACGGCCAGCCGAGCAGCCGGCAATCGCTGTCGCAGGATTACGAATCGCTGCAAGCGCTGGCAAAGAATTTCGCCGGGCGTTCATATAACCTCGGCGACACAACAGATCGTTATGCGCTGAAGGTGAGTATGCTCAGCTCGCTACGGCCGCAGGCGTTGAAGATTCTCGAAGAGGTGGCGAAGGCGTATCACGATAAGTTTGCCCGCCCCTTGCCGGTCAGCTCGCTGGTGAGACCTGAGCAATACCAACGCGCCTTGCGAAGGGTTAATCGAAACGCGGTGCTCATCGATACGCCGCCACACTCCACCGGCCTCGCCTTCGACATCGACTATCGCTACCTGAGTGGTGCGGAACAGAATTTCCTGATGACGGAACTAGCGCGCCTGAAAGACGAGGGCCGCATCGAGGTGATTCGCGAACGCAACGCCAACTACCATGTCTTCGCATTCATCGACGGGAAGCGACCAAGCGACGAACTGATCACCGCATCATTGGAGGCAGCCGGCGCGCCACCTGTAGAGGAAGCCAATCACGCCGCGAAGGAGCCGGCAAAATCAGAGGCCAAACCGCGACCAGTGAAGGAGTCAAAGGCAAATTCCAAGGCAAAGAGAAGACGACGGTGAGGCACAAAGCGCCGACATTTAATAACCCCGACTATAAGGGTAACAGCGATTTGCTGGGAATTAATTATGGCGTGCCGAAGGCGTGACACCCCGGCCAACTTGCCAAGCCGGCCGGAGCATCTCGTCAGTCAGGCGGGTTACTTAAGGATTAATTCGCGCATGTACTTCGTGCCCTGGACTTCACGAATTTTCAAACGTTCCGTATAACCATCCATGGTCTTTTGGTCGTCCATCCCGGTGGCCTTCTGGAGCATTGCATCCGCTTTCTCCGCATTTTTCTCAATGGAGGCAAAGCTATCGTATTCACGAAGGATCAGCATGTTCCAACTGCCATCGTCATCCTGTGAGCGCAAAATCTTGTAGGATTTCATGAAGCCATTCTTGATTGAAATCTCAGATTCTTTCTTCAGGTCAGTGTCCAGGTATCGCAGATAGGCTTGATCCATGCCGGGACGGATTTTGATCATCGTTACTTCCCATACTGTACCAGGAGTGAAATATTTGTGAATTTGGCCATAAGCTGATACGCCGAGCAGCAGTAACATAGCGACGAATGCACCGAGGAGAACTTTGTTTTTGCTTTTCATAGGTTCCTTTTTGGATTGGGAGGTGAAGGCTGAACAAACAAGCGGGCTTGTCGGCTACAGCCAAGTTAAATGTTCAGGCATGACCTGACTACGGGGCTAAATTGCCAAATCGTTAAGTGCGGTGGCGGAACCATAGGCGAATTAGATGGTACAGTCAATCCTTTTTCTGAATTTCAAGTTAGAACAACCTAAAATTCGTCGGCTCCGGCGCGAGTTCGATTGGTTCGACTAACTCTGCATCCTCAGCCTGCGCGTGGTTTACTTTTTGGCTCACGGGGTAGCTTTTCATCTCAGCGGCGAGATAAGGAACCAGCAGACTCGCCAACTCGGTTGCGCGCGCGTCCGCGCGAAGCCAGGTATCCTGAGCTTCAGCCGAGAGCATAACCGGCATGCGATCATGAATCGTTGCTAGGAGCTCGTTGGGTGTGGTCGTGATGATTGCGCAGGAAGCGATGGAGACGCCATCTTTTCGCCATTCATCCCAGATGCCGGCAAACGCGAACGGCGACTCGTCGATTAGTTGGAAGTAATAAGGCTGCCTGGCTTTTCCGTGCCGCTGCCACTCGTAGAAACCATCGGCGGGAATCAAACATCTGCGCCGCAGAAAGGATTCGTTGAAACTGGGCTTGTCCTCCAGCGTTTCCGCGCGTGCATTGATGAAACCCTTGGGCTCTTTGCTCCAGGAAGGAATTAGACCCCAAACAAACGAGGACAAGTCTCGACGATCGTCAGATTGAGTAATCGCCAGCACCTCCTGGCTGGGAGCGATATTGTAACGCGGCGCGATTTCCGAGAGACGGCGCACCTTCTCAAGCTTTATTCTTTCAGGACGGCGTAGTGTAAAGCGTCCACACATTTGAATTCTGTCCTACTTAACCTTTGGTTCAGCAGCTCGAGCTTGAATTATCGGCGGGTGCCAAGTCCCGGCCACCGAAACGGCTTGGTCAAGGCGTCGCAGCTTTCGCACCTCCCGGAAAATCGAGATACGGAAACGCCACGTACCAAACAAGCGGCCGCCGTATTCTATCGGTGGCTGCAACTGGTACGGAGCCGCGCTGTCCGGTAGGGCTTTGTCCAGATGGTCACGAACGAGAGCCAACCTGGCATCCCAATCAGCCAGACCTCTCACGCCTATGATGAAGACGCGATGGGGCGGCAGGAAGTAAACGCAATTCGCAATCTCCCACAACAAGTTTTCTGACGGCAGCGTTAGATCAAGCACCGCAAAGTCAGCGATAGCTATCTCAGCCATCACGCTACGCCGCCACTCGTCATCAGAGTAAGTTGTTGCCATCTGAGGATCGCCAATGACCTCAACTTCGAAGGTACCATCGTCTACTTTTCGCGCGCCTGCAGCGAAGGTGTCATCGCTCACAACGCTAACAACGCCGTAGCAGCCGAGCACCGGAGCAACCAGTCTTCGGTAGAGGTAAGACGTGTCGCGATTATGAAACGGCCGCAGCGCGATAATTGAGAACCGCGGAACAACGTAACGAAACCGCCAGAGTTGCAGCGCTAACGTTCCTGACTTCCCGAACGTCAGGACTACAACAATGAACCAACCGACAGCGAGCTCTTGGGCCAACTTCGGCCCCGAACGGCCCACCATAAGGGCCGGCCCGGTAGACAGCACCAGCGCCGCAGCCATCCAGATAATCCGAGCGAACGAAAGCGCGACGGCATGAGGAAGCGATGGATAAGCCAGGATTCGATTATTGAACCCGCGCAGGTTGGAGGAAGTTGTTTCCATCGATTGCTAATTTCGGACAGGCCACCTGGAAAGGATGAAGAGTGATGATGGCTGGAGTTGGAATCGGCAGCTTACCACGCCCATCCAGTAGTCGTCGAAGCGAATCACCTGCGAAAGAGTCAGGCCAGTATCGCTTAGTCTATACTTGGGCGAATGGCCAACACCTTCGATCGCAGGCACGACGCAGATCATTCTATCGTAGTAACGCCGATAGATGATCTTCGCGGCGAGCTGCGCCTTCCCGGCGACAAATCAATCTCACACCGCGCGGCGCTGATTGCAGCTCTCGCCCATGGCGAATCAACTCTCGAAAACTTTTCAACCGCCCGCGATTGCGCGGCCACGCTCGACTGTTTGGAAGCGCTCGGCGTCCGCCTGGTGCGAAAAGGCCCTACTGTATCGATCACGGGAGCAAGACCTTCAGGCTTGCAGGAGCCCCAACAAATCCTTGACGCGCAGAACTCCGGCACCACTATGCGACTGCTCGCCGGGGTTCTTGCTGGTCAGCCTTTCACCGCGACGATCACCGGTGACCAATCGCTGCTGCGTCGGCCGATGTTGCGGGTTGCCGAGCCGCTGCGACTCATGGGAGCGCAGGTCGAGTTGGCAGCAAACGGTTGCGCTCCGCTACGCATCAACGGACGGCGTCCGCTGAAGGCCATCAGTTATCAACTCCCTGTTGCGAGCGCTCAGATTAAATCAGCAGTCTTGCTCGCTGGACTCGCGGCTGAGGGCAGCACCTCAGTCATGGAGCCAGCGCCAACACGAGATCACACCGAGCGCTTGTTGCGCGCATTTGGAGCCCAGGTCGAACAAAGTGGCCGCGCGATCACTATTCGGGACGGCGCGGATTTAAGTGCGCAAAACCTTTTCATTCCGGGTGATATTTCTTCAGCAGCATTCTTCATCGCAGGGGCAACTTCCCTTCCGGGATCGGATGTTTTGATCCGCGACGTCGGCCTTAATCCAACTCGCACTGCTTTTCTAACAACCCTACAAACGATGGGCGCCGACATAACGGTGATGAACGAAAGGCTTGAAAGC
>JANLYH010000027.1:0-5182 GCA_031365545.1 Pyrinomonadaceae bacterium | reverse complement strand
ATTTTCAAGAGCAAGACCCCTTCGCCATTGCTGAAGATCCCTGCGACACACCCGGTCATTAACGTCGCCAACGTAGCAGCCAGCAGGGCTCGTAAGCCGAGGCTGGCGAGGTCGTCGCGGCGGGAGGGAGCAAGTGCGGCAGTGCCTCCAACGAAGATTGCCATCGCGGCCACGTGTGCGAATCCGCAAAGCGCGTAACTCAGAATTACCACGGTCCGAGGATCGGTGATCTGTCCGCTGGAGATTGCCTGTGCGAGATGGTTGTAGGAGAAGACCTCCGTCAGTATGAGTCGCTCGCCCAACAAGCGAGCTGCTATTGGTACATCGCTCGTTTGCAGTCCAAGCAGAAAGGCGAAAGGATAGAAGACCCAGCTCAAGATCCTCACAAACGAAAGGGGTTCGCTCATTCCTAACCACGCGCCTGCGGTGCCGAGTAATTTATCGACCAACGCCACGATTCCCAGAATTGCGATGAGTAATGCCGAGACTCCTGCCGCCAGCTTCAGCCCGTCCATTGCTCCTTCGATAATTGCGCTTATCAGATTCTTTGAACGCGTCGACTCGTCTTCTTGAGGAACAGCCGCGAGCGTCTCCGGCGTTTCGGTTTCAGGAATCAGTAGCTTGGATACGACGACGCAAGCTGGAATCGCCAGAACAGAAGCAGAGATCAGGTGTCCCGCTATTTGAGGGAAAACTCCGGTTAGAAAACCGACGTAGACGCCGAGCGTACTTGATGCCACTGTCGCCATGCCGGTGGTCAACACCAGCAACAACTCTGAGCGCGTCATTTTTTCCAAATATGGTCGGATCACGAGGGCCGATTCAATTCCGGTAAAGATGTTTGCCGCGCTTGAGAGCGATTCTGCGCCGCTGATTTTCATCGTTCGATGGAAGAGCCTGGCGAAGAGCCGCACGAATATTTGCAGTACGCGCAGGTGATAGAGCATAGCGGTGAACGCTGCAAAGAAAATGACGACCGGAAGGACCTGGAAGACGAGGATGAAGCCAATGGATCCTGACTCGCCGGGGCTTGCAGCGAGTGGTCCAAAGAGGAACATCGAACCACTCTTTGACGCGTTAAGTAGGACCAGCACCGCGTCGTTCAGCCAGAGTAAGACTCGATGCGAACCAGGAAAGCGAAAAATAACCAAACCGATCAGAAGTTGCAAAGAGACTGCCCAGGCGATCGTTGTCCACGCAATCTTTCGCCGATTACTGGAAAACAACCAGGCGATTCCCGCGAAGACTAGAAAGCCCGCGACCGATACCGCGTGATGAATCATAGCCTTTTATGCTCTTATTGGTTCTTAAAGGGCAAGGTAAATTGGGCCGTACCAAATCGAAAAAAAAGGAGCCGTCCCGAGCTCTATTTTGGTATGCCAATTTACAATCTTACGGCCGCGATCATTTTGGCAACACATCAAAGGTTCATCCGGCGCAAAAGCTCCGCGAAGCGCGGGTCTGAGCGAAGCGGATCAAACATTGGTTCAACTTTGAGGGCAATGATCCAACCGGCACGTTCTTCGTAGGCTCGCTTGAGTTGGGTTATCGCGTTGTCCTTATCGCCGAGTCCGGTGTAAACAATCGCCAGGTCATAAGGCGAAACGAACCCGTGCCCGGAAATTTCTTTTAGATCCTTCAGTATCTTTAATGCCTCACGTCGCCTACCTGATACGGCATAAGCATGACCCAGCAGGCCCATGATGTTTGTCGTCCGCTCGGAGAGGCCTATAGCCTTTTGATACGCGGCGATGGATTCATCGTAACTTCCTTTGAGGTCGTACGCCTGACCCAAATATACGTATGCCGCAGCATGACCGGGATCTAACTCGATTGATTTGCGACCTTGCGCGATTGCTTCATCGTAGTGACGTGCCCAGTAGTGCGCTCCCGCCACGTCGTCGCTGATAGCGACCGAGAGCGGATCCACTTGCAAACCACGTTTAGCCATCTCAATGCCTTCGTCGAGGCGTCCGGTGCAGGATAGCAAGTAAGAATAGACCTCGTAGGTCTCCAGGTAATTCGGATTGAGTTCCAAGGCCCGTTTAAATTCGCGTTCTGCCGTTGCCCAATCCAGATCGTAGAGCATCGTAATAGCTCCGGAGGTGAGATGAACTTCGGCAAGGTTACCGTCCAGCTCCAGAGCCTTGCCGACAGCCCTTTTTGCCAAGGGAAAGGCTTCCTTCGAGGGAATCCAATTGTTCACCGCGGACGCGGCGTACGTATCAGCGAGACCGGCGTACGCAAGGGCGTAATTGGGGTCTCTGGCAATGGCCTCATTAAAATAATGGGCCGCGCGCTGATGGTCCGCTGGATCAAACTTGCGAAAGAAGTAGCGGCCCTTGACATAGGCTATGTACGCGTCGGTATTTGCCGTGGCCGGTTTTCCTAATTCTCCTCTCGGATTGCCGTTCAGTTTCGGCGCCAATTGGTTTCCGACTCGGCGCGAAATTGCGTCCTGCACCGCGAAGATGTCCGTAAACTTTTCATCAAACTGCTCGGTCCAGATAACCAGTCCGCCCTCAACTTTAACCAGACGCACGCTGACTCTAACCCTGTCTCCTGACTTCTGGATGCTGCCGTCGAGGACTGCATCAACGTTCAGCTCGCTGCCGGCCCGAGCTACTTCATCTTCGAGCCTCGTATATCGGCGAACAGCGCTGAAGGGCCGCACGTTGAGGTCCTTAACAGTACTGAGGCGGCTGATCAAGGTGTCAGCCATTCCCATCTCAAGCGATTCGTCTCGATCATTTGCAGCGAGCGGTTTAAAGGGAAGCACTGCAATAGAACGCAAGGCCGCACCGTTGACTGTCGCGGACCCTCTCGTCCTCCCGAAATAAATAGATGCGGCAACGACCAATCCGATTAAGACGAGAGCGGCGGCAACCACCAAGGTTGGCTTCGCTGTACGAGTCCCACGCGCTGGAATGCCTGCTGGCAACGCGCGGGATGGGGCAATCGACCCCTCTTGGCTCTCGATCAAGTGCTCCGGCGTGTCATCTTCTTCAACAACAATGTGCGCTCGGGAATGTTCTTCAACTATTAGATCCGTCGGGTCCTGTACTTCTGTGACTGTGGCTACGAACCGATAACCGCGACGCGGCACTGTCTCGATGTATTTCTCACCGTTGCGGCCTTCGCCGAGCGCTTCTCTAAGCTTGTAGATGTTGTGTGAGAGGTTGGCTTCTTCGACAAAGCTGTCCGGCCACACGCGCTTCATCAGTTCTTCTTTTGTCAGCACGTGACCGTTGCTCTGTAGGAGCACCAGAAGCATCTCAAAAGCCTTCGGCGTCAGCGGCACGACCTGATCGTCTCGCCAAAGCAGTCGGTCAGACTCATCCATGCGATACGGACCAAAGTCGTAGAAATGTTTAGCTGACTTAACCATCAATATTGGAAAGGGAGTTTCCTCTCAAAAGTGCCGGCGCGGCGACACTATTCAGGGCGAGAGGTTCATTCGTCGCACTAGGGTAACGTACCTGGGATCGGAGCGCAGGCTATCGAATTGCGGCGTGACTCTGACATCACAGAGGAACGGGAAGCGCTCTTCATATGCTTTGTCGAGCCAGGCGAACGCCTGATCTTTGTTGCCCAGTCCGGTATGGACTTCCGCGATCAAGTAAGAGGCCAGCGAAGCTGGACTCTTCTTCAACTGCGAAATGATGGCTAGCGCCCGATCCGTCTCGCCAGATAGGGCATAGACATATCCCAGATCGGCCGAAATTCTTAGATCGGCACCATCCAACTTAAGGGCTTGCTGGAGCGTGGCGGTCGCTTCCTTATACATACCTTTCTGAGTCTGGAGTTGCCCCAGCACCCAGTGTGCTCCCCCATTGTTAGGATCGAGTTTAATAGCCTGCTCACATCGGTCGATTGCTTCAGCGTAGCGACGCGAAGCGTAAAGGGTCCACAATACGTCGTTGCTGGCGGGCTGCCATCCCGGAGACATATCACTGGTTCGTTCCAACTCGGCCAGCGATTCGTTCCATTTTCCCATCATGGCAAGATAATAACCGTACGGCGTGTGGCCGGTGGTGTTTGGATCCAGCTGAATGCCTCGCTCGAGTTCCCTCCGCGCGCCCTCCCAATCCCAATCGTACAGGAGTTTTACTACGCCGAGGGAGACATGCGCTTCGGCAAGCTCGTCGTCAAGCTCGACCGCCTTCCGGGCCGCTTCAAGCGATTTGGCTCCAGCCTCCCGGGCAGAGAGCGGGCCATAGATTCCGATCGTGCTGTACGACACGGCTATCCCCGCATATGCCAGCGCGTACTTGGGATCCTGCTCAAGCGCCGCGCGGTAATAGTTGAGACTCGAGACCATATCCGCGGGCCGGAAAGTACTCCAGTGGTAATGCCCCTGCAAATATAACTGGTAGGCTGCGACGTTGTCGGTGTAGCGCTTGCTTAATCCTTTCTTCTGTTCACCGGTTAGTGTGAGCGCCAGGGCACTGACGACCTTTTCCGAGATCGAGTCCTGTACGGAGAAAAGGTGGGCGACCTTCGTGTCAAACTTATCGGCCCAAATCGTACTCCCGTCACTCACTCGCACTAGTCGCGCAGTGACTCTCAACTGATCCCCGGCCTTCTGAATATTCCCATCCAGGACTGAATCCACCATTAATTCGCGGCCGGCCCGGATGGAATCCTGTTGCAGATCCGAGTACTTGCGCACGGAACTCGTAGGTCGCACGATAATTTGGTTAAGGCTGCTGAGGCGGGTGATTAAGGTCTCAGCCATGCCCATCTCAAGCGATTCATTTCTTTCACTCGAGACGAGAGGCTTGAAAGGGAGAACTGCGATTGAGCGCAAAGGCGCGCCCGAAACCAAATGCGCTTCACGCCGTGGCAAGAAATAAATCAACCCGAGGCCTAGGCCGATTACGGCTAGGCAACCGGCGATTAATAGGGGCTGGTTTGCTGATGATCGTCTTCCCACGTGCGCCGGAAGAGCGACACGTCGCTCCGCGGGCGCGATTTTAGTCTCACTCCCATTCTGCGGAGTGTCATCCTCTTCAATAACAATGTGCGCTCGAGAATGCTCTTCAACTAGCAGATCCGTGCTCCCGTCCTGAACTTCCGTAACCTTCGCTACGAAGCGGTAGCCACGCCGCGGCACCGTCTCGATAAACTGCGGACCATTGGCGCTTTCACCCAGGGCTTTTCTCAGCAGCGAGACGTTTTG
>JANLYH010000023.1:0-1538 GCA_031365545.1 Pyrinomonadaceae bacterium | reverse complement strand
GTTCATGGCCTTCATCGCGGATGATGGCATTCTTTTTCGACCAACGCCGGTAAAGGGGAAACAATGGATGACCAACCATCCTTTGCCGCCATCAGACAAACGTCCGCTGCTTAGTTGGTATCCGTCGTTTGCCGGCATGGCGCGCTCGGGTGATCTCGGATACACGACCGGGCCCTGGGAATACAAGAGTGACGCTCACGATGCGAAAGCCGTCGCGTGGGGACACTTTTTGACGGTCTGGAAAAAACAAGCGAACGGTCAATGGAAGTTTGCGATTGACCTCGGCATCTCGAATCCACAACCGGCACAGGCTGAGTCACCCTGGGAACTGCCACAGAACTACAGCACGCCGAAGCATAGACGAGGCTTCTGGACATTTAGTACTGCCGCCTTGCTTGCGTGGGACCGCAAGTTTTCCCAGGCTGCAGCGACACGCGGCGTGCGCGCAGCTTTCGCTGATTACGCGTCGGCGGCAGTTAGTCTTTACCGGGATGAAAAATTTCCGCTGGTGGGCCGGGCAGCGGCTCTAGCGCTTCTGCCGGACAGTTCAAGTGTCTGGACGTGGGAACCGATGGCAGGTGATGTATCGATCGCCGATGATCTAGGCTACACCTATGGCACCTACAAGTTGACCAGCGGTGGAGGGACGCCGAAGCTCATTGAATCGGGAAACTACTTCCGCATCTGGAAAAAAGAAAATGGGGTCTGGAAAGTTCTATTTGATCTCACGAATCCGATTCCGCCGGCGATGAATAAGTAGCTCTCCTGGAGCGATTCACGATGATGGCTTCAGTTGCCTTTATCTGCACCGCGAATAGATGCCGCAGCGTTATTGCTCACGCGATCTTTGTGGCCGAAGCGGCTCGTCGCCACCTCGCAATTGAGGTCTACTCTGCCGGAGTTATTGACTTCCGGGGCGCGCCCGCAATCAGCGAAACCACCGCTACCTGCAAACTTAACCAGACGCCAGCGCCGGAAGACGTTGCGACCTGGGTGCGCGACTTGCCGCTCGAGTCAATCGGCCAGTTTCTGGTCATGGAGCAGTTTCAAGCTGACATGCTGACAGAGCGGCACGGTGTTTCACCTAAGCGCGTTCAGTTACTCGGCAAGTTTGATCCACACAATCGCGGAGTGGAAATCGCGGATCCATTTGGCCAGAGCGACGCCGTCTACCAGCAGTCCTATGATCTGATTCGTGATTGCATCGTCAACTATCTCGACTGCACAGCCAAACAGTCAGCACCACCTGCGTAAGCGGGTGGTCAATCAATCCCGAAGACGTATTAGCCACCCGCTTACGCAGGTGGTTCTGACTTTCGCGCGCGACGACGGATCGGTGTGCGCACCTTGAGGAGGTCCTGGTGACGATTCTCGAGGATATAACAAAGCGCCTGATAGGAACTGCCCAGCAGCGTTGCGGCATGAGTGACGGAACCATTAGCCTGAAGCAAGGCTCGTTTGATTAGAGTGTTTTCATATTTCAGCATGCGGTCCTGCAGGTCGCAGGGCTTCGTAAAAAGAATTGCATTCGCTTCGTC
>JANLYH010000018.1:0-35415 GCA_031365545.1 Pyrinomonadaceae bacterium | reverse complement strand
AGGGCGTGCAGGTTCCCATGTTGCAGAGCGGCGAAAACGGATGAAAAGATTCACGCTAGCTTTCGTGCTGATCGGCCTGATCGTTTCGCTCAGTTACGCCCGAATCGCGACGAATGACGCGCTCGCGGCCGGCCAGACTCAGGCGAACACAACGAAGACCAACGCGAAGCAAACGGATTCGCGCGTGCGAACCGTTCCGTTTGAGAGCAAGCTCGTCGGGAAGACTCTGCCTTACGATGTCGTGCTACCGGTTGACTACGATAGGCCCGCCGCGCGGAACACGCGTTACCCGGTTCTCTACCTGCTGCACGGACTGTTTGGTCACTATGACAACTGGCCCACGCGTACCAAACTTGCTGACTACGCGTCGCAATATTCAATGATCATCGTCACACCAGAAGGCAGCGATAACTGGTACACCGACAGCGCCACCGTATCGTCTGACAAGTATGAAACGTATGTGATTGAAGAGTTAATCCCCGACGTGCAACGCCGCTATCGCACGATTGAGGCGCGCGAAGGTCGCGCTATCGCAGGACTTTCGATGGGCGGATATGGCGCGTTGAAGTTTGGCGTCAAGTATCCGCAACAGTTTGTCTTTGTCGGATCGATGAGCGGGGCTCTGGGCGCGGCTTCCTGGACCGAAGCTGACTTGAAAGGACTTGCCGCCATCTGGCGAACCTTGCAGCCTGTCTATGGATCCGAAAACAGCCCGACGCGCGCCGCTAACGATCTAAGTAAACTCTATCGCGAGTTACCTGCTGCGAGCATCGCTTCTTTACCTTACGTTTATGTTGACTGCGGGACAGAGGATCCACTGTTGCAAGTCAATCGTGCCTTCGTTGATATTCTGATGTCCCGGAAGATTCCGCACGAATTCCGCCAACTCCCCGGCGGGCACGCGTGGTCATATTGGGATGCGCAGGCACAGGAAATTTTGCGAATTGCCGCGAAGAGATTTGCTAAGTAACGCAAGCAGTTAGATTAATTTTTTTTGCTTTGTACTTTGTTCTTTGTGCCTAGACTCAGGTATAAATCAGCGGCTGGGCTCGAAGTACAAAGATCCAAGGACGATTTTCCGAAGAACGTATGAATACCGCTGCTGTCCCAAAACATCGTCACGTATCGCGCAAAGCAAGCCTCTTCACCGAGTCGGTGATTCGCGAGATGACTCGCGAAGCCCTCAAGCATGGCGCGGTGAATCTATCGCAGGGCTTTCCCGATTTCGCGGCCCCGGAGGACATCAAGCGCGTGGCGATGCAAGCCATCGCCGACGACGTAAATCAATACGCGATCACCTGGGGCGCGCGCGATTTCCGCCAGGCCATTGCGCAGAAGACCAAGTGGCATCTCGGTCTCGATGTCGATCCGGAAACAGAATTGACGGTGACCTGCGGATCAACTGAAGGCATGATCGCGGCGATGATGGCCACCGTTGACCCGCAGGAAGAGGTCGTCCTCTTCGAGCCGTTTTACGAAAACTACGCGCCTGACGCGATCCTTTCAGACGCAAAGCCGCGGTACGTGCCGCTGCGCGCGCCGGATTGGAGTTTTGACAAAGACGAACTGCGAGCGGCCTTTAACGCAAACACAAAAGCGATCATTGTTTGCAATCCGAATAATCCCACCGGAAAGGTTTTCACTCGCGCGGAGATGGAGTTTATCGCCGGGCTTTGCCAGGAGTTTGACGCGCTTTGTTTCACTGACGAGATCTACGAACACATTCTCTACCCGCGCGATGGCGCTGAGATCGCGCACATCTCGATGGCGCAAATCGAAGGGATGCGCGAGCGGACAGTGATTGTCAACTCGATGTCCAAAACGTATTCCGTCACGGGTTGGCGCGTGGGTTACTGCATCGCCCCGCCGGAAATAACGAGTGCCATTCGCAAAGTTCATGATTTTCTTACCGTTGGTGCGGCCGCGCCCTTGCAGGTTGCGGGAGCCTACGCGCTGTCGCTGCCCGCTGAATATTATGATCGCCTGGAAAGCGAGTATCGCGCGCGTCGCGATCTGCTTTTGCCGGTGCTGAACAATGCCGGGTTCAAAACGTTTAGTCCTGACGGCGCTTACTACATCATGACCGACATCTCCAACTTTGGTTTCGCGGATGATGTAGAATTCACCCGGCATCTGATCCGCGAGGTAGGCGTCGCTTGTGTTCCGGGTTCGAGTTTCTATAGCGTTCCGGAACTCGGACGCCAGCAAGTAAGGTTCTGTTTTTGCAAAAAGGATGAGACGCTGCTGCTGGCAGCGGAACGATTAGTGAATCTGCAATCCAGAATCTGACCCACAGCGACCTGCCACGTAACGCCAACTGATGAACATTCGTACTGCGCCATTCATCCTTGCAATTTGTCTGCTGCTGGTCCCTGCCACACCGGCCCAGCAAATTGCCGATCCACATTTCGACACCAGAGTTGAAAACCCTGCATTTACGAAAAACTTCCCGCGCGCACTCTTCGATGAGGCCCACAATAATTTTGATACGCCGAACAATCGTTATAAGCCGTTTGCCGATCTGCTTTTCAATGACGGTTATCATATTGCAGTCAACCGTCAGCCATTCACCAAAGCGTCGCTCGCAAGCTACAAGATTCTGATAATCGTCAACCCTGTTGGCGCGGAGGACACGGACGACGAAGGCGCTGACGGCCCGGCGTTCACCACCGCCGAGTGTGACGCCGTCAATGATTGGGTGCGCGGCGGCGGCGCCTTGCTGTTTATCGCAGATGCGGCGCCGTTTAGCTCGGCGGCCGAGATTCTTGCGAAGAAGTTAGGCGTCGATATGAGCAAAGGAGCGGCCGCCGATCCGGCAAACTCAGAGAAGGAATTGACCGAACCTGGAATGATTGTTTACTCACGTGAAAATCACCTGCTTGCCGAGAATGCGATCACCAGCGGCCGCAGCGATGCTGAGCGGGTAAACCGCGTCGCGGTCTTTGGTGGCCAGTCGCTCAAGGGTCCTCAAGGGAGCGACACGTTCCTGAAGCTTGCCGACACGGCGCTTGCCGATGTGTCTGACGCGGAAAAGAAACTTTCTGCAGCGGGTCGTGCTCAGGGGATTGCTTTTCGTCTCAGCAAAGGGCGGGTGGTGGTGTTGGGTGATGCGGCAATGCTTTCAGCGCAACTGTCCGGCAGCGACAATCAACCGGTCGGGATGAATGTCCCCAACATCGACAACCGCCAACTATCGCTTAACATCATGCATTGGCTGTCGGGAATACTGAAGTAGGACTCAGGACTCAGGAGTCAGAATTCAGGAACCAGCCGGGGATTGCATTCTGACTCCTGAGTCCTGAATTCTGACTCCTGTTCTCATGTGGGACGCAAAGCGACAATTCATCTGGCTGGTGGCGGGACTGGCAATGGGCACATTTATCTCCTTCGCGGACGCCCATGACGAGAACAATGTTTTCGTTCCCCGCTTTTTCTTTTTTATGGAGAGTCTGGTAATCGCGATTATCGGTGTGCTGTTTTATATCTATTCTCGGAAGAAGCAATGAATCGGAAGCAAAGAGCAGTCAGCAAACAGTAAGCAGCCGAACAGTAAGGTTGATTTCGGGTGCCAGGTTTGGAGTTTTGTCTGGCTGATTGCGGTTTGCTTTTTCGATCAATTCGGCTGCTGCGCCGTTTTCGCCCGCACCGCGATCCCCTCATCGCCAAGCACCAACAGGCTGCGCGATTCGCCAAACGGCGCGCTGGAGGGAACATAGGAAACGACATAGCGGTTCTTTCGTAGTTCGTCGCAAATGCTTTTAGCCGCAACCGAGGGCTCTTCGATTGAGAAGATCGTGCCGCCCGTTCCTTCCACCAGCTTATCGATTACCTGCTTCGGCTTCGGCACATCGCGGCGAATAGCGCCCCGCGTGCGATCCTGCGCCTGAACCGCGTAGACAGTAATGTCGAGCCGTTGCAACTCGGCAAGTGTCTTTTCAAAGCTGAGCTTGCTGCCACGATCCAACCCATCGCTGATCACGACAATGACGTTTTTCCCCGGAACGGTGCGTAATGCCTGCTCCATCACCGCGCTGGCCGCGTCAAACAAATGCGGTTGGCCCTTTTTGCGGAAAAGCTTTAGCGACGTCTCAATTGATTTGGCGTTATCAGTCCAGTCAGAAACAATTTCCGCTTCCTCGTCATAGCCGACGATTAAGAGCTTGTCGCCTTCAAAAATCTCGTAGGCAAACTCGCGGGCGGCGCGTTCCAGCTTCTCGACATCGGCGCGAATAGTCAGGGAGTTGTCAACCAAGAGGACGATGCGCGCGGGTGAAGGATCGGGAGTAAAGTTCCGAATTGTCTGTTCGATGCCGTTATCGTAGACGGAAAGCTGCTTGGCGGTAATTTGGGTGTTGGTCTTGTCAGTGCGCGCGGCGACCACGTTTACCATCACTCCGCCCTCGCTGCTCGAGGGTTGACGACGGCCCGCTTGAGCCAGCGCCAAACCGCAAACAACCAACAGCAGCGTAAAGCCGGCTGCGTAAGGCAAACCCGGGCGAAAACGCCTTAAGCCGAATCGCGCTCGATCAAATCGCATTTGCTGCATGGATCCACACTGAGGACTCGAACTTCAATCATCCTTGCGGACTTTGGATGTGGAAGCTTTCTCGGAGGTTTTCTTAGCCGGGGAGCTCTCTTTAGTTTTCTTGTCAGTCTTATCAGACTTTTTGTCATCTGGCGAGGACGCAGAAGCAGCACTGTCTTTTTCGGCTTTCTCTGCCGCTTTCCTGCCATTGCCGGCGTAGTCAGTTACATACCAGCCTGATCCTTTGAATTGAATCGCCGAGGCTGAAACCAATTTTTCTAAGCGCCCGCCACACTTCTTGCACTTGACCGGAGGCTTGTCACTCATCTTCTGAAAGACTTCAAGCTTGGCCTGGCACTTGCGGCATTCGAATTCATATATCGGCATAAACTGGACTACTCCGCTCCCGCTGACACGAACTTGTCAGAAATTATACGGGCCGCGCTGCAACGGCGCAAAGAGCGTTCCCAGTTTCAACTTTCGAGTTTGCAAGTTCCGAGTTTCGAGTCCGTTGCACCGAGGCGCGTCGACGGAAAGCACGAGACGACTTAACCCGGAACTTGATACTTGAAAGTTTTAACGCGAACCCCAGAACTCGAAGCCTCCGTTGCAACTTCATTCCCGGTTCGTTATGATCCGGCTCGAACTACACCCCATGTCAGACACCGCAAAATCTCTCTCGCTCGAACGCAAGATCAAGATGCAAGAGGCTCGCGACGGCATCATCAACCGCCTCGCGCTGACTTTGCCGACCACCATCAATCTGGACCGTTTCCTGAATGTCATCGTTTCCGAACTCGGCCGCATGATGCAGGTCGATCGCTGCGACGTGATCCAATTGACCTCCCCGAGCGAGTTGCGCATCAGCCACGAATGGCGGGCGAGCGAAGATGTGCCGTCGAGTCTTGATACCGCGATTCCGCTTAACCTCAGCCAGCTTTCGGAACACGTCGATATAACCAAACCGATCCGGCTCAATGACACCTCAGCGCCAGACCTGGATCAGAAAGTGCGGTTTCTGGCAAAGAGTTTGCGCACGCGCTCTCTGTTGGTAGTGCCGGTGACACTCGGCGCAGACGTGCTGGGCCTGGTGGGCCTGCACATGACTTCAACGTTGCGTGAATGGCTTGACGATGAGGTGTCGTTTCTGGAATCGATCGCGCGGCAAATTGCAGTCGGCTACCAATACACGCGTCTCTATCTAGACAAAGAGCGCGAGGCTGAAACGAAGCGGGCGCTGCTGGAGATTGCCAACGCGCTAAACGCGCGCTCCGATTTTCGCGAAGTCTCCTCGCTCGTACTCGAACGCGCCATCGCCCTCGTTGGTGCTGACTATTCGGCGCTCGGAGTTCTCGATCAAAAGGCCGGCCGGATCAGTCTGGTGGCCTTTCGCGCTGCCCCACACGCCACCACCGACGGGGTGCAGGGATTGATAGATGCGCATGGTCAGGCCCTCGACATTACGGAGTTTCCCGCAGCGATGGAAGTTTTGGCTGAAGGGAAAACGCTTCGCTTGTTGGATAAAGACCTGCCGTTTCCTTTTCGTTTGATGTTTAATTCGATACTGGGCGGACGCGCGGCTTTGGTCGCCCCGGTGCGCGTAGGGGGCCAAACTTTCGGACTGTTGGGTTTGGTATGGAGCGAAGCTCGCCAGGGTTTTCAGGACCACGAGGTAGCGCTGGTCGAAGGAATTGCCGACCAATGCGGTACTGCGCTCGAACGCGATCAGCTCTCTGCAGAAGTCATGCATTTGCGGAGCGCCCTGCACGAGCGCTATGGCGAAGACCGCATCATCGGACAAACCGGCGCGATTCGCCGGGCGATTGAATTGGCGCTCAGCGTTGCCGACACCCAAACTACTGTCTTGATCCAGGGCGAGTCGGGCACCGGCAAAGAGTTGCTGGCAAACCTGATTCACTACAACTCCGGACGCGAAGATCAGCCTTACGTAAAACTAAACTGCGGAGCCATTCCCGAATCGCTGCTCGAATCGGAATTATTTGGCCACGAGAAAGGCGCTTTCACGGATGCGCGCTCGCGCCGGCTGGGGAGATTTGAAGACGCCGACGGCGGCACGTTGTTTCTAGACGAAGTTGGCGAGATGAGCCTGTCGGCGCAGGTCCGTCTGTTGCGCGTCTTGCAGGACGGCGAATTTACACGCGTGGGTGGCAACGAAGTCTTGAAGTCTGACGTTCGGGTGCTTGCAGCGTCAAACGTAGACCTCGAACAAGCGACGGAAGCCGGCACCTTTCGGCGCGATCTTTTCTATCGTCTCTCAGTTTTTCCCATCGTGTTGCCGCCGCTGCGCGAACGCCCGCAGGACATTCATCCGCTGGTCATCCACTTCATTGAACACTACAAACAGAAGACCGGCAGATTCATCTCCGGCATTTCCAAAGATGCGCTGCAGGCTTTGATTACCTACGAGTGGCTGGGAAATGTTCGCGAGTTAGAGAATGCGATTGAGCGCGCCGTGATCATCGCTTCGGGCCGCCAAATTGAGCTCGAAGATTTGCCGGAAGCCATTAGCAGGATTGCGCTGCAAGAGCAGGACCGGATCAAGGTGGAACGTGCTCGCGCTGCCAGTGAAGGACGCACCACGACGTTTGCAGTTACCGTGCCTTCGTCAATGGATGAAATAGAGCGGCAGGCAATCGAAGCGACCCTCGACTACACTCACGGTGATAAAACTCATGCAGCCAAAGCGCTCGGCATCGGCCGCAAGACCCTCTACCGCAAACTGGATCAATACAACGGCAAAGGGTCAAGCGGTGACGCCGGTGAGAAGTAGTGCCCTCTTCCGGTCGGCCCGGCCCTAATCCTTGAATCCGGCCACCGCGGAAGGAAAACTACGCAGTCCGAATCTTAACGAATCGGATCAAACCGAACGCGAAAGTCAACTACGTTGCCCCAGAAGGGCTTGGAGTTACAATCGGGCGACTCAACAAACCAGGACAGGATCGCCCTCGCATTTCGTGTCGGCCCATTGGTGATCGTGGTAGCGAGGTTGGGGTTGTTCAGCGAAGTGCGGACACCTCCGCGTGGATCGAAATCCCGATAGACGGCGTATTGCCAATTCGATTTCGAGCCGGCTGATTCATCGTGTACAGCTACGCTGCCTTCGCCGACGGATTCGGACGAGTTATAGACGCCGTCGTTGTTCCAGTCGACGCAGAACAGGACATTCTCGATCGAGCCGGCTGTGCCGACTCCTCCTGCGTAACCGCCGAGTTGCTTGATATCGAGCACACATTCGAGTCGCGTCTCCTGCGGATAAAACCCGCAAGCCTTAATCTCTTCGAAGAACACGTGGAAGTTGTTGGGCTGCAGACTGTGGTTATCCTGCTTATACTGCAAATCAAGCATCATCTTCTCCGCGCCGGCGGTGTCGCCTTTTTCGATCATGCTCGCAACCTTTGCCCGATTATTGTCTCCTGACTGGGCTTGGGCCGCGCGGGTTGTAAGGAACAGGACACTCGCAGTCACGAGTAATCCCGTTAGCAGGATTGGGGTGAGTTTTTTCATTAGATATTCTCCTTATGTGAGAGTTGGGATGTGAGTTTCCGAGCAACAGCGCTGAGTGAGTTGAAACATGAGGTGCGAAGATGAGGCAGGCCATAATCCAAGAGGTGGGCCTCGGCGTAACCTGGCACTCCATGTTTCATTGTTCACGGCAGCAAGGACTGTGCCTCAAGGAGCACGAGTAGGAATTCGCCTGGAAGCTGTGGTCAGGCGTATTTTGAGTTCGAGTTTGGGAGTCTGTGGTGCACTTTGGATAGCAACCTCTAACTCTTTTTATAGTGAGCCTGAAGCGGCCGCGTGCGGGCAGTTGAGGGCGATCAGGTAGCAAAGGCAACCTGCTTAAGAGGGCGTTTGACCAGCAACCCCTGGCCCATCTTTCTTGCGCCGCTTCGCCTCGGTTTGTTATAGTCAACGTCCGAAACCAACAGTTAGCACTTAACTGCAAAGCCCGGGCGCTTTGCATCAGGAAAGGAAGTTTCTTATGGGAAACGACAATGACAACATTTCAACGCGGCTTACTTACCTCTTAATCGGTGGTGGCATTGGGGCCGTAATTGCCCTGCTTTTTGCACCAAAATCCGGGCAGGAGCTCCGCGGCGACCTGGCCGACGCCACCCGCAAGGGCATCGATAAGTCGCGCGAAGCAGCTCAGCAGCTAGGCGAGCGCGCCGGCGAATACTACGAGTCCACTCGTGACCGTGCCGGCGAACTCTACAATCAGGCCGCGAGCAAGGCCTCTGACGCTTACACGCAGGCCTCTGAAAAGGTCAGTGAAGTAGCGCAGACAGCGCGCGCGACTGCGGCTCGCCAAACCAACACAGTGGCAGCGGCGATCGACGCCGGCAAGAAGGCCTATCAGGAAGAGAAGCGCAAGACGGAATTGTCCGGTCGCATCGAAGCTGCTCCTCAGTACACCGACAAGTCCAACTAAGGACACTGCTGAATGCCGCTGGCGTTGCCGTTCGATAATAACCAGCGTCAAGGTTTTTGATCGAAACGGCAATTGCCAGCGGATCTGAAGCGGCAATTGGAAATCGGAAATAATCTATGTCTCTGCTGGCGCTACAGATGAACCCTAACGATCCGCTCTTCTGGGTGATGGTCGTGATCTCGTTGTCATTCATCATTATCGCAGTTGCGATGGTGGCCATCGCCATTTTCGTCAGCCGGGCCGTAAAATCCGTAAACCGTCTGGAACAGAAACTTGAACCTTTGATCGAGCGGGTCACAGTTATCAGCGTTCAGGGACAACAAATCGCCGTCCAGGGGAAATTGATCGCCGAACAGTTTAGTGCTGTGTCTGGTCATCTCTCGACGGCAACCATGAACCTCTCAGACTCGCTGGCCATCATCAAAGACGAAGTTGGCGAATTGAAAGAGATGGTTAGTGTTACCGCGCATGACGCTCGCGACAAGGTCGAACTCGTCAGCCGGACGATTGACCGGACGCACGATCAGGTGGTTTCCACTACTGATTTCATTCAGCGCAAGGTTGTCGAACCGGCCCGCGAAATGGCGGCGATTTTGGCGGGCTTCCGTCGCGGGCTCGAAGTTCTCGTCGCTCCGATACCGAAGCCCATTAACCAAACTTACGGCGAGGATGAAATGTTTATCGGTTAAACTCTGACGCCAGCAAACGGCTTTAAGGAAACTCGAACCATTGCATCCTTCGCGGATCTGGTTCGGGTTTTTTAATTCCGGAGCTCCGTAGGAGCGAAATGTCTATAGCAGTACGTCTCATACCGAGAACTTTGCGACTCAAAAGAAGTGCTTAAGCTATAAACATTCTGTCCCTACGGGACTTAGGATCGATGGCGCCCGGTTTTGATTACGCGCAGATCAAACTGTTAGTATCCTGATTTCTAACTATTGGAAGCCTATGTCTACTGAAACTCCACTCGATCTGAAAAAGACGATCAACCTGCCGAAGACTGCCTTCTCGCAAAAGGCGAATCTGGCGCAGAGCGAACCCGCGCGTCTCAAGAAATGGACGGAGCAGCGTCTTTACCATTTGATTCGCGACGCACGCGCCGGCTCGGAAAAATTCATACTTCACGATGGTCCCCCCTACGCCAACGCCGACATCCATCTCGGGACCGCGATGAACAAGATCCTCAAAGACTTTGTCGTGCAATCGCGCAGCATGATGGGTTTCGACGCTCCTTACGTACCCGGCTACGACTGTCATGGCCTACCGATTGAGCTGCATGTCGAGCGGAAACTGGGCGCCAAGAAAGCCAGCATGCCGCCCGCATCGATCCGGCGCGCCTGTCGCGAATATGCCAGTAACGCACTGAAGAGTCAGACGCGCGACTTCCAACGGCTCGGCATTCTGGGACTCTGGGAAAATCCCTACTCGACCATGTCGAATGGCTATGAGGCCGAGACGGCGCGGCTGTTTGGCACCTTCGCCGAGCGTGGCTACGTCTATAAAGGCGCGCGTCCGGTCTACTGGTGTATTCACGATCAAACGGCGCTAGCGGAAGCAGAGGTTGAGTATCGCCAGCACAGTAGTCCTTCAGTCTATGTAAAGTTTCCACTCACGAGCGACCCGGCTCTGATCGATCCGGCGCTCGCAGGCAAAAAAGTTTTTGTTCTGATCTGGACCACTACGCCGTGGACACTACCTGCTAACCTTGGCATCGCAGTCCATCCAAACTTTGAGTACTCAGCGTTTGAAAACGGTGACGAGGTTTACATCGTTGCTTCGGAATTACTCGCGGTAGTTGCAGAGAAGTGCGACCTCGGAGAACGCGATGCTAATAGCGATCGGATCGCACCGCATGTGCTCGCCCGTTTTCCGGGTGCAAAACTGGATCGTCTCGAAGCTCGCCATCCCTGGATCGACCGGCGCTCGCTGTTGATGGTGGGCAACCACGTCACGCTTGGTGGTGAAGCTGATGCTGAAACCGAACTGGATGTAAGCGAAGCTCGCGACCGGAGAACCACGGGCAAAGCCGG
The DNA here is from genome assembly GCA_031365545.1 of Pyrinomonadaceae bacterium. Taxonomy (GTDB): domain Bacteria; phylum Acidobacteriota; class Blastocatellia; order Pyrinomonadales; family Pyrinomonadaceae; genus PSRF01. The sequence continues at coordinate 24,407 of JANLYH010000018.1, read as the reverse complement.
CACTGGCGCAGTCCACACAGCCCCGGGACATGGTCACGACGACTTTGTCATCGGGAAACGCTATGGTCTGGAAGTCTATTGTCCGGTAGATAATGCGGGCCACTTCAGCGCGGAGGTCGAACACTTTGACGGCCTCAGCGTATTCGAAGCCAATCCAAACATTGTTGAGTTCATGCGCGAGCGTGGCGTGTTGCTATTCAGTGAAAACTACGATCATCGCTATCCCCACTGCTGGCGTTGCAAGAACCCCGTGATCTTCCGCGCCACTCCGCAGTGGTTCATCTCGCTCGACGAAGTTTCAAAAGACGATGAGTGGGGATTCAGCCTGCGCACCGGCGCTGAACATGAAATCAAAGAGGCGGTGACGTGGATTCCCGCATGGGGCCGCGAACGCATGCTCAATATGTTTAAGAGCCGCGCTGACTGGTGTGTCTCTCGCCAGCGGGTGTGGGGTGTTCCGATTCCTGCTTTTTACTGCGTCGAATGCAACAAGACAAGTCCGGATTCGTCGGTGGTGTTGGATCCCAACGTGATTAATCACGTGGCCGACATCTTTGCGAGCGAGTCGTCCGACGCCTGGTACAAGCGCGAACCTAAGGAACTCCTGCCCGAAGGATTCAAGTGTCCGAACTGCGGCGGCACAGAGTTTACGAAAGAAACTGACATCCTCGATGTCTGGTTCGACAGCGGTTCGTCCTGGACTGCAGTTTTCAAAGACTACTTTGCAGCCGAACTGGGAGAGTGGCGACCGGCAGATGTTTACCTCGAAGGTGGCGATCAATACCGCGGCTGGTTCAACTCTTCCTTAATGATCAGTCTGGCGAAATATCGCCAAGCTCCTTACCGAAACGTCATCACCCATGGTTGGCTCATTACGACGCAGGGTGAAAAGATGAGTAAGTCGCAGGGCACCGGCATTTCACCTAACGAAGTGGTGAAAGAATCCGGCGCCGACATCCTGCGCCTCTGGGTTGCCTCCTCGGACTATCACGAAGACGTGCGTTGCTCGGCGGAAATACTCGAGCGCATGGTTGACGCCTATCGGAAGATCCGCAACACCGCGCGCTACGCGCTGGGAAATCTTCATGGTTTCGATCCCGCGCATCACAGTGTGCCGGAAGCGCAGCTGCTGGAGATCGATAGCTGGGCCATCGCTGAACTTAACGACGTGATAACCAAAGTAAGGGAGGCGTATGAAGCTTACGAGTTTCATATGGCAACGCGAGCGATTTACTCGTTCTGCACGGTGACGCTGTCCGCCCGCTACTTCGACATCATCAAGGATCGCCTCTATACCGGTGCGCCGCAGAGCGCAGCGCGTCGATCCGCGCAAACCGCTCTGTTTAAGATCGCCACCGCGCTGGCACAAATGCTGGCTCCGATCCTGGTGTTTACTGCAGACGAGATCTGGGAAAACCTGCCGGCTGATAGTGCCCGGCCTGCTTTTGTCCACCTCGGTTTGCTGCCGGAAGAGAACGCGCAACGCGATGATGAGCTGCTCGCAAACTGGGCACAGCTCTTTGAAGTCCGCGAGGATGTGTTGCGGTCGCTGGAAGAATCGAGAATTGCTAAGAAGATTGGCAGTTCACTGGAAGCCAAAGTGGCAGTCTCTGCCGGCGGCGATCTATTCGAGTTGTTAAGCCACTATCGCGAAGAGCTGCGCTACCTCTTCATCGTTTCGCAGGTAACGATAACGAAGCAGGAAGGCGCGACCGATCCGGGCCTGGTGCAGGTAAGTGTAGCGCCGGCTGAAGGCGAAAAGTGTGAACGCTGCTGGAACTATTCAACTCGCGTCGGCGAATCGAGTCGTTACCCAAGTGTTTGCGAACGCTGCGTCGCGGCGCTTGAAGAGATTGAGCGAGAGCCGGGGAGTTGATACATCTTAAGAATGGACACTGAACTCAACAAGCCGGGCCTGACGACCAGTACGAGCACTCGCTTCGGTTGGCGCATGGGTTACCTGTTTGCCAGTTTTGGCATCTACATGGTCGACCAGTCAAGCAAGGCGTGGGCGGTGCGGGCGCTGAGGTTTGGGGTGGAGAGAACAGTTGTTCGTGGTTTTTTGGATTTCATCTACACGGAAAACCGCGGAATTGCCTTTGGCCAACTGCAGGAGAGCGGGAGTTTTGGCAGGTGGTTCTTTGTCGGGCTGGCCATCGCGGCCGCGGTGGCGGTGTTTTATTATTTTCTGCGCACGCCGCGTAACGACGACCGCGTCCTCGGAGCCTGCGCGCTCTTGCTCGCCGGAATCATCGGCAACCTGACGGACCGCGCCCGAATTGGCTACGTGATTGATTTCATCGTGGTGCATGCCGGCTCATGGCATTGGCCGACTTTCAACGTTGCGGACGCCAGTATCACCATCGGCGCGCTTTTGCTCGCTTACGATCTGATTTTCGAGAGGAAGAAGGTGTCCGTTGCCAGTGGTCGTTTGGCAGTTGCAAGTGAGCCAGGATCAAAAGATTCTGCCGGACACTGAATTCTGACCTCTGACTTCTGACTTCTGCTTTATGTATCCAGAACTCTTTCACATCGGCAGTTTTCCAGTTAACACCTACGGCGTGTTTCTGGCGCTGGCTTTTCTTTGTGCGATCCTGATCACGGTAAAGCTTGCGGCCCGGGATGGGCTGCCACGCGAAAAGATCTATGACCTGTGTCTCTGGATGCTGCTGAGTTCGCTGATCGGTTCAAAGATTCTGATGCTCTTCACGGAACCGGAATATCGCGATCACCCCTGGCAATTGCTCTCCCTCGATTTTCTCCGCTCCGGCGGTGTCTTTTACGGCGGACTGATCGGGGCGATTCTTTCGGGCTATCTACTGATGCGGCGGTACAAACTACCCTGGTGGAAAACGGCTGACGCTTGTGCGCCGGGAATCGCGATTGGGAACTTTTTCGGCAGACAGGGATGTTTTGCTGCCGGCTGTTGCTGGGGCAAACCGACTACGCTTCCCTGGGGCGTGAAGTTTACCGAACTAGGTCACGAAATCACTGGCGTGCCCATCGACGTTCCGCTGCATCCGACCCAACTGTACGAATCGTTCGCGATGTTGTTCGTGTTCTTCTTTTTGTTCTGGCTTCACAAGCACCGGCGCTTCAACGGGCAGGTGATCCTCCTCTACGCGCTGCTGTATTCCACTATTCGTTTCTCGATTGAATTTCTGCGTGACGATCCGCGTGGTGACATCTTCGGACTAACAACGCTGACGGGTCTTTCAACTTCACAACTCATCAGTATCATCGTCGGAACCGGAGCGCTCGCGTTATTAATTCGTGGCTGGCGAAGAGCCACCAGCACAACCGCAAACGTGATTGCCGAAAAGGCAGCAAGTCTCACCTGAGCCGCTGGGAAAACACAATCTAAAAGTTTTAGGGAATCTCTGAACCGCCTGAGTAAACCCGGAGTATCTATCGGGATCCTTTTGGGCTTTACTATATAAAGTACTTGACACCATTTGGGAGGAGCCGTTAACATGCCAAATATGGGTTCAATCCACCTGGTTATTCCTGAAAACGAAGAGCCGCCGGCACTGCACGAGCGGGCGATGGATAACCTTAAGTACATTCGGGAAACGATGGAGCGGGCCACCGCGTTCACCGCCATCTCAGGTTGGGGATTGGTCGCCATCGGCATTACCGCACTAGCCGCTTCAGCCGTTTCGGTGCCACAGAAAACTTTCAAGGCGTGGTTGACAGTCTGGCTGGCGGAGGCAGTAATTGCCCTGCTGATCGCCGGCTGGTCAATGGATCGAAAAGCGCGGGCCGCGAAGATGCCCTTACTCTCGGGTCCTGGAAGAAAGGTCGCATTCAGTCTATCGCCGCCGCTATTTGCGGGAGCAATCGTAACCGTGGTGCTGTATCGCGCCGGCCTAATCAATGCGATACCTGGTCTTTGGTTGTTGCTTTACGGAACCGGCGTCGTTACCGGCGGGATGTTTTCAGTTAACGCAGTCCCGATCATGGGTCTTTGTTTTATGGCGCTGGGGGCAATCGCGTTTGTGGCGCCGGCTGGATTTGCAAGTTGGCTGATGGCCGTGGGCTTCGGTGGACTGCATATCGTTTTCGGAGTAATTATCGCAAGGAGATATGGTGGCTAGACAATCGGCATTAAAGAATTCTACTCAGAAGAAGGCTGCGACTGGCTTGCGAGACGTCGCCGGCGCCAAACCAAAACATCTGGCGCCAGGTCTCGATCGTTTGATTCATGAGCGCATGCGGCTCGGCATAGTCAGCGCGCTCGCCGCCAATGACTCGCTGACCTTCAATGATCTGAAGGGTCTGATGAATACAACTGACGGCAATCTCAGTGTGCACGCGCGCAAACTCGAAGATGGCGGCTATATCGCCTGCACCAAGTCGTTTGAGGGAAGACTGCCGAAGACTGAATACAAACTTACTGTCGCCGGCCGGCGTGCGCTCGAAAGTTATTTGAGCCACATGGAAACTATTATTCACCAGATGCGAAACAGTTGAGGCCGACTTGTTCGGCTTTTTTTGTCCGGTAACTTTGCCCAGCAAAAAGCTTTGAGTCCAGATTAGCGACCCTGCAATGTATACAAATGTGAATCTGGCGGCGCCTTTCGGCGCACTGCTGCTTCTGGGAACCGGCCTCCTGCTTCTCATCATCGGCCTCGCCCTCGGCTATTCGATTGTCATGAGGAAGGCTGTGCTGACAAAGTTTGCCCTGCTGAGTATGACGATTGTTGCCGGTCTCTATTTAGCCGTGCTGCTAATCTTTTCTTTTGCCAGCAGCGAGCAGGTGCTCGGGCGCGGAGCGGAAAAACACTTTTGCGAAATCGATTGCCACCTTGCCTATTCGATCACCGACGTCCATGAAAGTAAAACGCTGGGAGAAGCGGCAAATCCACTGACTGCCGTCGGAACATTCCGACTCGTAACCATCAAGACCCGCTTTGATGAAACGACAATTGGACCGAGCAGAGGCGACAGCCTGCTCTATCCAAACTCCCGTGTCGTTACCATCAGCGACGAGAATGGCAAGGAATACTTTCCTTCACCCACAGCCCAAAGCGTACTCGAGAAGTCTCAGAGCGCCGGCACCGCGATGACAATCCCGCTACGCCCCAGTGAAAGCTATTCGACCACGCTCGCTTTCGACTTGCCCGCTGACATCAAGAATCCGACGCTATGGATTCGTGAAGGCGAATCACTTACGCACTTCGTGATTGGCCACGAAAACAGCTTTCTCCACAAGAAAACTAGATTCCAGATCTAGGGTGAAGTTCCCCAGCCAAATTTCTTCCTTCGCAGCTACGCAAACCACGAGACCGAAACGCTGGCAAACACTTCTCGCTGAAACCTGCTGAATCAGCAACGGCGGCATAAACCCGGGTGTTAATAAATCCGTTTCTGGAACGTTAACGCTCTAGCGGTGTCTTAATTATTTGCCAACTTGCGGGATGCCTTCAGCCAAAGAGCGGCGCGACGATCCGAAATTTCGTAACACCCGTACGCTCCTGAATCCGTCTAAACTTTGGCCTGCGTTTCCTCGTACAGCGAGTTGCACTTTGAAGATCCGGCGGGGCTATCGCGAGGTTTAAGCCCGAGGTTAAAACCGACAATGAGAGCTTACTTTTCCTTCTACGCTGAGGCCCTGCGGATTGCCGTCCAGTCGATCTTTGCCCACAAGTTACGCGCTTTCCTCACTCTGATCGGGATCATTATAGGGGTTGCGTCGGTCGTCACGGTGGGAGCATCAATCAGCGGACTAAACACTTATGTAGTCGACAAGGTAACCAAAGTACTCGGTAGTAATCACTTCATGATGGCGCGCATTGCCGCCAGCGGCCATCTGGCTGATGAAGAATTTGAACGCATGAACCGGCGGAACAAAAGAATCAACTGGGACGACTACGAATGGGTGCGCGACCATTGCGCTTCCTGTACGGAAGTTGGCGCCCAGGTCCAGGGTCAGGCAGATCTGAAACAAGAAGGGGTGGAGTTTCCCGGCGCGCTGGTTTTCGGCGCTACGGCAAACATGGTTGATATCGAAGATAAGACGATCGCCGAGGGCCGCTTTATCTCAAACGACGAAGTGCAACGTTCGGCTTTTGTGGTAGTACTGGGCGGCGATATCAAAGACAAGTTTTTTCCAAACGCTGATGCCATTGGCAAATTCCTGAAAGTTCGCGGACTGCCGATGCGCGTCGTCGGCGTAGAGGAAAAGCGCGGATCGTTTTTCGGTGACTCCTTTGATCGTCACGTCTACATACCGGTCACCACTCACTTGCAAATCTTTGGACGCAACGGTCTGCAGATCCATGGCAAAGGACGCAATCGCGAAACTTTCCAGGCCACGATCGAAGACGCACGCGTCGCCATGAGAAACAAGCACCGGCTAAATGGCAATGAGGAAGATGACTTCGGGCTGGTCAATGTTGAAGAGCTCAACAATCAGATCGATCAGTTTACCAATGGCATTGCGGCAGTTGTTGTCCCTATCACTCTGATCACGCTAATTGTGGGCGGAATCGTGGTGATGAATATCATGCTCGTCAGTGTTACCGAGCGGACTTTTGAAGTTGGACTACGAAAAGCGGTGGGAGCCACGCGCAAACAGATCCTGCTCCAGTTTCTCATCGAATCGGCGATTCTCTGCGCGTTGGGCGGAGTGCTTGGGCTTCTGCTCTCGTGGGGAGTGACCGCGCTGATTACTGTCCTGGCATCAATCACGATGACCATAACCATTGGTTACGTTTTGCTGGCGCTGGTGGTGTCGACGGTTATCGGAATGCTTGCCGGAATCTACCCGGCATTTAAGGCGGCGCGGCTCGATCCGATTCTGGCACTGACTAAAGCAACGTAGGCCGCAGAGTGCGGCCAGGTTTTTAATGAAACTAAAACTGCCAAAAGGTGTATTAGGCGAGACGCTGCGGATGGCGTTTGAAAGCGTCAGGTCTCACAAGTTTCGGAGTTTCCTGACGGTGCTGGGCATCGTAATAGGAGTCATGACCGCGATTAGTATTGCATCTATTCTTACCGGTCTGCGGCAAAATATCGTCTCAATCATCGAAGAGTATGGCACCAACAACATCTACGCGTTTCATCTTTCCACCGGTCCGCGCACGAGCGAAGACCGTTCCGAACGAACCAGAAAACCTTTGACGATTGCTGACGCAGAAGCGATTCGCACACAGGCAAGCGCGGTGGAGGAAGTCGGGCACGTAGCCCCGAACATCGGTTATAGCGGTGGGCCATTCGACGATAACATTTCCTACAACGGTCATAACTATCGCTGGGGTAACACACAGGGTGTTTCGGCAAACTACGCGGGCATAACCAACATCGCGATAAAGGCAGGGCGCTTTATCACGGACAACGACGACCAGCAGCGCGCCAACGTCATTGTCATCGGCGTCAATGCTGCGGACGCGCTCTTCCCGGGACAAAACCAGCAAATAGTCGGGACGCAAGTGCGCATGGGTGGGATCAACTTCGAAATCGTCGGCGTACTCGAAAAGCGAAAGGCTGGCTTCTTCGGCGAGAACGAAGAAGACAATGCTGTATTCATTCCTTTTCGCACTGCGCAGAAGGTGGCCCCCGCGAAAGGATATCTGCTACTGGTAATCAAGGCGCGCTCCGGCCAGACGACCGAAGCGCTGCAGCAGTCAGAAGACATTCTGAGGCGGCGGCGCAATGTTAAGTTTGACGATCCCAACAACTTTGACATCAAGACTGCCGACAAGTTTATTGAACAGTTTGATAGCATCACAGCGATGGTCGGATTGATTGCTATTGCCATTTCCAGCCTGGGCCTCCTGGTCGGCGGCATTGGCGTGATGAACATCATGCTGGTAAGCGTGACCGAACGAACGAAAGAGATCGGCATACGCAAAGCTCTGGGCGCGCGCCGGAAAGACATTGTGCGGCAATTTTTATTTGAAGCAATGACGCTGACTTTCCTCGGCGGAATACTCGGCGTCGTGCTCGCCGTCGGGATTAGTAAGATCATCATGCTGGCCATTCCATCCTTGCCGGCTTCAATTCCAACCTGGGCGGTTATCTCCGGACTCTCCGTTTCCATCGGCGTAGGCGTCCTCTTCGGCGTCTGGCCAGCTCGCAAAGCTTCTCGTCTCGATCCCATCGAGTGTCTGCGCTACGAATAGAAGAACAGAGGTCAGCGGTCAGAGGGCGGGGATCAGAAGTCAGTGAGAGCCTGTCGTCCGATGATGGACTTTAGCTCTGACTTCTGTTCTCCGCCCTCTGACTTCTGTTCTCTGGCCTCTGTTCTCTGACCTCCGGGCCCGGCCTCTGCTAAGATTGCGCCAGCATGAGCACAAAGCAGCCGCAGCGCGACTTCGTCAAAGACCATCTCACTTATCTTCAAGTGGAGAAGGGACTCGCACGTCACACGCTGGAGAGTTACCGCAGAGATTTGGCGCGACTTGATCGTTGGGCCAGCAAGGCCGGCAAGCCGGTGGCGGAACTCACCCGACCTGATCTGCGCAAATGGATCGCCAACCTTTCTCGCGAAGGACTGGCGCCCTCGTCAGTGGCACGCGCGGTCAGCGCGGCGCGCGGTTTTTACAAGTTTCTAATGCTCGATGGCCACATCAAACATCACCCGGCTGAAGACCTCGACACCCCGCAACGATTCTCCTATCTGCCGAAGTTTCTTACCGAAGAGGAAATCGATCGCCTGTTCGCAATGCCTGACGTGGCGACGGATGAAGGGATACGAGACCGCGCGATGCTGGAGCTCATGTACGCTGCCGGGTTACGAGTCTCCGAACTGGTGTCGCTGAAACAGGCGCAGGTTGACGTCCATGGTGGCGTGGTTAACTGTCATGGCAAGGGCAGCAAAGAGCGCCGGGTGCCGATCGGAAAGAGCGCCATCAATTGGTTACAGCAATACACGAAAGTGAAGGCAGCTTATGGGAAGTCGCCCTATGCCAATCTTTTTCTGCACCGGGGGAAACCGCTCACGCGCCAGCTCGCCTGGACAATGATCAAGACTTACGCAGCACAGATCGGTCTGCAAAATGTTTCACCACACACTTTGCGTCACAGCTTTGCCACTCACCTGCTGCAACACGGAGCCGATTCGCGCTCGGTACAGGCACTGCTGGGCCACAGCGATATCTCGACTACGCAAATTTACACCCATATTACCGACCAACACCTGCGCGCCGCCTACGATAATCATCATCCCCGCGCGCGCGCCGTGGCCACCAGCAACAAGCAAAAAAGCGATTGAGTGGAACCAATGTTTCTGCCTCGTAAGCCTTCTGACGAAACGATCCGCCAGTTCATCTCTTCTCAGCACGATCGACCGTTTTCCTATCGCGAGGTTGGCGCAACGCGCAGGGGAACACCGCCCCAGGGTTTTACCATTGACCAGAACCGCACCCGGTTGGGCGATGGGGAGAAAGTCTACGAACGCGCCGTCGCAGCATTAACAAATTGGAAACAGTTTGAACTCGGCTGGGTAACGATCAGGCCACCGGATTCACCAATTGCAGTTGGACAAACCGTAGCCGTGCAAGCGTACACTTTCGGGTTTTGGTCACTGAGTGCAGCCAGGATCGTTTATGTCGTTGAAGATCTGGAGCCGGTGCAGCGGTTTGGCTTTGCCTACGGAACGCTGCCGAATCATGTGGAGTGTGGTGAAGAGAGGTTTACGATCGAACGGCTTGAAGACGACTCTGTTTGGTACGACATCTATGCCTTCTCCCGGCCGCAACATCCGCTCGCCAGACTAGGTTTTCCCGTCACGCGCAACTTGCAGAAGCGATTTGTCAGAGAGTCGCTCGAGGTGATGAGAAAAGCATCAGCCGGCTGACGCTTGTGAGCGCACATTTCGTAAGCAGATTCTCCGCCGTAGCTACAGCAAATTATTTTCTTACTAGCACTACCGGCGCTTGCTCCGCAGCGCGGATCTTCTCAAAGAAGCTGCGAACCGCTTGATACTGGGCTACCGGAATGGTCGCGGCGAGCTGCGTCAGGTTGCGCGTAAATAATAACTGGTCACCCCTCACGACGTATGTCGTCTGGTAGGACCCAAAGTAAGTATCAAGCTTTAGCGGATCTGGAAGCTCATCAACCTCAAAGCCAGCGGGAAGCTTGATGCGAATGGTTTCGGTATAGCTCCGGGCATCAAGTACGACTGGTTGCTTCCGGGTAGGCTCCGTTAGTTCCAGTGAATCTCGGCGGGAAACGATGGCAGGCTTGAAGACCAGCAGGCGATCTTGCATCAACTGCGCATAGTTTACGGCGGTGAAGTCGACGTCAAGATCGAAACGTCCACCCTCCGTATTGTCTTTGGGATCAACTCTCACCACCTTTGCTCCGGTGGCGCTGCTGGTCACCCAACCTTCTATTACTTTCAAATACTGTGCGGGGGAGAGGCCACGAAACTGTCGCCGGAAATCGGCAGCGGTTTGGCCGATAGCCCTTTCGCGCACCGTTGCCGTGATGGATCCTTCCGGCGCCAGTACTACGTCAGCCTGGCGATCGAAAGAACTAGCGTCTGGGGGCAGCGTGGGCATCCGCAGCAGTTGTCCGGATTCGCCAGCAATCACCAGCGCAAAACTCCCTTGCTCCTCTTCGGGCAGATCTCCAACCGGGGTATTTGGGTCGGTCGCATCAAAGATCAACAAACGTCCGAGCCTGGCATTCGCGATGACCGTGGGTGCAATCGTGTCATCCCCTATCTTAATAGCGATAATGCAGTGATTAAATTGATATGGTGACGCCCATTCCTCGCGCACATGATCCGGATCTCCCAAATAGATAGCTACCGGATAAGCGGTGATGTTGATCGACTTGAGCATTGAGCGCATCAAGTTGGCCTTGTCCTTGCAGTCGCCATAAGCTTTGGCCAACACTTGCGATGCCGCATGTGGCCGGTAGCCATTGCCGCGGCCAACCCCTATATCAATCGAAATGTATTGCAGGTTTTGCACGAAGTGGCCGATTGCGCGAATCCTTTCCAGATCGGTTTTGGAGTTAGCGGTTAGCTCGCGCGCCTTGGCGGTTACTGCCTGATCCGGTATTGACTGCGGATCGTGCAGGTCGGTCGCCCAACGCGAGACCTGGGTCCAATTCTCGAAAACTTTCGCCGCCGCCGACGCCCCACTGTCGCTAAGGAAGTAGTTAATCGCTACGCGCGGAACCAGATTGTTGATTTTTGGACTCGAGGGTTCATATTTGATTGGGTCCAGATCATGCAACTCCCAAATCCAGGTTGAACCGCTAACTTTTGGTTCGACCTTTTCATGATTGAAGGTCAAACTGGAGGCGCTCCAGCCGGCAGGCAAAGTGAGAGTGTAACGAGACTGCAGCGTGGGTAAGCGATCCTGGAAACGCCAGATATCCTGATTAAAAAGCGGACGCTCCTCGCTGGTTGCTTCATAACCAAAGACGGCGCCGGCCTCGGCATCATTCGAAGCGTCAATCTCCTTCACGCGATACTCGTTATAGATATCGTTGGGATCTGAAATACGATCGGCCGTTTCATCCTTGCCATACTTCTTCACGATGCCATTCGGTCTGATTAGCCACGCGTGCATCTCATTAATCTTGCCGCTTTGTGTCAGGTAAAGCTCTATGGCATCAGCATAGCCGCGGCCCTCCCGCGTCAGAATGCGTACGGCATAGGTAGTAGTTGTCAGCAGTCGTCCGTCACTATTGAGGACAATATTTTCCTCCGTGCGCAGGACAACGGCCAGGACCTCTTTCTCGTATGTCGGCACTTTGATCGCGGCCGCTTGTTGTAGCCATGACGGAGCTTCCTCCGCGGGTGAAGCAGCGACAATCCCGGCAGCCGCTAACAAGACGACACAGAGTGTGGCAATTCTTAGATACAACTTGTTGTCCCCCGGTGTGGTAATTAGTCGTCGCGATTAGGGCGTGGCGGCTGTGGTTGTTGACTGTTTCAAGGTAATCGTGTGGTTGTCTGAAGTATGCACCGCATCGAAGTAGCTTTTGAGCTTCGCATAAGTGTCTACCGGAAAAACGATAATGTTGCCGCCGCCAAAGAAGAAGTTGCGCTTATAAATCATTTGGCGCCCATCCTTCGTTATTGCCATTGATCCCTTGTAGTCGCTGATCGCTCCGGCGCTAAACGGGGCGGGCGCATCCGCATTGTCCAGCGAAAAGCCGGACGGCAAGTTAATAGTCACCACATCTTCTTCAGACCAGGGATAGTCAAAATAGACCGGATACTTGCGCTCGCTACCCGAAAAGAGGGGTCCGATTCCGTGCTGGAAAAACTCTGGTTGCAGAAAGAGCCGCTTGCCAGTGCGCTGTGCGTAGCCGGGAACGCGAACGTGATAATTGTAAATATACGGCTTCAACGGATCGGTGATGTTTTCGATCTTGATCTCAGATACGTCGGCAGTGCTCATCTGCTTCTTGACGGTATCTCGTAACGTCTCTTCGCGCTGGGCTGGGGAGTCGTCGTCATCCCACTCTTTCCGGTAGACGCCCAGGTGGCCGTAATACTCTATGTGCGCATCGCCTTCCAGCGTGCCATCCTCGCTGAGTGTCAGCTTGGCGGAGCGCTTCACTTTAGATTTGTCAGGAGGCGATAGTGGTGTCATTAGCCAGATCGGTTGCTTCGGATCCGAGAGCAGTGCCTGCTGTGACTCCTCCTGCCAGCGCAACATCCCCAATGGCACATAGGTGCTGGCGGGATCGTAGAAACGCCACTCGTCACCAAGCTTTACGGCAATGTCGTAAGCCTGAATAAAGTAATCGTCAGGGAAGGATTTATCGAAGAAGGTGTCGCTTCGATCTGCCAGCCTTACAACTCGAGCATCAAAGCCGGCTGCTAGTGCCATAGACGCGAAAAGCATATCGATGTCTGTGCCCGTGCCCATGCCCCGCTTCAAGGTGTCAGCAGGTGACTTATTTTCTTTAAGCTTGGCGCGATCATCGGCAGTCATTCCCGAGGCATCATCGTTGATGTTCTTTATTTTCGCGCGGCAAAACTCAAACAACTTCTCCAGTTTCTCCTCTGGCGTGGTGGCTCCGGCGATGGTCGCAGCTGACGCGGTCTTCACCTCATCGTTTACTTTCATCAGCGACTTGAAATCCTCGTAAGACCGCTTGCCGTAGTCCAGCCAGTACTTTTCACCCTTGAGATCAGTGTCCTTGGAATAAAAGACGAGCATCCAGGGGCGTACGGCGTCCTCTGGCGGCATGCGTGGCTCCTCGCGAAAAGCCGGTACGTTCGTCATCGTGACACTGTAAAAGCCGTCTTTCTCTTTCGCGAAGGGGCTGGTCGCACCATTGAAAGTTTGCGCCCGCATCCCATATTCAAAACCCGGAAGCGACAGAGGCTTGATGTAATATTTAACCAACTGCACCGGAACGTCCCTTTGGAAATAAAGGCGGATGTAGTTGGCCAGGCGGTCGTTGCGAGTTTCTTTCCAGCGATATTCGATGATCGCGCCGGGCTCTACTCCCGGCATCGCAAACGACTTCGCTTTGATCTTGGTGCCGCTTAACTTCTCTATAGTCCGCTCCAGAACGTCTTCTTTCTTCACCTCTACGATGCTGCCATCCGGCTTGATCGTGCGGGCCGCAATATCCTGAATCTTCCAGTTGCTCAGGAATGGTATATCTATCTTACTTTGTGACTCTCTGCCACGCTCGCTAAAAACTTTGATCCGCACGTAATGACGCAAGACCGTGCGCGGGGTACCACCTTCAACATCATCGCTGAGACGAACCTCCCAGAAGATCGCTTCCGCGTCGGCGTCCTTTTCGACAACTGGTGCTTTGAGCGCTAGGTCTGCTGGATCTACCGGTCGCCATTCGTCGCCGGCAAACGCACGGAGCGCGGGAATAGACACCAGCCAGACCACGAACAAAAGGAGAACGGGGCGAGGAGGCAAATACTTCATAACTAACTCCTGAAAAATGTTTTGCGGTGAAACTCTGGGCTAGAACTCTCAACTGACTTTGCGAGGCTCGCATCAGTTGGTTGCAGAACCACTTCTGGGATCAAGCGCGAACGGATTCTAACCCGGAAGAAGTGCCGACGCAATATATGCTTTCTTTCATTAATATCCCGGTTTCGCGAGTTTTTTTGCAGCCAGGCAGCAGAGCCCAAAGGACCCTGGGTACGGGGTGGGGCGACGTTAATATGCTACAATTCGTCCGATAACTTGAATAATTTAGAACCTTACGAGTTTAAGCAAGTCGACACCCGGAGGACAGAAACAGTGGCTACGGAACTGAAACGAGCAACGACCAGCCTTGACCGGATTGAAGAACTCCTGGGCGACAGCGCGAGGCAATTGCTCGATCACAAATCGGAAACAATCTCAAAGGATCAGATCAGTTTGCCGGGGCCCGATTTTATTGATCGCGTTTTGGCATATTCGGATCGCACCCCCGCTGTACTGCGGTCAATGCAATCGCTTTTCGCGAATGGCCGGCTTGCGGGTACCGGATATCTTTCAATCCTGCCGGTAGATCAAGGTATCGAACATTCTGCCGGAGCCTCGTTTGCTCCTAATCCGCAATATTTCGATCCGGACAATATCGTGAAACTAGCCATCGAAGGAGGCTGCAATGCCGTCGCCTCCACGTTTGGCGTCCTCGGCTCGGTCGCACGGAAATATGCTCACAAGATTCCTTTCATCGTGAAGATCAACCACAACGAATTGCTGACGCTGCCAAACAAATTTGACCAGGTATTGTTTGGCACGGTGAAGGAAGCTCGAGACATGGGCGCAGTGGCAGTAGGTGCTACCATCTACTTTGGCTCAGACGAATCAACCCGACAGATAACGGAAATCGCCCGGGCTTTTGCTCACGCACACGAGCTTGGCATGGCCACGATCCTCTGGTGTTACATTCGCAATTCCGGTTTTAAGACCCCGGAAGGCGATATGCACGCCGCCGCCGATCTTACCGGACAGGCGAATCATCTCGGTGTGACAATTCAAGCTGACATCATCAAACAAAAACTGCCGGAAAGAAATGGCGGCTACCTGGCGGTTGAAAAGCAGCTTGGGAAAACTTACGGCAAAACGAGCAAACTGGTTTACGAGAAACTCACCACCGACAACCCGATCGATTTGGTTCGCTACCAGGTGGCCAACTGCTATATGGGTCGCTGTGGTTTGATTAATTCCGGTGGCGAGTCGAAAGGCGCTAGCGATCTGGCCGAAGCGGTGCGGACGGCGGTCATCAACAAGCGTGGTGGTGGCACCGGTCTCATCTCCGGTCGTAAAGCGTTTCAGCGGCCAATGAGCGAAGGCATCGCATTGCTAAATGCCATTCAGGATGTTTATCTGAGCGAAGAGATCACAGTCGCGTAGCCGCGCGAGGCTGGTCCAAGCTTTCCGGTGTGCAGAGTCCCGGCTTTGGGTTCTTGAGCGGGGGTCGAAGTTCAAGTTTGTTTGAAACTTTGCCCCCAACCTGACAAATCCTTTGTTTTACTTTATTAGACCCCCCCGCGTGAGTTTGATGTCGCCCCCTGCAATCCTGTTATCATGCAGCACCCGTATATAGATTGAGATCAGATGTCGCAGGGAGTAAAACCCGAATCAGCAGAATTGTTGGACGTTGAACTGCTTCATGCCGTGGCGCGCGGTGATGAAGCGGCCTTGGCGCGCCTTTATGACGCTTATCGGGTAATCCTATTTGGCCTGCTCGTCCGTATATTGAATAGCCGCGAAGAAGCGGAAGATGTTTTGCAGGATGTGTTCATTCAGGTTTGGGGGCGCGCAAAAGACTTTGATGAGAAACGGGGCCGGCCGTTTACCTGGCTGGTCACTTTGGCCCGCAGCCGCGCCATTGACCGTCTCCGCCAGTTGTCCGCTCGTCAGCGTTTGGCAGAGGGCGCCGCCCGCGAACAACCCGAAGCAGTCTCGGACGCATTGTCAGACACGGTAAAGGTTGTCCAACAGCAGGTGGTGCGCCGGGCCCTGAGTGAACTTCCTGAAGAGCAAAGACGCACACTGGTGCTGGCTTATTTTGATGGTTTGACACAATCGGAGATAGCCGCGAAGTTAAACGCTCCGCTCGGTACGATTAAAACGCGTATGCGTTCTGGAATGATCAAACTGCGCTCGCTCCTGGGGTCACAGTTGGAAAATTTCGGTTAGCGTGAAAGAAACATGAGTCAGGAAAGCTGTGAACAATATGGTGAGTTGCTGACCGCGAAGGCCTTGACTGCGCTGGATGCAGTCGACGCTCGCGTGTTGAATTCTCACCTTGAGAGCTGCGACGCCTGCCGCTTGGAAATGATCGCGTGGGAGGATACGGCAGCCCTGCTGGCCCTGGACGCGGAACCGCTGGAGCCAGGTGCACACGTGCGCGAGCGGATACTCGCCAATGTGCGGGCGACCAAGAGTAGCGCCAGTTTGGCCGAGAATCCGGCGGAACTGATCCCTGTTTCCTCCTTACGCGAAAGCAAAATACTCGAGTTTGAACGGCCGCGCAGAAGTGTCTGGGCGTCTCTCGGATCCTTTGGCGCCATCGCCGCTACCGTAGTCTTTGCAGCTTTGATCATCTCGTTGGTTGCGCTCTGGCGCGAAAACCGATCCAACCAGAGCGAACTTGCCCGGCTCACCGCGGAAATGAACCAGGCACGAACGCAACTGGAGCGTGAGCGCGCCATCGGCGATTTATTGACTTCACCTGACGCTCATATGGCTAAACTCGCCGGCACCACTGTCGCACCCGGCGCCCATGCGATGCTTGCGTACGACAAGAATGGACATGCCATGTTGATGGCCAAAGGCTTGCCTGCAGCGCCGGAGGGAATGGCGTACCAACTCTGGTTCATCAAGGACAACAAGAAAATGCCGGGCAGGGTGTTTACCACTGACGCCGCGGGAAATGGCACGCTGGATGACCAGATTCCGGAAGTAGCCCGCAACGCCGCCGTCTTTGCTATCACGCTGGAACCGAAAAGTGGTGTACAAGTCCCCACCGGCTCAATCTATCTTCTGAGCGCGTCGTAATATCTGCTACGGGCAGTTGCCGCAAACTTAACTAACCCACGGCACCCGCAGGGTCAACTATTTCTGCGAAAGCTGCTAAACTCTCTTCAATCCGACTGCGAAGAAGAGAGACTAATGAGCAAGGAACAGAAAGAACCGCCTCAGGTAGACAACATCATTTCCGACGAAACCGGCGCCTTTGATTTGCGTTTCATCCTCTGGCGCCATTTCTGCCAGCAAAATGGTATTCCGGTGGAAACCCTGCCCAGCCAGCTCGATGGCGAGCAAAAAGAGAAGTGGGAAGAGCTCAAGGCAAGCCGGCTGCGCGGTCAGAAGTAATCCACAGCGTCCGAACAAAGTTCAAGCAGTTCAGAGTTCAAAACTCTAGTTTGCCTTTCTCACAAGAGCAGCAAGCTAAAGCTTGAACTTGATTCTACAACCTGCCGGCGCCGAGTTTGTAGGCACCAGTAAGGTAAGGATTGAATTTTCTCTCCTCGCCAATGGTAGTCACCGGTCCGTGCCCCGAATAAACTTCAACGTCGTCACCCAGCGGCAGGAGCTTGTTCATAATCGAGTCGAGCAGTTGCTCGGTAGATCCACCTGGCAGGTCCGTTCTGCCGACGGAACCCGCAAAAAGCACGTCGCCTACAAAAACTTTTCGTTCGTTAGTCTCAAACAGGACCACGTGGCCCGGGGTATGTCCGGGACAATGGATCACCTGAAATTCGAGGTTGCCGACGCGGTAAGTTTCGCCGTCTTCCCAATAGCTATCAACCTTCGGCGGCGCCTCAAAAGCCATTCCGAAAGCCGCCCATTGATTCCGCGGAATACCTAGCCAAGCGGCCTGTTCCGGAAGCGCATCGTAGATAAACTCGTCGGCCTTGTGAAGCATGATCGCAGCCGCCGGTTTTAATTTTTTGAGCGCAGACACGCCACCAATATGATCGAGGTGTGCATGCGTGACAGCAATCGCCTGCAATTCGAAACCGTGTTTGTCGATGGCTGCAACTATCTCTTTTGATTCGTCACCGGGATCGATACAAATCGCACGTTTGGTTTGCTCGCAGCCGAGGATGCGAGTGTGTTGTTGAAACGCCGTGACTGTAATTTCTTCGATGATCATTGTGGTCAAGTGGTCAGTGGTCAGAAGGAGTATAATTCGTCAAGCACAAATCAGCCATCGCGTAAAAGTTTTTGCATGCCTATTAGTACGAAGTCAGCTCCGTTAGCCGAGGTTCTGGACGCGTTGACCGTGGCAGGCGCCGCGGAATTGACCGAGCGCCTGCCCGATGGCGCTTTGAAGTGTTACGCCTGCGGCCATCGCTGTCTCATCAACGCCGGCAAGCGCGGCATCTGCAAAGTGCGGTTCAACGAACGCGGGCATCTGCGCGTGCCGGCTAACTACGTCGCTGCGCTCGCCTGTGACCCCACCGAGAAGAAACCCTTTTTTCATGTCCTGCCGGGTTCCGACACGCTAACTTTCGGAATGCTCGGGTGCGACCTCCACTGCGCTTATTGTCAAAACTGGTTAACGTCCCAGGCTCTACGCGACGACGCCGCCGGCACGGCGCCGCAACTGGTAACTCCGCGGCGCCTGGTTGCGATGGCCAAAACCTACGGCGCCTCGCTGGTTGGCAGTAGTTATAACGAGCCTTTGATCACGGCGGAGTGGGCCGTGGAAGTTTTCAAGGAAGCGCGGCCCGCAGGTCTGCGCACGGCGTTCATCTCCAACGGCAACGCGACACCCCAGGTGCTCGATTACCTTCGTCCCTGGACTGATTGCTACAAGATCGATCTGAAGACGATGAGCGACAAGAATTACCGCCAGCTTGGCGGTGTGCTGGACAATATTGTCGACACCGTGAAGATGGTCCACGAACGTGGCTTCTGGGAAGAGATTGTAACGCTGGTGATTCCGGGCTTCAACGACTCTCCGGACGAACTCAAACGCGCTGCGGATTTGATCGCGTCAGTTTCGCCAGACATTCCCTGGCACGTGACGGCGTTTCATCAGGACTATCGAATGACCGAGAACGAAAACACGACAGCCGCACAGTTGACCCGCGCTTGCGAGATAGGACGCGCCGCTGGTTTGCGTTACGTCTACGCCGGCAATCTTCCGGGCAAAGTCGGGCGCTGGGAAAACACTTACTGTCCTTCGTGTGCTGAACTGCTCGTCGAACGTCACGGTTACCTAATCCATAAGGTTCGCGTAACAAACGGAAGATGCCCGTCATGCGCGACAGTCATTCCGGGCATCTGGAACTAAAAAGGGCAGAGGCGCGCAGCCCCTGCCCTTTTGTTGATCCGCGTTCGCGCGTTTACAGCTACTTGGCGGGAGCCTTCATCGACGGTGAAGGCATGACCATCCCCGCTGGCATCCTCACGGGAGTACCGCCATGATGCAACACCGCCGCCCACTTGCCATCGCGCTTTGTCCAGATGCTGGTATGGCGCTCGCCATCACCGGGCTGGCCTGCCATCTTGTAAGTGTAGGTTACGAGCGAAGCGTCGTCATCAATCTTAATTGCCTTCCAATCGCTCAACTCCGCTTTCGAAACATCGAACCCGGTAATTGCCTTAAGGGTCCCGGCTTTGTCATAAACTCCATCGGGTTCAACCTCGATAAAGCTCGCATCCAACAAAGCTGCAAACCCGGCGTAGTTCTTCGTCTTGAACGTGTCCCAAACCATTTTTTCATTCGCGATGGCATCGGGTCCGGCGATGGGCGTCGCCTGCGTTGCGGCCGGCGTTGTGGCTTCCTTGGCTGCTGCCTTTGCGGGCGGCGCCGGCGGCTTCACCGGACACTCCTGGTGATAAACCGCGAGCCACTTGCCATCGCGATTGGCCCAGGCTGAACTCGCCCGGGCGGACCCAGTCGCAGCCGGAATTTCCTTGCCCTTGAATTTTCCTTTTACGGCTACAGTGTAAGTCACGACGAATGCGTCTTTGTCTAGCGACAGAAACTTCCAGTCACTGAAAGTAACTTCGGAAGGTTCGAAATCCTTCACCATGGCAGTTGATCCGGCTTTATCAACGACTGCTTCGGGAGTTACTTCCAATTCATCGTCAGCCAACATGTTGTTAAAGGCGGCGTAATCCTTATTCTTGAGTGTGTCCCAAATGGCTTTTTCTTTAGCGATCGCGTCGGCCTCCGTTACCGGAGCGGGTGTGGGTTTTTCGGCAGACGTATTCGCTGGTCGGACAGGTTCATTGGTTGACGGCGCGCCGCAGGCGGCAGTCATGATTAGGGCAGACACTAATACGAAGATCTTTTTCATGGGCTGACTCCGGGAGTTGATAGTAGAACAGGTGGGTTCTATTCCAAATGAAGTAAATAGTCAAGAAAACCAGCGCGCGGAAGAAATCAGCTTGTCTTTGTCCAGTATCAGGCGGAGGTTGTGACGAGCCGGCAGCGAATGCTCGGTCCCATCACAACCTCTCCTGAAATAGGTCGCTTGCTGACGCCTGCTAAGGGGTCGGCTTGACCATTGGTTTCATCGCGGCTGGTGGCTTTATCCCCGTTGGTGTTTTCATGGCCGGCGAAGCCATCGCTGCCGGCGACGCCATCATGACTGGTGACGCCTTCGCTGCAGGGCTCGCCATCGGCGAGGCAGTCGCGCCCGGCTCTCTAATCGGAGTACTAGCTCCGGCCACGAGCTTCCACTCTCCATTGCGCCGAGCATAGGTATCAATGAAGCGATACTGCCCGCTGATATCCAGCGACTTGCCGTCCGGCAGCTTGTACTTGCCGTTCTTCACTACGCTGCGGCCACTAACAACCGCCGCATCCCTGCCGAGCACGTTTACCTTGAGGTCCACGACTTCCCATGAGTCGGCGCTTAGTGCTCCGGTCTCCATATCCTTAACGTCCGTGGCTTTGCCGCCAACGCTGCCGTCCGGATAAATAAATACGCCATCGTCCGCCTCGATTCGATTAACCGCTGCAACGTCCTTCTCCTTAATTATTCGCGGCCAATCGTTTTCAATTTTCATCAACTCCGTTTCGATCGCGGCCGTGTCTACCGTCTCTGCTGTTGGGCTGACTACCGGGGTTGTGCTGTTTTCAGCCGCCTTCTCGCAGCCGCTCAAAAACACCAAAGAACCCACCAGCAACAGAACACCCAAAAAAGCTTTTTGCTTCATTGATCCACTCCTTTGTTTAGTGATGCCAATTTCAAGTCAAATTATTTTGTAAAGCCTCCTGATTTTTATGCCAGATTCTGATCGCGGTCAATAGCTGATTCATCCGCTGTGGTTCCATTCTGGGAAATGGGCCATCGCGAAACGCGGAAACGGCATTGACAAGGGCGATTCGTTGGCGATATTGTCCGCACTTGGTCGGACTAAATATTCCCTCTGGCGCGGGTCCGGCGCCGAAACCTTCGTAACTTTGAATCCGCTGGCGCCTTTGGCGCTTTCCTGCAAGAGGAGATTTACCGATGAGCGCATCAACCCCCCTGATCCCGCTTGGCAAAGCACAAGTCCATTCGCCCACTCGGGCTCGCTTCATCTCGCTCATTATCGCGGCGAGCGGTCTTCTCCTCTTGGGGGGTAGCGCAGTGGCGCAACGCAAGTCCACTGCCCCAGCCCCACCAGAGGAATCTGGGGTCTTCAAAGAATATCGTGGCGTGCAACTCGGAATGACCGCCGACGAGGTGCGCAAAAAACTCGGCTCACCAAAAGATAAAGGTGACGACCAGGACTTTTTCGTTTTTGGCGACAACGAATCTGCGCAAATTGTTTATGACCCAACGCACAAAGTGGTCACGATATCGGCTGACTTCCTTTCCACTGACGCCAGCGTGCCGACCGGAAAACAGGTCTTTGGTTCTGACGTTGAATCCAAACCCGATGGTTCGATGTATAAGATGGTGCGTTTTCCCAAAGCGGGCTACTGGCTCTCCTACAATCGCACCGGTGGCGCCTCACCAATGACCAGCATTACGTTGCAGAAGATTCTGTAGACTCTCTAGTGTGAAGCAATCTAACACCTCCGCTAGCCCGGGCTCGCGATTTAGGTTGGGGTTACATCAAGCGACACTTCTTTTACGCGGCTTCCCGAATCGAGTCGCGTAAATTTGTTTATGGATGCCTTTTGGATGAAACCGCGTGACAGTCGCGATTAGAAACTTGCCGAAACGAGTCGTGCGCGATGCCGGTCGGCTACTCGCTCGCGCATTTGCGGGAGATCCGATCATCACGCATTTCCTGGCCGCGCCGCGCCGACGGCGAGTTGCCTTCCCAGCCTTCTTTCGGGCGATTATCTACGAGCATCTTGACGCTGGATACGTCTATGGCGCGTGGGAGGGAGAGCATTTGATAGGCGTCGCTGTGTGGGCACCTCCTCATGCTCTCGTTCCAGGTGCAGCGGAGAGATTACGTGCGAAGGCAGATCATCTGGTCGTCAGGATGCTATTCCCCAGGCGGTCTCACGATCTCTACGGGGGCTTTGCCGAAACAGCTTCACTCCATCCGGCCGAGCCGCATTGGTATCTCGCCTTCGTCGGCATTGAACCTGACCGTCAAGGGACTGGCTTGGGTGAGAAACTGCTTGCGCCAGTTCTGAAAACGGCTGATGCACAGAATACTTTGTGTTACCTGGAAACTCCGTTTCCTGCGACGCACAAATTTTACGAACGTCTCGGCTTTGCGCTTGAGTTTGAGGCGAAGCCGTTTCGGGGTGCACCGACGCTTTGGACAATGGTGCGACGTCCTGAAGTTGTCAGCACGACTGAGGGCCACGAATGAAAGAGGAAGTAAGCACTGAGTCCAACCTCGCTCGCGGAGCGATTGGCATTCGTGAGGTGCTGTTTCAGTCGATCACAGCGATGGCACCGGCTGGCGCGCTGGCTGTCTCAGTCGCGGTAGGCGCGGCGTATGCTGGGGGCGCTCTCACGTTGGCCGTACTCTTCGCATTCATTCCGTGTCTGACCGTCGCGATCTCGATAGGTCAACTCGCGAAGCACCTTCCGTCGGCCGGCAGCATCTACACGTATCCCGCACGAGCTCTTCATCCCTCGATCGGTTTCCTGGTGGGTTGGGGCTACGCGCTCGCCGCGGCCACGTGGGGTCCCGCGATTGCGCTCATGACCAGTGTGCAGATTGCCGGTGTGCTGACAGGCGGATCGGGTACGATGTTCCAAATAATTTGGATAGCAACGTTCGTCGCTGCCGCGTTCCTTGTTCTGCTGCTGGGCTACTTCGGCGTTCAGGTGAGTGCGAAGGCGGGTACGATTCTGGGCGCCGTCGAGATTTGTGTTTTTGTCATTCTTGCCGCGTCTTTAATTGTGGCTGCAGGCCGCTCGAACACCTGGGCGCCATTCGGTCTCAGCCTCGCGACCGTGAAGGGATACGCCGGTATCACTGGAGTCTTCGCCGCCGCCGTGTATACAGTTCAAGCCTTCGTCGGCTTCGAGGCGGCCGCCCCGCTGGCTGAAGAGGCGCGCGATCCGAAACACACCATCACACGCGCTACCTTGTTGGCTTGCGTCGCAATCGGCGCGTTTTACGTCGTCACGACCTACGCGGCCACCGTCATGTTCGGCCCCGCAAATTTTCAAGAGTTCGCGGCCTCGCCGGAACACGGTAGTCCGTGGTTTGCCCTCGCACGTTCGGTCTGGGGTGTGGGATGGTTGGTCGTGTTTCTGGCGGTACTGAATTCAAATTTTGCAGGTCAAAACGCTTTTTCCAATGCGGCGACTCGAACCTGGTTTGCCATGGCCCGGATACATCTTCTGCCAAGTGCGCTATCGCGCACACATTCACGATGGCGGTCACCGCACATTGCGGTGCTGACGCAATTTGCATACACACTCGCGCTTGGCGCGATCTTCGGTGGCTTATTCGGGCCGGTGAACGGCTTCATTCTGCTGGCCACGCTGTGTACGACGATCCCGATCGCGGTCTATATGCTGATTAACGTGTCATGTATGGTGTACTACCTTCGATATCGGCGAGAGGAATTCAATTGGCTGGTGCACGGTGTGTTGCCGGTGGTCGGAACAATTTTCCTGGTGCCCGTGATACTCACGGCTCTTGGGCTTGCCGGATCAGTGCTGAAATTCGTGGCGCCACTGCCATATCCCATCAGCCTGTGCGGCCCGATTGTTGGTGTGTGGTATTTCGTAGGCGTCATCTACCTTGCTGCTATTTTCGCATGAAGATTAAGGCAACAATTATGAAAAAACTTCTGACCACCACTTGTTTGTTTGTCGTGACTATCGTTGCGATTGTCTCTTTCATCGCCCCGGCGGTTTTCGGGCAGGAGGATAAGGTTAGTGCATCACGTGCTAAGGAAGAGGAAGCAATCCGTCAAGTCTTGGCGCAATTCGAGCAGGCTTTTGAGAAGCGCGATGCCAGGATTTACGCGATGAGCTTTGTCGAAGACGCGGATTGGGAGAACGCCTTTGGCTCTCGCGAGAAGGGGCGTGCGAATATCGAGAAGCGGCTTGCGGGCGTTTACAAGATGTTCCAGCAAGC
>JANLYH010000219.1:0-19735 GCA_031365545.1 Pyrinomonadaceae bacterium | reverse complement strand
CTGCTTGAAGCGAATCCAAACCCTCAGATCGCTTCCGGCGAAGACTTTGCTGACTCCGCCGCCCATAGCGGACTGCCCTACGACCAATTGCTACAAAAAATAATCACGGTCGGGCTGAACTATCACGCCGCTTCACATGGTTCCTGAAGCGTTTCGGATGTCAGCCGAGGAAATCACCTCGTATTGACTGTCTTCCTCCACTTACAAATGCTGGAAGGAGTGGACCGATTGATCCTCGCCATTACACTGCTATTCGCATTGAATCTCTTCCGCAGTTTGCCCAAGAGTCGTTGAGATTCGCCGAGAATTCGCCGTCACATTGACTGACTGTGTTTGAAGATAAATATTTTAAGACGTAAAGGCCTTGTATAAGTTAGTTTCTCCGCTAAAAGGCTGTGACCTCTTTTGGTTCGTCTCTTCAATCACGTGTGATTCGTCACGAAACAGTCACATTGCCGCTTGTTCACCGTGCTTTCGGCAACTAGAATCGCTCTTGCCTTCAGGTTGTACCCCCTCACGAAGAAGAAAAATTTAAGGAGAGCTCGAACCCCTTGCTGTGTAAAAAACTGTTCCCCTATACGCTCGCGGCCTGCTTTGCCCTCGCGCTTCCGCTGACGGCCACCGCGCAGAATGGCGGAATTCGCCAGCGCCAGGTCTCGCAAAATACCCAAACTTACGATTTATCCGCTCTTGATAATGACCCCGTCATCGTTTCCCTTGCTTCAGCAGAAGACATCAAGGCTGCAAAGCCCTGGTCGACGAAGAGCGGCAGTTTGCAAATACAGCAACTGCTCACCGCGGCAATAGAGGAACGGCTCGGATCTCCGTATCACTGGGGCGCCACCGGTCCGTCGTCATTCGACTGTTCTGGCTTTGTCTGGAGTATTTATCAATCGGCCGGAATTAACTTTGAACGCGGCAGTGCCCGAACTTTGTGGAGTCGCTTTGCGGCGCCGGACTCCGAAGAGCACTATAAGTTTGGAAACCTGGTCTTCTTCAGCAATCTTGCCCACGTGGGGATCGTGGTTGACGATAAAGGTTTCTACCACGCTTCGCGCCATCATGGCGTGGTTTATTCACCTTTTAACGACTACTGGCTCTCGCGTATCGATGGTTTCCGGAAAGTGCCCGTGCCGGTACCGCTGACAACTGACTAAACAAAAGACATCCGCAAAAAACAGAACGCCGAGCGCTCCCGAAGCGCCGGCGTTTTCCTTTCAAACCGCCTTACGGTCCGATCTCTTTACTTCTCGGCTGGACTCGAAGCTACAAAACCCGCGCGATGTTCTTCATCTTTAGCTTCCCATACCACCATGATCTTATCTATCGCGACGTAACAGGTTTTGCCGTCACTGTCCTTCAGGTGCAGTACGCCTTCTTCGACCTTCAGGACTTGCCCACGCAGGCTCGATGCCCCACCGCAGTAGACATCGATCTTCTTACCCAACATGCCGGCTAACAACGTTTGCATAATTCAGCCCCGGGCAGTCACAAATATTCTTCTACTTCTTGCCCTTGCCTTTCTTAAACGTAATCTTTACGAGAGGGATTGCGTCTTGATCGTCCTGTTGCTCACGTTCAAATTCTAATAGGTCGTAGTAAGCGCAGCGCGACGTAGTTGGAAACTCGCGGCAGACCAGCGGTCGCGCGTTATAGATGGTGCATTTCCGCGTACCCTGATCCAGAAATGTGCAAGCCTGTCCAAACAAACGGTCAGCCTTGCGCCGCAGAATTCTCTCTTTGCCAAAGGCCTTGGTAAACCGTTGCGCCGCAACCTCCGGTAACACACGAAAATGAGCCGCGAGCCTGCGGACATCACGCGGCGTAACCTGAACGCGGTCGTAGATCGAACAACAATAGGCGATACATTTATCGCAGTCATACTTTAATGCTTTGTACCCGGTAGCTGGCTTTAAGCCCATGTTCGCTTGGTTCCTTTTTCATCTGTGTGTCGGCAATCCGGCGCTGGCTATCGATATCAGCGCCGCTTTGACTTTGCATATTCAGACCGGAGCAGCTTCATAAATTCGTCGCGGCGATCGTAGAGTCGCTTCGGCTCGCGCGGCTGATGTTTAGCCAAAGCATAAGCTGTAATGATCGGAAGCGCTACCGTGGAGTCGACATAACAAACAACTGCATCCGGTAAACGCTCAGGATCCACTTTGCCCCACGACACAGCTTCGCCGGGAGTCGCGCCCGACAAACCACCGGTGTCAGGTCGCGCGTCAGTCACTTGCAGAAAATAATCGTGTCCGCGTTCGTCAATGCCCAGCACTTCCTGAATCTGGGGTTCCGTTTGCAACAGGAAGTTCTTTGGTGAACCGCCGCCAAGAATAAAGCAAGCAGACCGTCCGGGCTGCGTCTTGCCCCGGCCCTTTCCCTTGCCAGGCTTTGCCGCACCGACACCGCGCTTCGCTGCCAACACAATGGCCGCAGTTTCATTCACATCCAGCGAAGGATCAAAGGCCAGTTTGTTTCCTTGCAGCGTCTTCGCCGCCACATTCATGCCGATGGAAGAATCACCGGGAGACGACGTGTAAATCGGTACTGCATACTCATAAGCAACCGCCAGCAGAGATTTATCTTTCAGGCCTAAGGCGCGTTCGCGCTCATGAACGTAGCGCCCGGCCAGATAATGAAACTCGGCCGTGGACATAGTTTTCTGAAATTCCTTTCCGCCAATTATCTGGCGGAAGAAAGCATCGGTGTCCAGCAACACAGAATAGTCAAAGAAGATGTCATAAATACGAACCACCTCCTCTTCCCGC
Source organism: Pyrinomonadaceae bacterium (assembly GCA_031365545.1). Lineage (GTDB taxonomy): Bacteria > Acidobacteriota > Blastocatellia > Pyrinomonadales > Pyrinomonadaceae > PSRF01. Next base: position 16,967 of record JANLYH010000219.1, on the reverse strand, counting down.
AGCACGATGTCGGAGATGTCCGCTCTGCCCTCGCGCATGACCAGGCCAATACCAAAATGAGTGTCATGATAGAGATTCGCGCCCGTGGAAATTATCCAATCGACGAAGCCGGCTTTGATGAGCGGGATGAGCGCTGACATTCCTAAGCCTGCAGGCGTGAGCGCGCCCGTAATCGACATGCCGATGGTCACTTCTGGTTCCAGCATCTTCGTCGTGAAGAGCTGACAAGCTTCGCGCAAACGCGCGCCGTTGTAAGCTATAAACGCCCCGTCGACCAGTTCCGCGATAGTTGTTTTCGGAGTTATGGGCGCCGGATCAATTCGTCGTCCTTTTAAGAACTTGCTTGTTCGTTTTGCCATTGGCTGTCGGTCACCTACGGAGTTTTTGTTGAATGGCTGATCTCGTTGGAGGTATCGCCGGCGTCTCGCTTGACGCGCAGCCGGCCGATGCGTCGCTCGTCTGCCTCCAACACTTCAAGCGCGAGTCCACGAAAGGTCAGATGCTCACCCGGTTGCGGCACTCTCCCCGACTCATTAATGACCAACCCGGCAATGGTCGTGAAATCGTCGGCCTCTATTTCCATGTCAAACAGGTGCTCAATCTTTCCGATCTCGGTAGAACCCAAAACTTCGAAGCATCCTTCGCCCTGTTCGACGATGTCGTTCAGCTCTTCGCCCGCGATATCTTCATCTTCGATCTCGCCGACTATTTCTTCGAGGATGTCTTCAACCGTGACCAATCCCGAGACGCCGCCGTATTCATCGATAACCATCGAAAGTTGTACGTGGGCCTTCTGCATTTCCTCCAGCAGGTCCGCAACTGGCTTGGTCTCTGGAATAAAATAAACCGGACGCACCAGCGGTGAAATCTTCCCCTCTACGTCGCCTTCAGCCCAACGCTGCAGCAGGTCGCGCACGTAGATAAGGCCTTCAACGTTGTCGATCTGATCGCGGTAGACCGGGAGCCTTGAGTACTTCGATTCGATCATAATGTCGCGGGCCTCGCGCACGGTCGCTTCGGCGGCTACCGCAACAATGTCAGGCCTTGGCGTCATCACTTCATTCACACGGGTGTCGCCAAACTCGATGATCGAATGAATCAGCTCGCCTTCTTCTTCTTCGAGTATTCCCTCGGCCTCGCCCACGTCAATCAATGCCTGTATATCATCGCCCGCATCCTGCTCTTCATCTTCGTCGCCGTTCTCCAATTCCTGCTCTTTACGACGCGAGCGGTCAAACAGACGGTGAAAAGGATCCGCAGCGAAAGCCATCAAGGGCAGCAGCGGGCGAATCACCGGCAGGAGAAACAACAATGTTCCTTCCGGATCGCGGGTGGAAATAAACAGAGGAATCAGTTGACGGAAGATGCCGGCCAGTACCAAACCACCCAGCAGGCCGACCAATACAAAACGATCCTGCTGAAACTGGCTTAGCGAGATCGAAGTGACGAGCACAGCAATAACTACCAGAAGGATCTGAATCGTTGCTGAGATGGCAAAACTGAAACGAGGACGATTTTCCAGCACCTGCTTGAGGAAGGCTGAAGACCGCAGTTTGGCTCGCTCTTCCGCCTCGGAAATCAGGCGACGCAAACCAACGTCGCTCAATTGGCCAAAAGCCATATCGACCGTCGCCAGCAGGGACAACCCAACCAGAAGCAAGAGGGCTAGAATGAACTCAATCTGCATTTAGGCCGTCAATCGTAAATCGTGAATAGTTAAATAGCTGCAGCGCCAGGAATAAGGTTTCCTTTATAACATTTCTCATTATCATCGGCGCACCAGAGCGCCGCACCACTCAATTCAAGCTTGCAAACTCTAAATGGCAAAATGAAAAACGAGAAATGATATTCGGAAACTTTCCTCTTCCTCTGCTAGATGCCCAATCGCTTCCTTAACCTAAGCTCCAACCGATCCATCTGACCATCGTCAGTCGCATGATCGTATCCGCACAGATGTATCAGACCGTGCAAAATAAGCTGCGCAATCTCCTGGTCCAACTTTAACCCGTGCTCTTTCGCCTGTCGCGCCGCCTGTTCCACCGAAATCACTACGTCTCCCAGATTCTGGCCTGACGCCATTTCAAACTCAGCCTGGCCAGCCGGAAACGACAGCACGTCAGTCGTCCCCCGCTCGTGACGCCAAAGTCGGTTGAGTTCGCGCATCGCGCGATCGGAAACAAAGGCAATGGTTACGCTCGCGGCCGTGGTCGGCAGGAGCGTCATCGCCTTGCTCGCGAAAACTTCCCATGGCTGGCAGGCAAGCGACAACTTGCGCTGTCGGTTTACAACTTCAATCATCCCTTGTTTGCGCAGCTTACAACGATTGGGAATAGAAAACCGTGAGGATGAATCGCGGGCGCAGCAGCTGTGTCGCTAGTCTTTCTCAAGTCTATAAGTCCGGGCCGCGCGCGGTCGGCCCCCCTAAATATGGCCCTTCTTGTTGGTGTGCTCCTCGTAAGCCTTGATAATCATTTGGACCAGCTTATGACGCACGACATCTTTCTCAGTGAAGTAAACAAACTCTATCCCGCTCAGGTTTGCCAACACGCGTTCAGCTTCAATCAGTCCGCTCCGCTTGCCGGCCGGGAGATCAACCTGCGTCACGTCCCCGGTAATCACAGCCTTCGATCCAAAGCCGATGCGCGTCAGGAACATCTTCATCTGTTCGCTGGTTGTGTTTTGCGCTTCGTCAAGAATAATGAAGGCGTCAGAGAGGGTGCGGCCGCGCATAAAAGCCAGCGGCGCTATTTCAATCACCTGCTTCTCGAGCAACTTCGTCACACGTTCGTAGTCGATCAAGTCAAACAGCGCGTCATAAAGCGGACGCAGATAAGGGTCTACTTTCTCCTGCAAATCGCCCGGAAGAAAACCGAGTTTCTCACCCGCTTCAACCGCCGGTCGGGCCAGCACGATCCGGTTGACCTGCTTTTGCATCAGCGCCTGTATAGCCAGCGCCACTGCCAGATAAGTCTTGCCAGTGCCGGCTACGCCAATTCCAAAAACTACATCCTGTTCCTGAATTGCCTGGATGTATTTCCGTTGCGTAGCCGTCTTGGGCGCAACTTGTTTCTTACCCGCCGGGTTGAAACGCGACTTCGTAAAGTAGTCGCGCAAACTGAAAGCGCGATCTTCGGCAATCTGCGCGAAGGCCTCGCGCAGCTCCTTGTCGGTAAAAGAACGGCCCTCACGAAAGAGCTCTGAAAAGTCTTCGAGGATGCTTTGCGCAGTGGCTACGTCTTCGGGACCGCCATCGATGGAGACGTCCTGTCCTCGGGCGTTAATGCGGACGTCGAGGAGTGATTCGAGGTATTTGATGTTCTGATCGTGAACACCAAAGAGCGTTTCCAGCCCGCGAGGAGGAAGTTCGATTTGTTTCAAATCCTGTCGCGCTCGCTTTCTGCCGGCGACAAACTCAGAGATGACCTATTGACCAAGTTGCGTGTGTGTGAGCGTGCTGGAATTGCTGACATATGCTGTAGGCTTTGACGCTACTACAGCCTTCAATTGGTGTCAAATATTGGCCCGCTGCCCGCACACCGAGCCCACCAGTCTGCTTGACACTAAATCAGGCGCTCCTTATACTCCCTCACTTGCGCGCGCCTCGCTATTGTGTAAACTGGTTGGGGAACCCAACAGGAGGCGTTAATCAGGAATTACATTGGAGAATTGCATGCCGAATCATAAGTCAGCTGAGAAGAGAATGCGCCAGAGCGAGGCGCGCCGAAAGATCAATCGCGGCAATCGCAGCCGCCTGAGAAGTTCTATTAAGAACCTGCGCGGAGCCATCGGTACGGGTGATGCAAAGCAGATTCAGGAACTGTTGCCTCAGACAATTTCGACAATCGATAAGGCAGTACAAAATGGAGCGTTGCATAAGAATGCGGCCGCGCGCTACAAGTCGCGCCTGACAGCTCGTTCGAATGCGGCAGCAGCCAAGTAACTTTCAATAAGTACAAATTCAAAACGCGAGGCGGATCGATTATTCGGTCCGCCTCGTTTTTTGCGTAGTACAGACATTCCTGTCTGTCCAGTTAAGCTTGAATGAACGAAGCAAGGACAGGCAGGAATGCCTATCCTACTTAAGAAAGGAGCGAGATGCCTGACCAATACAAAAGCGAGCAAGAGATTGTTGCTGTTGTTTCGGGTTTCGAAAACTGCACGACGAGTAAGGAAGCATTCACACACCTCAGCCATTTGACCGTTGGGGCCTACTACCTTTGTCATTCAACGCCAGTCGCGGCTTTCGCGAAGATGCGCTTCGGCCTCTGGCGGTTTCTCGATCATCATGGCGTCGGCCAAGCCAAATACAAAGACTGCCTGACTCAGGCTTGGATCAGACAAATTCAGACTGTTATCGAACAAAAGGCACCCGGTTCCTCACTCGTTGAGGTGACGAATTCGGTGATTGAGCGCCTCGGTGATTATCGAATCAGGGTTGAAGGCGAGTGAGAGGTGGTCAGGTGAAATGACCAACCTTGTTTGCTTCAGAGCAGCTTGCCGGCTTTTCCTCGACTGGACAGAACTAGTTCACCAAATCATATCGCTTTGGGTTTCTTGCCGGTCACAATCAGGACCGAACCAGGAAAACTCATGGAACCTGACTTGAAATAACTGCCGACTTTCTTCTGTACTGTATATCTGATTGCCGCTACCTGATCCGGCACTAACCTGGCGAGCTTCTTTCTAAAAGCGTCCGACATCTCGGTGCGCAGTTCCCAAAACTGGTCGACATTTAGCGGCGCTTCGATTGTGAATGTTACACTGCGCTCTGTTACGTCCGTAGCTCCAGCTTCCTGCATCAGTTTGGCGAGTTTTCCTGGAACAGCAAACCGAAAGGCGGTCGGTGCGTCTGGTTCTTCTGGTTCAGCTTGCACAAACCGATCGAGGATTTCGGTGACCACGCTGAAAAAAGGATTCACTTCCTTGTCAGCCCACACCAGAAATGAAATAGAACCCTCCGGCTTTACTACACGCAGTGTCTCGCGAAGTCCAGCGACTACATCAGGAAAAAACATCGCCGACATCCGGCCAACAGCGACGTCAAAAGAACTATCACGAAAGGGAAGTTGCTCTGCCCCGCATTGGTGATAGGTGATATTCCGCAGACTCCTTCGCTCACCTTCAGCTCGCGCGGCATTCACCATCCCGGCCGCCGGGTCCGTGTAGGTGACCGAACCCGACTCAGTAACAATTGGTGCAATTGTCAACGAAGGTTCGCCGCTTCCGCCGCCTACATCCAGCACGGCTTGCCCGGGACCAATCCTGGCTTCTTCGATGAGCGCGCTTGATAGAGGCGCGTACATCCGCTCGATCATTGCCTGGTGTTTATTCCAGTATTGAGAGGAAGTCTCCCAGGCAGCGAGGACTTCACTTGCGTTTTCAGCAGTCATAACTAGCTCGATTCTCCGGCTGATTTACTTCAGATCAAATAGCAAAACTTCCGCCGACTCCTGTGCAACTATGCGGAGGTTTGACTCCTGGCTAACCGCGGCGCCGTCGCCTTGATTGAGGGCAACGTCGTTCAATGTCACGGAACCGGCAGCAACCTGAAGCCAGGCACTCCGTCCGCCATCCAGCGCGTGATCGACTTCCTTCCCGTCATCCAAAAGCGACGCGAAGATCTTTGCATCCTGATGAATCCTAACTGAGCCTTCGCTGCCTTCGGGCGAAACGATGAGCCGCAACTGATTGTGTTTTTCTTCATCAGAAAACTTCTTCTCTTCATATTCGGGTGGGAGGTCCTGCTCCCTGGGAATGATCCAGATTTGCAACAGATGCACCGGCGCATCCGCTGAAGGGTTGGCCTCACTGTGCGTCACACCCGTGCCGGCGCTCATGCGTTGCGCATCGCCACGGCGAATGATCGATCCGTTCCCCATGCTGTCGCGGTGTTCCAGACCTCCTTGCAAAATGTAGGTGATGATCTCCATGTCGCGATGTCCGTGCGTGGGGAAGCCATGGCCTGGCTGAACAAAATCTTCATTGATTACACGGAGCGAACGAAAACGAGTGTGTTGCGGATCGTAGTAATCGCCAAAAGAAAAACTGTGATAGGTCTTTAGCCAGCCAAAATCGAAATGGCCGCGCTCCTCGGCCTTGCGGACTTTAATCATTAATTACCTACCATTCTTGCCGCCAGAAAAATCCCGGCCAGTTCATTTAACCCTTGTGCGTCTGCTTCGCCAAATCTCGCGAACTGCGTACTGTCGACATCGAGTACGCCAAGCAACTCTTCGCCTTCGATTAACGGCACCACTATCTCGGAATTCGAGGCGCTGTCGCAAGCGATGTGACCGGGAAAGTCGTGCACGTTGTCGACCAGAATCGTCTGCCGTTGCTGCGCAGCCGTCCCACAAACGCCTTTACCGATAGGGATGCGAACGCACGCCGGTCTCCCCTGGAAGGGTCCCAACACCAGTTCGTTTTCCTTGTGCAGATAAAATCCAACCCAACTTACTTCAGCGAGCGAGTGGAAAAGCAGCGCGGAAAAGTTTGCGGCGTTGGCAATAAGATCATGCTCGCCTGCAAGCAAACTCCGAAGCTGTTCGGCAAGCTGAGCGTAACATTCGGCTTTGGAAGCAAAGCTGTTGGCAGTGTCTTCAAAGGTCATCAACTGTTCTCCACTGACGCTTGAATACTAATCACGACCGACTTCGAAGCCGGCGTGTTGCTTTTCTCGGCCACGCTGCGCAACGGAACCAGCACATTCGTTTCCGGAAAATAGGTCGCGGCGCAGCGGCGTGGGATGCTATAGGGAACCACAACGAAGCGACGGGCCACGCGCTCTTCGCCCTCAAAATGGCTTACCAGATCAACAACTTCTCCTTCGCTAAACCCTGCCTCTTTTATGTCGTCGCTATTCAGAAAAACGACGCGGCGCCCGTTGTAGATTCCGCGATAGCGATCGTCAAGTCCGTAAACCGTGGTATTGAATTGGTCGTGACTGCGGATCGTCATCATCAGAAACTGGCCGGGTTCAAGCCTAATTTGCGGTAAATCATGAACTGTAAAGACCGCGCGCCCGCTCGCGGTGTCGAACACTCTTTCTTGCGCGGCGTTGGGTAAATGAAAACCGCCGGGCTCGCGCACGCGCGCATTGTAATCGTCAAACCCCGGTACTACGCGCGCGATGTGATCCCGGATGCCATCATAATCAGCAGCCAACGACTGCCAGTCGATGCTTGAACGCGAGCCCAACACGGCTGTTGCCAAACGAGCCACGATGGCAGTTTCACTTAGCAGCTGGTCTGAAGCGGGTTTCAGGAAACCGCGCGAGGCCTGCACGACGGCCATCGAATTCTCGGTAGTTACAAACTGTAGGCCGGTGGCTTGTTCGTCAATTTCTGTTCGTCCCAAACAAGGCAGGATCAGGGCCTGTTCGCCGGTGACTAAATGCGCGCGATTGAGTTTCGTGGAAACCTGCACCGTTAGACTACAACGTCGAAGCGCCTCCGCCGTGTATTCAGTATCAGGAGTGGCTGAAAGAAAATTTCCTCCCAGCGCAAAGAAGACGCGCGCTCGGCGATCATGCATTGCCTCGATGGCGTTTACGGTGTCGTAACCATGACGTCGCGGAGGCTCAAAGCTGAATTCACTGGCAAGCTTTTCAAGAAAAGCGTCCGTAGGTCTTTCCCAGATCCCCATAGTGCGATCGCCCTGGACGTTGCTGTGTCCCCGCACCGGACATAGCCCCGCCCCGGGTTTGCCAAGCTGGCCGCGCAGCAACATCAGATTCACGATCTCCTGAATGTTTGCCACGGCATTCTTATGCTGCGTGAGACCCATCGCCCAACAGAAGATCGTCCGCTCCGACTCGGCAAAAATCCGCGCCGCTTGCTCAAGCTGGGCTTTACCTATTCCGCTTTGTTCGACAAGTTCATCCCAGGAAGCCTTACGGATCGAGGAGACTAATTCTTCGAAGCCGGTCGTGTAACAGCGAATGAAGTCATGATCGAGTATCGCGCCGGGCTGTCGGTCTTCGGCTTCAAACACTGCCTTCATCATTCCCTTGAGCAAGGCCACATCGCCATTAATGCGTACCTGCAGAAACAAATCAGCCAGCTCGGTGCCGGCGCCAAACCAGCCCATAAAATCCTGCGGATGTTTAAATCGGGTCATGCCGGCTTCCGGCAGCGGGTTGATATGGACCAATTTGCAGCCGTTGCGCTTTGCTCGTTGCAGCGCAGTCAACATTCGCGGATGGTTGGTTCCAGGATTCTGTCCGATGACAAAAATCGCCTCAGCCAGATCGAAATCTTCCAAGCTGACGGTTCCCTTGCCTACGCCAATTGTTTCACTGAGAGCCGAGCCGCTCGATTCGTGACACATGTTTGAGCAGTCGGGCAAATTGTTTGTCCCAAACAGTCGTACAAAAAGCTGATAGAGGAATGCAGCTTCGTTACTCGTCCGTCCTGACGTGTAGAAAATCGCTTCGTCGGGGTTACTTAGAGAATTCAACTCGTTGGCAACTAGTGCAAAGGCGTCGTCCCAGCTTATCGTTTCGTAATTTGTGGCTCCCCGTCGCCGCACCATCGGTTGAGTAAGTCGGCCCTGTTTACCTAACCAAAGATCGGATTGCTCGGCGAGGTCAACCACGCTCCACTCTTTGAAAAACTCCGCCGTCACGCGCTTGGTCGTCGCTTCATCAGCGACATGTTTCGCGCCATTTTCACAAAACTCGGCGTGCGAGCGCTCGCCATCCGGTTCCGGCCAGGCGCAGCCGGGACAATCGAATCCGTCCTTCTGATTGAGCCTCAGCAGGGTACGCACTCCCCGCGTGATGCCCATTTCACTCCAGGTACTCTTCGCTGTAGCGACGACTGAAGGAACGCCACCAGCCACCTTGCTGATCGCTTTGATCTGCACGAGGGCGGGCCCTTCAGGCGATTGAGCTCCTGGAGGCACGGGTTTGATTTCCGGATCTGACATCAGTTTCACTGTAGGTGTTGAGTAACTGAGTAATTCTAGTTGACACGACAGTAGTGTTCAAACCAGGCACCGCTCTCTTCGATCCCGTGCCCCATCGTAAAGGAATATTTGACTTGCCCCTTCCTTTGGCTTAAAAGCTTCTACTCCCCTTGGGGACAACGCAATCATAAACATCGCCCGTCTCGCGTGAGGAAACCGGATGACACGATCAACTTTTCTTTGCCTCGCCACCTTTCTGCTCTTTGTTGTTGCCGCACCCGTAGTCTCTGGTCAGATCAAACCCGGCCGCGACGCCAACCAGCCGATTGATGAGGAATACACCCGGAAGATTCGGGATTACACCACCGAGCCTTTCTTCAATTCACCACTCACTGACTACTTGCCGGCGTCCCCAAACGTACCCACGCCCAAGTCTGTATTGGGAGACGTTGCTGGAGCTCCCGGGAAATTGCCATATTCGGAAGAGATTTATCGCTACATGCGGCTGCTCGAGAAATCCAGCCCGCGCGTAAAGGTCTATTCGATTGGTACGACGGAAGAAGGCCGCGAAATGATTGCGGTTGCGGTTGCCTCAGAAGAACTTTTGTCGCGCCTTGATGAGAACCGTGCGCGGCTCGCCAAACTCGCCGACCCGCGGACGATCAATCTTAACGATGACGAGGCTGACAAACTCGTCGGCGCTTCGTTTCCAATCTATTACATCACCGGCACTATTCACTCCACTGAAACGGGTTCCCCCACAGCCTTGATGGAACTCGCCTATCGGCTCGCGGTTGACGACAGTCCCTACGTTAAATCGATTCGGGAAAACGTGGTGACGTTAATTACTCCCGTCGTCGAAGTTGATGGACGCGATCGCATGGTTGATATTTACAACTGGCACCTGGCCCATCCGGGCGAAAATGTGCCGCCCTTAATCTACTGGGGACACTACGTTGCTCACGACAATAACCGCGACGCGATCGGCCTTTCGCTAAAGCTCACGCGCAACGTCCTTAACACCTTCACTGGTTGGAAGGCCCAGGTGCTTCACGATCTGCACGAATCAGTTCCCTATCTCTACGACAACACGATTGGCGATGGACCATACAATGCCTGGCTCGATCCGATCTTGACGGATGAATGGCAAATAATTGGCTGGCACAACGTTTCGGAGATGACGAAGTTTGGCATGCCGGGCGTGTTTGCTCACGGCGACTTCGACACCTGGTCGCCCGGCTATCTCATGTTCATCGCTGCTACGCACAATGGTATCAGTCGTCTTTATGAAACTTTCGGTAACGGCGGCGCCGACACTCTCGAGCGGACGACCTCACCGGGCGAGTATCAACGCACCTGGTATCGTCAAAATCCACCGCTGCCGAAGACAAAATGGTCGCAGCGCAACAATAACAACTATCAGCAAACCGCGCTGTTAACTTCGCTGCAATACTTCGGGGCCAACCGCAAACTCTTTCTGAAGAATTTTTACCTGAAGAGCAAACGCTCAGTTCTTAAGCCAGAGAACGAAGGGCCAGCTGCCTACGTCTTACCGGGTGATGATCCGCGTCCCGGCAATCAGGCGGATCTGCTCCGGACGCTGCAGGCCCAGGGCGTCGAGATTCATCGAGCCACGGCGGCCTTCACCTTAAACACTAAATCAGAACCGGGAGCCGTAGCGATCGCGTCGCCGGAATCGCCAGCGCCTGCATCAACACCAACACAGACTCCAGCCGCATCGTCGAGACCAGTGAAGGCCAAAACTCAACCCCGCACGTTCCCCGCCGGCTCTTACGTCATCCGCATGGATCAGCCTTACAGTCGCATAGCCGATGCGCTCCTCGACTATCAATACTGGGCGCCGAACGATCCGCAAACACAAGTCTACGACGACACCGCCTGGACTATGGGCGAGCTCGCCAACGTCGGAGTCGTTCGGGTAGTTGATCAGAAAGTTCTCGCTGCTCCCATGGAGCGAGTGAGTAGCGAAGTTCGCGCGCCGGGAGCTGTCGTCGGCTCCGGCTCGATCTATTTAGTCAACCACAATGCCGATAATGCGCTGGTAACTCTGCGCTTCCGGCTTAAGGATGCAGCCGTCGAGGCCGCCGAGGAACAATTTGAGGCTGCGGGGCGAAAATTTAGTCCCGGCTCCTTCATCATCCGCAAAGCGTCGGCCGCTGACGTACAAAACGCCGCAGCCGATCTGGGCATTCAGGTCTACGCCGTCGCGGACCGACCCGCAGTAAAGACCCACGCGCTAAAGACGGCGCGCGTGGCGTTGCTGCACACCTGGATAAACACTCAAGACGAAGGTTGGTGGCGAGTTGCCTTTGACCAGGCGCAACTACCTTATGCTTACATCAGCACGCAGGACGCTGCTCGCGATGAAAATCTTAAGTCGAAGTATGACGTTATCGTCTTCGGGCCAGGTGCAGGCGAACCGAGTAGGGTCGTGAATGGCCTGCCCCTCTTTGGAAATCCGCTGCCATGGAAAACAACCTCGCTCACGCCAAACCTCGGTAAGATTGACTCGACTGAAGACATGCGGCCGGGCCTCGGTTGGGCTGGCCTGTCAAACCTGCAAAAATTTGTGCAGCAAGGCGGCGTTCTCATCACGGTGGACGACACCGCCAGCTTCGCTGTGAACTACGGCTTCACTCCGGGGGTGTCTATTGCGCGCGCCACCCGACTGCGGGCCGTCGGCGACATTCTACGAATGAAGAGCGTCGACGCTGCGAGCCCGATAGCTTACGGCTACGCTGATTCGTTGGCGATGTATTGCGCAAACGGGCCGATATTCAACCTGAGTAGCATCGCCGGTGGCGGTGGTGGTCGTCGCCGCTCCGATCAGCGCTTTACGGGACGCGGCACGCCCGACGATCCCGACACGGTGCAGGGCCGCCCGCCAGCCGAGGTGCCGGAATCTCCCAAAGCAGAACCTTGGGAAGCTGCGCCTTTGACGGCTGAACAACGTCGCAGCAACGGCTCGGCAATAATTCCTCCTGACATGCGCCCACGCGTCGTTCTCCGTTACGCTGACATGAAGGATCTGTTTGTGTCCGGATTGCTTGATGGGGGTGATGAAATTGCGGAACACGCAGCAGTGATTGATGAGCCGTTCGGTCGCGGCCACGTGATCCTCTTCTCAACGAATCCGATCTGGCGCGGGCAAACCAAGGGCAGCTACATGCTTGTCTTCAACGCGATCTTGAATTTCGATAACTTGAACGCGGGCCGGAAGCTGGACGAGAAGTAACGCCACCCAAGTGCTGCACTTGCCCTATGGTTTGCTTGTCGCGCGGATTGATTCTGACAGTTTCTTTATATCGATCGCCGTGGGACTGATCTTCAAACTCGCAATCGTGTCCAGCAGAAATTTCCGCCCGTCTCCATCCGAATTAGCGGGGTTGGCCGTGGTGTTGAGCATCAAAACGTAGTCTTTAACCACCAGCGTCAGATACAACTGCTTCTGCGCCTCGCTGTTCCTTGCTTCCGGCATATCAAACTGCCACATTGAAGCATCGTTCCCATTACTTAGTTTGGCGTTGAAAGTTCGTACGGAGATTTTACTGTTAAGCAAGCCCTCAATATACTTCGACTCCCACTCGCGATGCGCCGCGAGAATAGCTCTGTCGTTGAGTTTCTTCTCTTTCGCATTTGGCGCAAACTTATCGATTGTCGCCACTTGAATTTGCAGTACGTGGCCGTCCACATTGAAAAATATGTGGTCGGGATCGTCCAGCGGATTTATTTCTCTGCCTTTGACTGCAAGCGAAAAATAGAGGCCGCGCACATTCCAGACGAAAAGCATGCCATCGTCCGTCTTGATCGTTGCCCAACCACCTTCCTGTTGCGGCGCAGCGGTAGCTTCCTGATAGCTTGCTATCGGCGACGAATAAATGGGCGGTAACGACAGACTGGCGATGAATAAGACCGCCACTGCAACCGTTAAATTTGTGGCTGTAATTCTCATTTTCTAATCATGATTGCCGCAAACAACCAATTCACGGCTTTTACCACAGACCGGGCCGGCGAAGAAAGCAGGAAGCGGCAAACTTCCACTCCTGGCTGACCTCAGATTCGCGCAACCCGGTCTGGAAAACCTAGCCTTCGAGATTATAATCCACCCGCCGATTATCTCCGGCATGTCTGAAAGCGACTTGCATGGTTTGCGGACCCGAGCTGCCAAATGAACCTCTTCGACGCAATCTTCAAACAGAATTCACCGGAGCGCACCGCCATTCTGTACGAACGGCAGCAGATCAGCTACGCCGAACTGCGCGAGCAAGCGCTGGCGATCGGGCGCGCCTTGAGTGTCCTCGGGGTTCAGCGCGGCGATCGCGTGGCGCTGCTGTTGTACGATTCTCCGGAGTTCATCGCTGCTTTTATTGCTATCTGTTCCTACGGAGCAATTGCAGTTCCCATCAACATGTCCCTGCGACTCGAAGATCAACAAGCCGTATTGAACGACTCTACCGCGAGCCGCGCTCTTGTTGAGGAAGATCTCTGTACCACGCTGCTCCAGAATCAAGCGAACAAGTTACCTCAGCTAAAGCAGGTTATCTGTGTTGGTCGTGGTGAGACCCGGGACAGCACTCGAAACGAGCATCGTGACGACTCCGCAGAAGCCTTAACACAAGTTTTGAGTTTCACAAACTTGATGAAACAGTCAGCGCAACGGTTGCCGCCTGCGTTCCCTTTTCCCGAGCAGAATCAGCCGGCATTCATTCTTTACACTTCCGGCAGCACCGGCGAACCGAAAGGCGCGGTCCACTGCCAATCACACATTTTCTACACGAATGAGACTTACTGCCGCGAAGTGTTGCGACTCAAAGAGAGCGACCGCCTGTTCTCTTCTTCCCGCCTGCCGTTCGCATATGGCTTGGGAAACGCCCTCACGTTTCCCCTGCTGAACGGATGCACCTCGATCGTCTGTCGCGAGAAGCCAACGCCGGAAGTCATCGCTGAAGTCTTCTCCAAGCACAAACCAACTGTCTTCTTCGGCGTGCCCGTCGTTTACCGTTTGTTACTCGATGAATTCAAAAGGAAGCCCGAAGGATCGACACTTGATTGCTCGAGTCTGCGATTGTGCATATCAGCCGGTGAAGCGTTACCAGCGGCGATCGGCGAGGAATGGGAAAAGTTCTTTGGCGTTCCGGTGCTCGATGGCATTGGCTCGACCGAGATGCTGCATATGTGGATGTCGAACCACGAAGGCGATGTAGTTTATGGGAGCAGTGGAAAACTTTTGCATGGCTACGAAGCCCGGCTGCTTGACCTGGAAGGACAACCAATACCGGACGGCGCTGAAGGAAACCTTTGGATAAAGGGCGCGAGCGCTGCTGGCCAATACTGGCAACGGCCTGAGGTGACGGCCGACACTTTCATTGAAGGTTGGGTGCGTACGGGCGACCTCTACCGCAGGGATGTCGACGGCTATTGGTTTCATATGGGTCGCTCAGACGACTGCTTCAAGTCCAGCGGTCAGTGGGTGTCGCCAGTTGAAGTCGAAGGAGTTTTACAGCGACATGAGGGTGTGAGAGTCGCGGCGGTAGTCGAAGCCTTTGACGACGCGGGCCTCCCTTGCGCTAACGCTTTTGTCGTGCGTTCTGAAGCGTCGGTAGACGACAGTGAATGCGAACTGCGTCTAAGGGAACTGGCGCGCATCGCGTTGCCGCGATTTAAGCAGCCGCGGCAGTATGTTTTCGTCAACGAGTTGCCTTACACTGCGACCGGGAAGATTCAACGGTTCAAATTGAGAGAAGGTCTAGAGTCTAAAGTCCAAAGTCTGCGTTCCCCGAGTGGAGAATAATCATGGAGGTTGTCTCTAGGCTTTGAACTCTCTATGGACTTCAGACTGTGGGATCGCAGACTTTGGAATTTGGACTAATAAGATGAAGAGTATTCAAGAAACCTACGCGCCTAATTTGAAATGTTTCGGTTGTGGTCCCGCCAACGAACGCGGGCTGCACATTCGCAGCTTCCCGCAAGGTGATGAAGTTGTGGCTGACTGGCAACCGGAGACTTACCAGGAATCATTTCAAGGCATGCTGAGCGGTGGCATCACCGGCACTGTGCTCGATTGCCACTGCAACTGGACCGCCGCGTATCACTTGATGAAGCGCAACGGGCTCGATACTCCTCCCTGCACAGTCACGGCTGACTACACAATCAAACTCCGCCGCCCAACTCCAACCGACGCAACGATCCATCTGGTGGCACGGGTAGTCGAATCATCAGAAGACCGCGCGATCGTGGAAGGCGAACTAATCGCGCACGACAAAGTTACCGCCACCTGCCGCGGCACCTTCGTCGCGGTGAAGCCGGGACATCCGGCGTATCATCGCTGGTAGTAGGACAGACATTCCTGTCTGTCCGAGCAGGTGGCCGAACCACGTTCGACCCTGAGATGTTCAACCCGTCCGCAATCGGTTTGCTGCCGAATTCACCCACAGGTATCATTCCCTTCCCAAACTTCAATCAATTAAGGACCTTTTAATGTCAGATCTTCTGTATCGCCCACGGCGGCTGAGAAAGACCGAAACCCTGCGGGCGCTAGTTCGTGAAACACGACTTGCCGCTGAAGACTTCATACTTCCCTTGTTTGCCTGCGCTGGCGAGAAGGTGCGACGCGAGATTCCCTCGATGCCGGGGGTGCACAATCTTTCCGTTGATGAAATCGCCAGGGAGGCCGCCGCCGCCAGCGAACTCGGCGTTAAAGGGGTAATCCTGTTCGGACTGCCAGAAGCAAAAGATGAAGCGGGCTCCGGCGCTTATCACGAAAACGGAATTGTGCAGCAAGCGATCCGCGCTATCCGCGCCGCTGCGCCCGCGATGGTAATCATGGCTGACACCTGCCTTTGCGAGTACACCTCACATGGACACTGTGGCGTCGTGCGCGATGGTCAAGTTTTAAACGACCCTTCCCTGGAGTTATTAGCTCGTACCGCGGTCAGTCAGGCTGCAGCCGGCGCCGATCTGGTGGCGCCCTCAGCGATGATGGACGGCCAGGTAGGTGTCATTCGTGACGCACTTGACGACGCCGGTTTCGATCAAGTTGCGATCATGGCTTACGCGGTTAAGTATGCGTCAGGCTTTTATGGTCCTTTTCGTGAGGCTGCGGACAGCGCGCCCGCTTTTGGTGATCGTCGTGCCTACCAAATGGACGCTGCCAACGCGCGCGAAGCGATGCGCGAAGCCGAGCTTGACGCCGCCGAAGGTGCGGACATCCTGATGGTAAAACCCGCGACCTGCTATCTCGACATTGTAAAAACGCTTCGCGAGGAATTCGACCTGCCTGTCGCCGCTTATCACGTGTCCGGCGAATACGCGATGATCAAAGCTGCTGCCCAAACAGGCTGGATAGACGAAGAGCGGGTGATGATGGAAACGCTAACCAGCATCAAGCGCGCCGGCGCTGATATTATTTTGACTTACTACGCACGCGATGCGATCAAGGTGCTGAAGAGTTAGAATTCAACCCGCGAAGGGGGCTTAGATCAACGTCCAATACCAATGCATATGAGAAAACCCATCGCGATTCTTCTCTTTGTTATTTCAATCATCACGCTTCTCACCAACGTCGCGGCGCAAACTACTCCCGATCGCCAGCTCGTTGCGGCGATCGCAAAGATCAAAGCCATCGACAACCATGCGCACCCATTGCGCTACGTAGCGCCCGGCGAGAAACCGGATGATGAGTTCGACGCTTTGCCGCCTGATGCGATCGGACCGATTCCCCTGCCTGTTCGCCTCAATGCGGGCAATCTGGAGTTTGTCGACGCGTGGCGCGAACTTTACGGCTACCAGCATGACGACATGAGCGAAACGCACCTGCGCGAATTGCTTGAAACAAAACAACGCGTGGCCCGCGGACAGGGCGATCGATTCCCCGCGTGGGTCCTTGATCGTCTCGGCATTGAAACTATGTTTGCTAATCGCGTCGCGATGGGCCGCGGTCTGGCCTCGCCGCGCTTTCGCTGGGTTTCGTTTGTTGATGCGCTGATTTTTCCTTTGAGCAACGAAGCGGCGATGAAATCGAGTCCGGATTATCGCGGCTT
>JANLYH010000213.1:0-7901 GCA_031365545.1 Pyrinomonadaceae bacterium | reverse complement strand
CTAACACCTCTTCAAGAATGAAACGAATCTGACGAGTGCCGTTTTGAATCCGCGTCAGCTGTTCAGTTCCGGCGCCGCCGTTGTAAACAGTCTTAGGCGAGCATCCAAGTATCTCCGCCACGCGCCTCGCGGTAATTCGCGTCTTCCTCTTAGTCAACGCCATTGGTGTCTACAGTGGCCAAGTCGGCTTGCGCCGAAGGGCAAATCTCAGATTACGCTTATCAAACAGTTACCGGCTATCTAGGGATGCGCGGACTGGGGCGACGGGTACGCAGGTCGACAACGAGTTGAGTCTGGATCGAGCGATAGCAAAATCTGGCTCCAGTTCAAGCGCCCGAAGAAATGAAATCTTCGCCTCTTCAGACATTCTGGCGGCCAGATAGGAACGGCCAAGAACATAAACGCTTAAGACGTTATCAGGAGCGATAAGAAGGGATCGTACAGCGTAAACAATAGCGTCGAGATACAGTCCGCATCGGTAGCAGTCGATCGCCAAAGCTCGTTGAAACGCGGCACCGTCTGGAAGGCTCCAAAGTTTAGCCATTGAGGCATCGAAGGTTGAGTCTTCTGGCTGCGCTTCATCGATGGCTAGGCATAAGGCCGCCAACGTCTCCTCATCTCCCCAATACGGTTCGGCGGCGGTTCTCAGTTGCGCGATAGCTTCGGCAAAGTCGCCCATCTTCAGGCAGCTAAGACCCTTGTTGTAACAGGCAGCTGTTGTACTCGTTGTCTTCAGCATAAAACAAGAGATGGTTAGGTCATTATCAAAGCAGGCACTGTCTGGTATGCTGTGGCGCTCAGTGATTGATAATGTAGCGTACGATAAATGTGTAGCTCAGGTGCCCGTCGATTCGAGTGATGAGCATCGCCATTGAGCATGGAACATTCCAACTCACGGCGATCATCGAACCGAAGAGGTCGCTATCACTAAATAGTTACAACCGCAAGGGGGCGCTCGCAATATCCGCCTGGTTAGGAGGCGACTCCTAATGGGACGAAAGGCGCGTACGAGACCGGAGCGCTTGTCTGAGACACTCGTTCAGATTAGGCTCGCTCTTGGGCTGTCGCAATCGGAGTTGCTTAGAAGTTTGGGGTTCGAAGGTACCATGGACTACCGCCGTATTTCGGAATTCGAGCGGGGAACAACGGAGCCGCATTTATCGGTCGTTCTTCAATATGCTCGGGTCGCTGGCGTACATATGGAAGACATTGTGGATGATGAGTTTGACTTGCCGCAGAGACTTCCAGGTAAATTGAGCTACCAAGGAATCACTCGCAAATCCGTGCGGCGAAAAGTACGGCAGTAAGAGATTGAAAGAAGGTCTCCGTGAGCGACGTAGCAAGTCCTTTCAACCGTCCTATTGAACTCCCGTGCTCCCAACCGCGCCTTGATTCATCGTCGGACGGCTATTAAGCTTTCGCCTGATAGGCTCTAAGTCACCGAGACTGGTGCTTTGTCACCTAAGGGGAACGGTGCTCGATTCGGATCTTTATTTAATCATACTAGCCGCAGCCATTTTGGTTGGACTAATTCTCACGTTTGCGTTGAAGCGAAGAAGAAGGCGAGCTAAAACACATCCTTTTCGGACTCTCTCGCCGCGCCCAACCTTACTCGCAATGGATTTTAAGTCCGTCGGAATCGGCATCACCTAGTCTTACCAAACGATACGAACCAGTATTTACTGGCGTAGCGGTCGTCAAGGTATCGCTTCGTCCGGTTACGTATCAACGTCCTGCCACCATCTTAGCCCCATCTGATGATGGTCCGTAGCAGCGCGGGCGCTCCTTTGACGCGAAGATAATGTTGCAGATCACCCTACGAGAAAGTGCCTGTGACGAAAGGCTATGGTGCTAAGAAGAATAGAAGCACGATCACGGTCGCCACATCATGGCGAGTTTAAGATCGTACGGTCAACGTGAGCTCTCAATCTGTTTTTCGCGACCGTTTTGAATTACGGTCGCGCGTTATTTGATCGCCGTTGCGACCAGAGTTGACCGGTCGTAAAGGTTCACGATACCAGCGTTCTCCTGATCGGTACTCCTCTTCGGTTCGGCCCAGCATATCGAGAGCGCGCTTAGGCTGAACGTGCGAACTGGCGACGATGATTGAATTCAGGAGCGCCATCGGAGCCACATATGAGCCAGCGAAAGAAGGGCTGCCTGTGGCTGCGACCAGAAAAGCATCACTGTGCATTGCTATCGGGGTGGTATTGCCATCGGTAATTCCGAAAGTCGGCACTTCACGTGCACGCGCCCTAAGCACTGATTCTACCGTCTCTCTGAGGCACCGCCCAAAGCTGATAGCGATCAGCAAATCTTTGCTCGTTAAGACATCAATCTTGTGTTGAAGGCTTCCAGTGCTCCCGACGGGTGCATCGGCGTCGAATCCCAGTGTCGTCAACCCGTAAGCAAGAAACAATGCCAGCGACGCTGCCAGATCCACTCCGACAACCAAAATGCGCCGCGAGCGATGAATCCGTCTAGCCAATTCCGCTACCCGCTCCGCATCGAGGCTTGATCTGAGTACGCTCAAATTCTCAGTATCTCTTTCCACGCAGTGCCGAACATGATCAGGCACGCTTCGTCTCTCGCTAGTAGCAGCCTTCAGCACCGTGTATGGCGTGATTTGTGTAACGAAATGTTTGCGCAGGTCTGCAGTGAAGTCCGCGAAGCGTTCGTAGCCCAGCGCTTGGATAGTGCGCACGATAGTTGCCGCATCCACGTGGTAACGCTTTGCCATTTCGCGAGACGAGAGAAAAAAGGCCTCCTCGTGATTGTCCAAAATCGTCCTAATCAGTTGACGCCGGCTGCGGTTGAGTTGCGATTGAGCGAACCGAACCTCAAGAGATGTAGGTGAAGGTTGACGGTGATTTCCATCTTGACCATCCAATTCATTTTTGGCTGACATGTTTTCCTCTCAGTCTACCTTTGCTCATTTGCCGCGGCTCATTTCTTTGTTCTAAACCAAACCGTCTCAGTTCGAACCGCCATAGACTTCGGGCCTACCATTGAATCCGAATCCTGGTCCGCAGGGTTTTCCACGTATCAGCGGAGGGGACGCTCGCTCCCCCGAAAGAATCTAGTTTTCAGAGATAAATTGTTCGTTGTCTGAAAAGTGTATCGCATTAGGGCCGAAGATAGCACAGCATACTTGTAGCCGCAACGCTTGTTGTAATTTAGTTGACAAGATGCAACGCTTGGTGTTATACACCCGCCTGCATTTGAAGCAGATGCCTGTAGGGCGTGCTACATGTCTGAAACGCTTACTAAATTGCGCATGACAACTCGCAACCATTAGCGACGCGTCGGGGCGCCATTTGGATCAAAGGTTACACCATCTTAAATTGTGAGGCTGTGAGTAACTTTCTTCTAGAGGAGGCAGAAGTGATGAGAAAGACCGTCCAAAGACCAATCTACAATCTGACGAGAGAAGTGGGCAAAGCCAAGCTGGGGAGACATTCCGGCTGGGCGATCCTTTTCATCACTCTCTTCATGTTCCACCTCTTGTCCTTGAGCGCAACCGCACAGACCACCACCTCTACCGTCGAAGGCACAGTAACGGACGCTAACGGCGGCGTGGTCGCTGGCGCGGAAGTTAAGGCGAGCGGTGCGACGCTCGCATCCGAGCGCAGCACGACGACCGATGCCGAAGGGTTCTACCGGCTCGCCGCTTTACCTGCGGGAACCTATACCTTGACGATTTCGGGGACGGGCTTCGCCACGAGCACAGCCAACATCGAATTGACGCTCAACCGCGTCGCCAGGTTCGACGTCAAACTGCAAGTCGGAGGCATCGGGGCGGCGGTCAATGTTAGCGCGGATACGCTGCCCCTGCTGGATCCGAATGCGTCAGCCACAGGCGCGACGGTTACTCCACGGCAGATTCAAGAGTATCCGGTTAACGGTCGCAACTATCTCGATCTGCTGCAGCTTGTGCCTGGAGTAGCCATCAACCGGCAATTCAGCCCCAATAGCGATAACGCTAACCCGGTGCTGGGCGAGCGGAGCGGCAACAACAATTTTTTGATTGACGGACAGCCGAACAAAGACACGGTCAACGGTGGAGCAGCCGCACAGTTCAATCAAGAAACGATTGCCGAGTTCCAAGTGCTGACGACCGGCTACAAAGCTGAGTTCGGCCAAGCGTCGGGGGCAACCGTCAACGTCATCACCAAGAGCGGCGGGAAAGGTTATCA
Source organism: Pyrinomonadaceae bacterium (assembly GCA_031365545.1). Taxonomy (GTDB): domain Bacteria; phylum Acidobacteriota; class Blastocatellia; order Pyrinomonadales; family Pyrinomonadaceae; genus PSRF01. The sequence goes on along the minus strand of JANLYH010000213.1, from coordinate 3,705 downwards.
CGGCGTCGGGTCGCTGTTTCTTCGCAACGAAGCTTTCGACGGGGTGAACTCTTTGGATGTGACGAAGACGGATCCGTCTCGCCTCCGCAGGTTTGACTACAGTCTGGCGCTCGGCGGGCCGGTGCTCAAAGACAGAGTTTTCTTCTTCGGCTCGTCAGAGCGGATTACCGAGAACCGCCAGCTGGATTTCAAGTTCCCCAGCACCAACAATGCGGTGGTTGATGGGCTACTGCATGCCCAGGAGGACCCGTTCAACAACCTGACGCGTACTTTCGAGACGCGAAACTTTTTTAAGTTGGACGAGCAGCTGGGGCGTCATCACCTGACCGAAGAGTTGAACTATACCAATCAAGTCGTCAGGGAATTTTCGCCCCTCTCAGCGTCAGCCAGTTTGCCGTCAACGCGAAATGATTCCGGCGCACGCCACCTGCTGCTGGGGTTCGCCGACACAATGTTGTTGGGCGAGCAGAGCAGTCCGTGGGTGGTGACGCTACGTGGTGCGTATCGGGGCGAGCCTTCCGATAGTCGACCCACACACCCGAGTGCCGGGGCGGGGACGTTGTTCGTCCCGTACAGTACCAGCTGTACGGTCGCGACCTGCCTGATCTTCGGCGATCTACCGAGGCCTTCGTTCGGCAATCCTGTGACGGCTTCGAATCTGAAGCAGAAGTACACTTCCCTGTCAGCCAACGCCGACAAGCTCTTTGGCAACCACGAGGTGAAGTTCGGGTGGAACTTCTTGCGGACGAAAGTTGACGGCCTCGAGTCGCAGACTTTGCAAGAACAACTCTTTGCCTCGGTGACTGACTTTGCCGCGCTCGGTAACCCAAATGGCGGCATTTCTCTACTCCTCTCGGTTGGAGGACTCACGCCCGCGGCTAACGCGATTCATCTGCGGAACAATTACCACGGGCTGTTCGTGCAGGATGATTGGAAACTGCGGCATAATCTCACTTTGAACCTCGGCCTCCGTTGGGACTACGACTCTGAATTCGTCACCAAGCGGAATTTCTCGCCGCGTCTGGGCGTTGCCTGGGCGGTGACGCCGAAGACTATCGTGCGCGGTCATTTCGGTGTCTTTTACGATCAGTTCCGGTTGGGGCTGGCGCGCGATGTTCCTGCGTTCGGCGGCGCCGATCAAAGACTTGCGCAGTTGCTCATATTTCCGCGAGGTCTTTACGGCTCCCCGTCTTTTATTTCCAGCATCGCCCTCTTGAGCGGGCTCCCTGGTGGGTGCTTTTCGAATGGGTTGATCGGCAACCTGACTGATGCGCAGATCACTGCGATGGGGGCCACTTGCCCGTTCGGCGGGCCACTTATCGGAGCAGACCGGCTCAACCGCGTGGTCGCCGCCGGACATGCCCCCATTCCAGCTAACGCGGTGATTACCATAAGCAACGTACAGGCATTGACGGGGCTGACACCGGATCAGTATGCAGCGCAGGCAAGCGCCGCCATCGGACAACCGGTGGGATACTTTACTTTCGGTCCGTTCGGGCTATTGAATAATGCCGTTCTCCCTCCGCGACTTAATCCCACCACTATTGACGGCACCTTCAAGACTCCCAATACGCGCAGCTTCAGTGTCGGCGTGCAGCGTGAAATCACGAAGGATATGGTGATTGAGGTGGATTATTTTCACCGGGACATCCGAAATCTTCTAGGCATCAGAAAGAGCAATCTCGCCTTCCAGTCGCGCGTGGTGGGTCGCACCTTTTTACCGCCCTTCACTGCAGGTGAAATCGAGACTTTCGGCCCTTTCTACGAGGGTACTTACGATGGGCTGATCTTCAACTTCAATAAGCGCCTCAGTCGTCAGTTCCAACTCGGCGCGAATTATGCTTTTGCCCACGCCATCGACAACTCGCTTGGTATTAACACAAACCCTTCGGACAACTTCGTCGGTATCGTGCCAGTAGTGTCAAGTACGGAAAATGGCGTCGTCATGACCAACGCGAACGGGTCATACGTCAGAGCTAACGGCAGGTTTGTGGCACAGGCTGGAACATTTCTCAATGGCCCTGACGCTGATAAAGGCCCGTCCAGTTTGGCGGTGAATCATATCTTCCAGATCAACGGGCTGGTGCAGTTTCCTTGGCAGATTCAGGTCAGCGGCATCTTCCGGGTGCAGAGCGGCTTTCACTTCAACCGGCAGTGCGCGACCGTCTGTGACGCGGACGGCGATGGAAACTCCAACACCATTGACCTTGGGCCGGGTGCTGGGAGGAATGCCTTCACCGCGCCTGCCTTCGTCAATCTCGATATGCGTCTGGCCAAACGGTTCAAGATCGGCGAGCGCGTTAAGGCGCAAGTCCTGTTCGAGTTCTTTAATCTTTTGAATCATCAGAACCCTGCCGCAGTCGGTCAGTCAGCGACGGTCCCGACTCAGCCTTTCGGCCAGGCTACACAGGTGTTGCCAGGACGGGAAGGGCAGATCGGGTTCAGAATCGAATTCTAATTAATTTATTGCTACGCCCCACCCCCGAGACTTAGACCACCTGCTTGCGGCAGGCGGTTACGATCCTTGCCGGGAAAGTTTTAATGTATAAAAAATTCAGTTCCGTGAATACATTTATCGCGTCCGTCGCGTTGTGCTTACTTTTCGCTTCTTCTGTTCCGGCGCAAAACGCCGCTGCGCCGTCACCGTCGGCGGAAGAGATTAGCGCAAAAGTTGACGAATACATGAACGCCGCGATGCGTGTTAACCGCTTCAGCGGCTCGGTGCTCGTGGCCCGCAACGGTCAGCCCGTCGTCAGCCGTGGTTACGGGATGGCAAATATCGAACTCGATGTGCCGAACACGCCGCAGACCGTTTTTCGCCTCGGTTCTGTGACGAAGCAGTTTACGGGGATGGCAATCGTGCTGCTGCAAGAGCGCGGCAAGCTGAGTGTGAACGATCCGATCTGCAAGTATCTGACGGACTGCCCGGCGGCGTGGCAGCCGATCGCCGTCAAAAATCTGCTGACGCACACTGCCGGCATTCCGAACTACACGGATTTCCCCGATTTCGTCAAAACCGCAGCGGTGGAGACGACCACCGCCGAATTGACCGGGCGCTTCAGGGACAAGCCGCTCCAATTCGCCCTCGGCGAAAAATTCGCTTATAGCAATTCCGGTTACTACCTGCTCGGCATAATCATCGAACGCGCGTCCGGCAAATCTTACGCCGACTTTTTGCAGGAGAATATTTTCGCGCCGCTCGGAATGAGACAGACGGGCTACGACAACCCCGTCCGCATCATTAAGAACCGCGCGGCGGGCTACGCGCGCACGAGCGATGGTTTCATCAACGCCGCGCCGATTTCGATGTCAACCGCGTATGCGGCGGGCGCGCTCTATTCAACCATCGGAGATATGCTCTTGTGGGATCAGGCGCTCTACACAGAAAAACTCGTCTCGCGCAAATCGCTCGATGAAGCGTTCACGCCTTTCAAAAGCAATTACGGCTACGGCTGGAGCATCGGTAGTCGTTTCGACCGGCAGGTGATCGCCCACGGCGGCGGCATCTTCGGCTTTTCGTCATACATCGCGCGTTACCCCGCCGACCGCGTGACCGTCATCGTTTTGAGCAACGTGGAGGGCGCACCTTCGGGAGAGATCGCCAACGATTTGTCAGCGATCGTTTTCGGTGCGCCATATAAAGTTCCGGCGGAGCGCAAGGAAATCCAGGTCGCCGCGAAGACGCTGGAAAAATACGTCGGCCAG